>JAUNBC010000027.1 GCA_030527285.1 Bacillota bacterium | reverse complement strand
GTGCGGCGATACGCCCGCTGGGGCGTATTGGTTCGAGCCCAATGTGCCTATGCGCACCGCCTAATGACGGCGCGCTAATAAATACTTCATGACCCGGCGCAAGCGCCCGTTATACAAACTCCCTGAACGCTTCGTTGCCCAGCATCACGCCATGATCGCTGAGGCGCATGCCGCCTTCATCAAGCTCCAGCAGCCCCAGATCATGCAGGCGGCGCAGCTGCTTCTTATAGCGGCGCTCGACGCGGCAGCCATAGCGGCGCTCAAAGCCGTCAAAGTTTATCCCCTCGCGCAGACGCAGCCCCAGAAACACCGCCTCGGCGATGACCTCGTCGATATGCAGCTGTTCGCGCTCATACAGCGGCAGCTCGCCGCCTTGCACCGCCGCCGCATAGGCCGGCAGATCGCGGAAATTGCTCCACCGCTCGGCAAGATGACAGCTGGCGGCGGCGCAGCCCAGCCCCAGATAATTCTCCCGCCGCCAATAAGCCTGATTATGCCGGCTCTGATAGCCGTCCAGCGCGAAATTGGCGATCTCATAATGGCGATAGCCGCCGTCCGGCAGCAGCCGCATCGCCAGCTCCAGCATCTCCGCCTGCGCGTCGTCATCGGGAACAGCTAAATCGCCGGCAGCCGCCCGCCGCCCCCACGGACTGTCCGCCGGCAGAGTCAGTCCATACAGCGAAATATGCTGCGGGCGCAGCTCCATGGCATTGAGCAGCGTCTCCCGCCATTGGCTGAGGCTCTGCTCGGGCAGGCCGTAGATCAGGTCCAGCCCGATATTAGCGAAACCGGCCTGCCGCGCCAGCCCGACCGCCGCGACGGCGGCGGCGGCGCTGTGTCCGCGTCCCATGGCCGCCAGCAGGCCGTCGTCAAAGCTCTGCACGCCAAAGCTGATACGATTGCATCCGGCGGCGCGCAGCGCCCGCAATTTGGCCGCGTCCACGCTCTCGGGATTGGCCTCGATGCTGATCTCGTCCAGCGGCGGCAAGGCGGCGATCAGCGCGGCGAGCTGCGCCGGCGGCAGCAGCGACGGCGTACCGCCGCCGATATACAGCGTTTGCAGCGCCGACAGCTCAGCCTGCTCCCGCCATAGCTCCAGCTCCGCCAGCAGCAGCCGGCCATAATCGGCGAACAATTGCGGATACTGCCCGACGGGGAAGGAGATAAAATCGCAATAATCGCATTTACGCAGGCAAAACGGCACGTGTACATATAATGAGCTGAATTTCATATCGTCCTCTCTCCCGGCGGCTCAGCGGCAGCAAATGCGCAGGATCGCCGTTTCCAGTAATTGCTCGATATGCCCGCCGCCGTTTTTGGCGGCATGATCGGCGGCTAACAGTATTTGCAGCGCGCGCAGCAGCTGGCGTTTGCTGTAAGCGGCGGCGGCGGTCAACGCCTTCTCGCCGGCATAAGGATTGACGCCGAGCCTGGACACGGCCTCCGCGCTGCGAAAACCATGCTCGCGCATATCCTTGAGCGCCAGCATATTGCGGTATTGCGTAGCCAGCAACGCCATGATCATCTGCGCCGCCTCGCCCTGCTTGAGCAGCTGATGCAGCAATTCCACCGCCGCCGCGCCCTCGCGCGCCGCCACCTTGTCGGTAAGCTTGAACACACCGGCCAAAGCGCTGTGGCTGGATACGGCCTCCGCGTCGTCAAGACTGATCTCGCCGGCCTCGCCGCAATACAGCAGCAGCTTGTCGGCTTCGTTCTTCAATTGCAGCAGACTGCCGCCGCTGTTGACCGCGATATAGGCCAACGCCTGTCTGGAGGCGCTTTTACCGGCGGCGCGCAGATAGTCGCGCAGCCAGCTCTCGCGCTCGGCGTCCTTGAGCGCGGCGAATTGCACCACCCGCCCGACGCTCTTGATCTCCTTGACCAGCTTGCGCGTATTGTCAATATTGCCGCGCACCGTCAACAGCAGCACCGCGTCTGGATTGGGCGCGGCCACGTACTCTAATAAAGGCTCCAGGTCGTATCCCTGCTGCTCCGCTTTTTCTTCCGTACCGGAACCTTCCTCGCCGCCGCCCTTCTTGGCCGCCTTTTTGCGGCTCAGCCACGGCGTATTGCGCACGATCACCAGCCGCCGCCCGCCGAACATCGCGCCCTCGCGCGCCGCCTCGGCCACCGCGGCCGGCGCGCATTCGTCGCCGTAAAAGACCTCGATATTCCAGCTATCGGGCGCGACCACCGCCGTCAGCTTGGCTACCGCCTGCTCCAGCAAATAGCTCTCATCGCCGTAGAATATATATACCGGCGCGGTCAATCCCTGCGCCAGGGCTGTCATCAACTGCTTCATCCCTGCTCCTCACGCTGCCGTTCACAGCTCGCTTACGGCATACCAATCCTTGCCGTCCGTATAGACGCTGATCGCGCCGTCTTGATCGGTGCGCCAGATCTGCGCCCGCTCCTGCCAATATTCTATCACCTTTTGTCCCGGATGACCATAGCTGTTTCCCGCCTTGCAGCTGACTATCACCGCCTCGGCCGCCGCCGCCTGATAAAAGCTCTCGCAATAGGAGCCGTCGCTGCCGTGATGCGCCAGCTTCAACAGCTGCGCCGGCTGCGGCTTGAGCAAAAGCAGTATATCGGCGGGCGCGTCGCCGCAAAACAGCGTGCTCACCTCGCCGTATGCGGCGCCGCATACCAGCGAACCATAGTTGCCGTCGTCATCGCTCCAGAGACTATCGCGGCGCGGCCACAGCATCTCGATGCGCAGCTCGCCGATATGCAGCACGTCGCCCGCCGCCACGTCATGCAGGCGAACGCCCCGCAGCTCCGCCGCTGTCAGCAGCTCCGTCCACAGCGGCTCGTCCTGATATACGTCGGCATAGATCAGCTCGCCCACCGGCAAATGCTCGACTACCGTCAGCAAACCGCCGATATGGTCGCTGTCGGGATGGCTGGCGATCATGTAGTCGATGCCGGTAATACCGCGCGACTTGAGATAGGGCAGCAGCACATGCTCGCCGACAGCGCGCGGGTCGCTGCCCGAACCGCCGCCGTCCAGCAGCAGCGTCGTCTGATCGGGCAATATCATCAGAGCCGCGTCGCCCTGCCCCACGTCCAAAAATACCGTCTCGCATATCCGCTCGCCGTCCAAGACCCCGTTCGCCGCGCGCGCCGGCGCGCTGAGCAAGGGCGGCGTTATGGCCAGCGTCAGCACTAAAACCAGCAGCAGCGCTACTGACTGACGGCGGCCGCGCCGGCGTTCAAGGCTTTGCAGCGACAGCAGCCCCGCATAAAACAGCAGCACCAGCGCCACCGGTATCGCGCCGGTGACGACGGCGGTCAGCGGCAAAGACGCGGCAAAGGCGGCGGCCTCATAGATCAGGCGCATCAGCGCGCCTGCCGCCAGCAGCAGCGTTTCGGCTAACCACGGCCAGAACAGGCTGACGGCCAGCGCCATGAAGCTGCCCATCACCACCACGCCGATCAACAGCAAAAACAACGGCGACAGCAGCAGGCCCGCCCACGATATATGATAGAAATAATAGCCGACCAAAGGCAGCGTGTATAGCGCCGCCGCCAGCGATACCGCCAGGCTGCCGCGCAGCCATTCCGGCAGACGGCGCAGCCGCCGCTCGAAATACGCATAGCCGTAGCTGATGCCGAAAGCGGCGGCAAAGGATAGCTGGAAGCCGGAAGAAAACAGCCATAGCGGCCGCCACAGCAGGCACAGCAGCGCCGCCAACGCCAAAGCGCTGAGCGGCTCATAGTCCTCGCCGCATACCTCAGCCAGCAACAAGGTCAGCGCTAACAGCGCGGCGCGCAGTATCGAGGCGGAAAGGCCGGTCAGCCCCATATACACTAACAGCATACCCATGCTCAGCAGCAGCCGCACCCAGCGGCGGCGATAGCCGGATGAGACCAGCAGCAGCGCCAGCAGCACGATATAGCCGACGTGCAGCCCCGATACGGCGAAAGCGTGCAGCAGGCCGCTGAGGCCGAGATCGCTTTTCATCTGATAATCGAGCCCGACCTTATCGCCTAAGAATACGCCGCGCAACAGGTCGCGCTCCAGCTCCGGCACTACCGCCAGCGCCGTATTGAAGCTATCGCGCAAATATTGCGCCAGCCGCGGCGGCGACCATACGCCGTGCTCGCTGAGCACCGTGACCCCGCCGCCATAATAAGTAGAAACGCAGCCGCTGTAACCCTGCTGCCGCAGGTATTCGTTGTAGTCGAAGGCGTTGGCGTTGGCATAGCTGTAAGGCGTGAACAGCTCGCCCGTCACCTCGATCTCGCGCGGCGCGCCGGCCAGCTCGCCGCTGCCGTAGACCATGATATCGCCGCCCGCATAGGGCGCGCCGTTTAGCGTATGCGGGCGCAGCCTAAGCTGATACTTGCCCTGCTCGCGCTCAGCGACCGCGCCGATCACCCGCCCTTGCAGCAGCAGCGTATCGCCATCCTCATAGGCGAGAGCGTCGAGACGCGCCTGCTCCGCCGCGTACAAGGCTGCGCCGCCGCACAGCGCCGCCGCCAACAGCGTCGCTACCGCCCACCTCAGTCCCGCCAGCCGCAGCAGCAGCGGCGCGGCTACGATCGCCGCCGCCGCATAGAGCAGCCATGCCCCGCACAACAGCTGATAGCGGCCGCCGAGCAAGCCGCCGATCAACGCCAGCGCCAGGCCAAACAACAGCCGCCCCGCAAAAAAAGACGGCGGACGCAAGCCTATGCCGCGTTCGTCCGGCGTCATCTTCTTTGTCCCGCCGCCGCTACTCAACGACCACCTGATCCTTGATCTTGTCGAAGGTCGCCGCACCGATGCCCGAAACATGGGTCAGCTCCTCGATGCTGTCAAAGCCGCCATGCTGCTCGCGATAGTCGATGATCGCCTGCGCCTTGACCGCGCCGATGCCGGGCAGCGTTTGCAGTTGCAGCAGATCGGCGCTGTTGATATTGACCACGCCGCCGCTGACCGCCGCTTGCGCCGCGCTGTTGGCGGCATAAAAGGCGGCGTTCCAATCATGCTCCATATCGTCGGTGGGATGATCATAGGGCACGATGATCTCCTGCCCGTTTTTCACCGCCGCCGCTAAATTGAGCAGCTGCAAATCCGCATCCGCCAGCGGGCGCGCCTGCTGCACCGCGTCTTCGACCAATGCGCCCGCCGCCAGCAGATACACGCCGGGCGCGGCCACCGCGCCCTTGATATGTACGGCATAGTCCGCCGCCGACGCCGGCTGCTGTGCGGCCAATTCCGCCGACTTATTGGCGGCGCTCGCCGCCGCCTGCCGCTCGCCGGCAATATACCCGCCATAGCGGACGCCGCAGCCGAAAACGATCAGAGCCAGCAGCACGGCGAGGATCAATACCTGCTTGTTCAACAGACCCGCATACCAACGCGCCGCCGGTTCGTTGCTGTTCCCGTTCATCATGGACCTCCCCAAATCCAGATTTTGCGGATACCAAGCTGCTATTTTTTTATCAGTCGGTTTTTCTTATATATAAATCGGTAAATGAAAATACCGATCGCGGATACGACAGCCGTGACAGCGAATATCAGCAGCGCCAGCCGGTAATCCTCGAGCATCACCGCCGAGCCGCCCCAGGTGGAGGTGATTATCGACGGGATGCGCGCCGCCGTGGAGATGAGCAGGAATACCGGTATGCGCATCTTGGTCAGGCCGATGAAATAGGTGAAAATATCCTTGGGCGTGCCGGGAATGAGAAAGATGATAAATACCGTCCAGTTGAGGTATTTGCGCTTATTGATGAAGGTCACGGCCTCCAGCCGTTCGCGGCTGACAAAAGCCTCGGCCAGATAGACGCCATAGCGCCGCACCAGCGCCAGTATCAGCGCCGAGGCCAGCGCCATGCCGGTCATGCACAGCAGCATGCCCTCCCATGCGCCGAAGCTGTACCCGGCGGCCACCTCGACGAATTCGCCGGGTATCACCGCCACCAGCACCTGCAAAAAGACGATGCCGACGAACACCAGCCGCGCCTTCCAGATATTGTTATCCAGCCAGTCATGGAACTGGCCGCCGGCCAGAAAAGCCGCTATCTTGTCCGAATACAGCGCCGCGATCAGCACCATGGCGATCACCAGCGCGGCGATGATCAGCAGCGAAAAGGCGCGCCGGTATTTGGCGAACAGGCCGATCTCGCTCAACTGCTGCTCGGTGGGTTGCTGTTGACGTTCCGCCTGCTCGATGTCCGTGATCACAGGCGGCTCGTTTTCATTATTCATCCTCTATCTCCAACACCGCCATGAACGCTTCCTGCGGTATCTCGACATTGCCGACCTGCTTCATCCGCTTCTTGCCCTCTTTCTGCTTTTCCAGCAGCTTGCGCTTGCGGCTGATATCGCCGCCGTAGCACTTGGAGATAACGTCCTTGCGCAGCGCCTTGACCGATTCGCGGGCGATGATCTTATTGCCGATCGCCGCCTGTATCGGTATCTCGAACAGCTGACGCGGTATCAGGCTGCGCAGCTTGACCACCAGCGCGCGCCCGCGATGATAAGCCTTGTCCTTATGCACGATCACGCTCAGCGCGTCCACCACCGCGTCATTGACCAGTATGTCCAGCTTGACCAGGTCGGAGGCGCGGTAGCCGGCCAGCTCATAATCGAGCGAGGCATAACCGCGGCTGCGGCTCTTGAGCTGGTCGAAGAAATCATAGATGATCTCGCTCAAAGGCAGGTCATAGATCATCATCACCCGTGTGGGGTTGATGTATTCCATATTTACAAACACGCCCCGCCGTTCGCGCACGATCTCCATGATCGCGCCGATAAATTCGCTGGGGGTCATGATCGTCGCCTTGACATACGGCTCCTCGATCATCGTTATCAGATTAGGCTCCGGCATTTTCACCGGATTATCGACGTAGCGCAGCTCGCCATTGGTCAGCGTGACGCGGAAATTGACCGAGGGCGCGGTGATCAGCAGATCGAGATCATACTCGCGCTCCAACCGCTCCTTGACTATCTCCATATGCAGCAGCCCCAAGAAGCCGCAGCGATAGCCGAAGCCCAGCGCTACCGAGGTCTCCGGCTCAAAGACCAGCGCCGCGTCATTCAGCTGCAGCTTGCCCAGCGCGTCCTTGAGGTTATCGTAATCGCTGTTTTCTACCGGATAGAGGCCGCAATAGACCATCGGCGTGGCCGCGCGATAACCGGCCAACGGCGCGGCCGCCGGACGTCCGGCGTCGGTGACGGTATCGCCGACCTGCGTATCGCGGACATTCTTGATCGCGGCGGCGAAATAGCCGACCTCGCCGGCATGCAGGCTGTCCACCGGCTTGGGCTGCGGCACGAATACGCCGGTCTCGGTGACCTCCATGGTCTTGCCCGAGCCGAACATCTTGACGCGCATACCCTTTTTCAGCTCGCCGTCCACCACGCGCACATAGGGTATAGCGCCCTTGTAGCTATCGAAATGCGAGTCGAAGATCAGCGCCGCCAACGGCTGTGCGACGCTGCCGGAAGGCGGCGGGATGCGCGCGATGATCGCCTCCAGTATCTCCTCGGTACCGACGCCGGTCTTGGCCGAGGCCATGATCGCGTCGCTGCCGTCCAGCCCGATCACGTCCTCGATCTGCTTGATCGTGCTCTCGGGATCGGCTCCGGGCAGGTCGATCTTATTGATCACCGGAATGATCTCCAGATCATGCTCCAGCGCCAGGTAGACGTTGGCCAGAGTCTGCGCCTCGATACCCTGCGCCGCGTCCACCACCAGCAGCGCGCCCTCGCAGGCAGCCAGCGAGCGGCTGACCTCGTAGTTGAAATCGACGTGCCCGGGGGTGTCGATGAGATTGAGCATATACTGCTCGCCGTTTTTGGCCGTGTAATTGATGCGCACCGCCTGTAATTTGATCGTGATGCCGCGCTCCTGCTCCAGATCCATGGAGTCCAGCACCTGCTTGCTCATATCGCGCGAGGCTACGGTGCCGGTGTATTCGAGGATACGGTCGGCGAGCGTGCTTTTGCCATGGTCGATATGGGCGATGATGCAGAAATTTCTGATATGGTCCTCTTTAATCATCAGTTAGTCCTTCTATGGTATTTTGCGCGTCGCTATCCGCTGCGCCGGCGCTTTTATCGCCTTTAGGCGCACGGCGGCGCTTGAGCATTTGCAGCACCAGCCGCAATTCCTCCATCTTCATCGCATAGGCGGCGGCAAAAAATACCGCCACGCCCACGCCGATGCCGACTGCCACCTGCAACAGCTGCCCGAGCTTGCTGCCGATGCCGAAGATCAGCTCGCAGCCCCAGTTGGCTCCCCATACCGCCAGCGCCATCACCAAGCAGGCGACGGCGGTCTTGAACAGCGTCATCAGCATATGCCGCAGATCCATGCGCCCGAGCTTCAAGCGCAGGAAGATCAGCAAAAAGCCGCATTGGGCGAAACCGGCCAGCGAATAGGCAAAGGCCAGGCCGCGATGCCCCATCGGCCCCACTAACAGCAGCGAGAAGACGATGTTCAACACGATCGCCAGCACCGATACCAAAACCGGAGTCAGCGTGTTCTGCATCGCATAAAAGCCGCGTATCAGCGCCATCGCCGCGCCATAGGCGATCAGGCCGATGCAATAGTAGAGCAGCGCCTGCGAGGCGATCTGCGTATCATAGGCGGTAAATTTGCCGGAGAACTCATAGAGCAGGCGGATGATCGGCTCGCGCAGCATGATCAGCCCCACCGCCGAAGGCAGCAGCACGAAGCTGATATTGCGCACGCCCAGCGACAGCGATTTTTTCATCTCGTCCAGCTCGCCCACCGCCGCCTGCTGCGTCATCGTCGGGAATATCGCCGTGCAAATAGCGATAGCGAATACCCCCAGCGGCAGCTGGAAGAAACGATTGGCGGTCAGCAGCGTCGTGTACAGCCCGTCCTCCAGGCCGGTGGCCAAATACTGGGTGATGAACAGGTTTATCTGCGTTACCGACAGGCCGATCAGCACCGGAATGATCAGCTTGACCAGCTGACGCAGACCGGGATTGCGTGTATCAAAGCAGAGCCGGTATCTGAAGCCGACCTTTTTCAGCATCGGCACCTGCACCACCAGCGTCAGTATCGCGCCCGCTACCACGCCCACCGAGAAACCGGCCACGCCGTAGCCCGGCCATGCCGCCTCGATCGGCCTGACCAAAAACACGCCGCCCAGAATGATGCAGATATTATACAGCAGCGTGCCGATAGCCGGCCAGGTGAAATGCTGATACGATTGCAATATGCCGGTGGCGATAGCCGACAGCGCCATGAATATCGCCTGCACCAGCGTAATGCGCATCAGCGTCACCGGCAGCGCCATCTCCGCCTCCTCGAATTGCACCAGCCATGACAGCAGCGGCTCGGCATAGATAAAGGAAAACAGACAGCCCGCCAGCATCAGGCTCAGCACCCAGGAGGAGAATATCGAGGATACCTTCCACGCCTCGTCGCTGTCCTTATTGGCAATATATGAGGAAAAGACCGGTATAAAAGCGGCTGAGATCGCGCCGCCGATCAATATATTGTAGATGAAATCGGGAATACGGAAGGCGGCGTTATAAGCGTCGGTAATATAGCTCTGGCCGAAGGTATTGAGTAGCAACGAATCGCGCGCATAACCGAGCAGGCGCGATAAAACCTGTATCACCATTAAAAAAGCAGCCGCGCGTATGACGAAGCCCTTTTCCATTTTTGCCAAACGATTCACCTCGTTTCGTGCTAAATTGTATTATAACATAATTTGGTTTTTTCTACTACATTTTTGTGTTATGATATGGTTATGGGCGACGGTATAATTAACAGCGCGGCTGCGCCTGCTCCGGCGGCTGCCGCCAGCGCACAAAAAAAATCCCGTATCTGGGAATTAGACTTCATTCGCGGCTTATGCGTAGCCTTGATGATCGGCGATCATTTTCTCTACGACCTGGGCTTTATTTTCTATGGCGAATTGCAGCGCCATGGCCACGGTCTGCTGTGGACGCTGGCCGAATTCGCGCGCGGCTTCTATTGGGCGCATCCGTTGCGCCTGCTCGGCCATTTCCTCGTCGTCGGCCTGTTCATCGCCGTCTGCGGTATCTCCTGCTCCTTCTCCCGCTCCAATGCGGCGCGCGGGCTGAAGCTGCTGGCGGTGGCGGCGGCGCTGACTCTCGCCACCTGGGGCATGGATCTGCTGAGCGGCTATCAGGACTTCTTCATCATCCGCTTCGGCGTGCTGCATATGCTGTCCTTGAGCATACTGCTCTACGCGGCGCTGCAAAAGCTGCCGCCGCAACTTACCGCCGCCATCGGCCTGCTGCTGTTCGCCGTGGGGCTGTACTATTTCCTTCAGCCGCCGTCCACCGCCAGCCTGCTGCTCTATTGCCTGCTGCCGGCGGAAGGCTTCTATTCGGCGGACTATTTCCCGCTATTGCCCTATTGCGGCCTGCTGCTGCTCGGCGCGGCCGGCGGCGCCAAGCTGTACCGGCGGCGCGTCAGCCTGCTGCCCCGGGCGCATGGCGGGCGATCATTCTTATGGCTGGGCCGTCATGCGCTGCTCGCCTATATACTGCATCAACCGCTGCTCTACGGTCTGCTATTGGCGATAATGATACTATTCGTCCGCTAATCGGCCAAGCTGTCCGCCACGGCCTGCGCCAGTAAGCGCGCCGAGGCCTGCGCCTGCGCGACGTCGTTCTCGGTGCTGCCGATCTCGACCAGCAGCGCCCGCGTCGAGATATGCTGATTATAGCGCCCCGACTGCGTCCGCACGTCGCGCAGTATCCCCGGCAGCAGCCGCTCCAACGAGGCCGCCACGCTGTCGGCAAAGGCTTTATTCTCCCGCCACGCCGGATGCTCGAGGCTGGCGTTGGTGCCGACGACCAGCATCATCTTGGCATAGGCGCCGCTCTTATTAGCCAGCACCGTAGTATATCCGGCCAAGGCCGCGTCACGATGCACGTCGATGAATACTTCCAGCGACGGATACTGCTGCCGGTACTCCAACAGGCTGTTCAGCGAGGCGGTATAGGCGTTGTTCCAGTCGGTATCATGCAGGGTCGGGCAATAGATGGCGGCGACGCCCAGCTCATTGAGCGCATCGCATAGAGACTGCGCCGCCACGGTTACGCCGCCCGCCACGCCGGCGCGGCGCTGCTCGCCGGCATAGCCCTCCGAGCTATGCGTGGTATAGACCAGCACGCGCGGCACGTCCGCCGCCTGCTCCGTCCGGGGCAGGAGCAGCAGCGTCTCCGCGCCGATACGCGCGGCGGGGGCGGGCTGCGGCAACGGCTGTCGCCAGCCCAGCCACAGGCCAGCGCCGAACAAAGCCGCCAATAGCAGCGGCGTCAGGCAGCGGTATAGTTGACGGCGGGGGTCGCAAGGCTTGCCCCACAGATTACGGCGGCGGCGCATATAACAATCATATGCCGCGCGCCGCATGCATAAGCATAAAAAAACCGCCTTTCGGTGAAGAAAGGCGGTTGCGTGCGTTTAGCTTACGCCATTTGGTTAAAGTCTCTCATCAGGTGAGATTTGCGTCTGGCTGCGGCGTTTCTATGAATAACGCCTTTAGCGGCGGTTTTATCGAGTACGCTCAGCGAGGCTTGCAGCTCGCGCTCAGCAGCTTTTTTATTACCGTCCTCAACGGCGGCGGCAAATTTCTTCAACTGGTTCTTCATTCTGGTACGGTCGGCAATATTGCGCTTGCGGCATGCCTCGGCTACCAAAACTCTTTTCTTCGCGGATTTGATATTGGCCATGGGATCACCTCCTAATCAGAATTGTATATGTTAAAAATTATTAGCGTTTAACAGCGCAAATTCGCGCACTCGTAATTTTAACATAGCGCCAACAATAATGCAAGCACTATTTTTGGCGCAAGCCGCATTTTTTCGGCGCGGCCGGCAACGGAACAAAAACCCCGCCCGCCGCGTATATAAACCGTTATACGATACGTAAATATCCGCCGTATATTGACAAAACCTCCCACATGACTTATACTAACTGTATTAATCAGGGTAGTACAGTTTGACCCATTACCCAAAGGAGCGCGCATGGACGAACAGCAGGCAGCCGCGATGATAGCCAAGGCCCAGCATAGGCCGATCATCGACGTGCAAAACGTCAAAAAGATCTATCGCGTCGGCGAGGTAAAGATCCGCGCCCTTGACGGCATTTCGCTGACTATTGATAAAGGCGAATTTGCCTGTATCATCGGCCGCTCCGGCTCCGGCAAATCGACGCTGCTGAATATGATGGCCGGTCTGGAGGCGATCAACAGCGGCCAGATCATCATCAGCGGCAAACATATCGAGCGCATGACCGAGGCCGAGCTGATCGAATTCAGGCAGCAGCAGATCGGCTTCGTTTTCCAATCCTTCAACCTGCTGCCCCATTATACGGCGCAGGAGAACGTCGCCCTGCCGCTGATGTTCCGCGGCATCGGACGCGCCGAGCGCAGCCGCCGCGCCCGCGAGGCGTTAAGGTTAGTCGGCCTGAGCACGCATCGTCATCATACGCCGATGCAGATGTCCGGCGGCCAGCAGCAGCGCGTCGGCATTGCCCGCGCGCTGGTCGGCAATCCGGCTATCGTCTTTGCCGACGAGCCTACCGGCAATCTTGATTCCAAGACCAGCAATGAGATCATGGAGCTGCTGCTCGAAATAGCGCAGCAGCGGCGGACCACCTTCGTAATGGTGACGCATGACCCGAATATGGCCGCCTATGCCGATAAAACGATCAACGTGCTGGATGGCAAAGCCACCGGCATATCCTATAAAAACGCTGAAACGACGGAGGTATAATTATGAGAGCATTGCGCAAAACATTGGCGGTCGCGGGCGCGGCGCTGCTATTGCTGCTTGCCGGAGCCGCGCCGGCCATGGCGCTGAGCGCGCACCCGGACGTCAAAATACAGATCACCAGCCGCAGCGAGTACCCGGACGGCGGCGTGGAGATCAGCTTCCGCATCCAAAACACCGGCGGCAGCGGCCTCACCGTCACCAGGGTCGCTCTGTCCGGCGCTAACGGCAACAGCACCATCGAGCTTGTCGATAACGCCGCCGCTGCGCACACGGTCATAGCCACGCCGGCCGACCTTGCCGCCGGCGGCTCGCTGTACGGAGAAGCGGTGGTCTATTACAACTCCGCCGCGGTATCGGTGGACGCTTATATCAGCGACAACGCGACCGAATACCGCAATATCTCGCAGCAGCTCAGCTTCGGCGCCACCGACGAGGACAGCGGCGACGACGCAGGCTTCGTCATTACCTCCACGCCCGGCACCGGCAATCCGCTCTATTACAGCGGCGCGAACGGCCTGATCTCCGGCAATCCCGGCGAGGTGGTCAACGTGCAGCTCAAATTGCGGCTGAACGACAACACCGGCTGGAAAAGCGTTGAGAGCATCCGCGTTGAGCCGCAGCTATCCACCGACGTCGCCAGTTGGCCTTTCGAGATAATGCAGAACAATTACGCCGTTTATCCCAGCTTTGCCAATGGCGAGGCCATCGTCAACTATCAGTTCACGATCAGCCAGAAGGCCGCCGCCGGCAGCTATGCGCTGGGCTTCGATATTCATTACACCGCCAAGAACCGCACCGCCGAGCAAGTGATCGACGATCAAATCACGCTCTATGCCAAGGTTTTGAAGGACGGCAATCAGGTGGACGGCGTGGAGGAAGAAGTCAGCGGCTCCACGCCCAAGCTGATCATCTCCGGCTATGAGATCAGCCCGGAGAAGGTCTATGCCGGCGACAGCTTCACCATGGGGCTGACCTTCCGCAATACCTCGTCGATGACGATCAGAAACCTCACCATCTCCATCACCAATTCCGACGCCGAAAACAGCTATGCGATGCCGGCGGAGAACGGCTCCAACACCATATATATCGACTCCATACCCGCCAACAGCAGCGTCAGCCGCTCGCTGAAAATGCTGGTGCGTCCCGACGCGCCGGCCAAGCCGAATATGATGGTGATAGAAATGGACTATGAGAACGCCGAGGCCGCCAGCTTCAGCAGCACCGAACATATCACCATCCCCATCGCGCAGGCGATACGGCTGCGCATCGGCGAGCTGTCGCTGGACGACTCCTATATCGTGCCCTATATGCCGGTATATGCCGGCCTGTCGGTGATCAATATGGGCAAAAGCTCCGTCTATAATCTGATGGCCACCGTCGCGGGCGACAACGTCGCGCTCAGCGAGGATTATTACGTCGGCACGCTGTCCGCCGGCAATCAGACCAGCATCGACCTGGAGCTGCTCTCCGAGCAGGCGGGCGAGGCCGCGGGCGAGATCGTCCTCAGCTATGAGGACGAATACGGCGAGCTGTTCGAGGAACGCATCCCCTTTGATTACACCATACAGGAGGAAATGATCGAGGAATTCCCCGACGGCGGCGAATGGGAAGAGGAAATGCCCTCCGGCCTGCCGCTGGGCGCGAAACTGGGTATCGGCGCGGCTGGCGCGGCGGCGCTGATCGTCACGCTGATCGCGCTGAGAAAACGCGCCAAACGCAAACGGCAGCGCGAGCTCGAGGAAGACGAGTAGACGGAGGCCTAAATGAGCTTTTTCGATATTCTCGGCATCGCCTTCACCAATTTGTGGCGGCGTAAGCTGCGCGCCATACTCACCGCGCTCGGCATGGCCATCGGCACGGTGAGCATCGTGGTGATGGTCAGCATCGGCGTGGGACTGACCGCGTCTACCGAAGAAATGATCGCCAGCATGGGCAGCCTCACCAAGATCGAGGTGATGACCGCCGGCTACGGCGGCAGCGGCAGCGGCAGCGAGGCCAAGTTAGACGCGCGCGCGCTGGAGAGCTTCCGCGCCATCGAGCATGTGACGGCGGTAACGCCGGTGCTGCAATACGGCGGGCAGGCCAAAAGCGGGCGGTATATGGGATATCTGCAATTCTTCGGCATTGATATGCTCACCGCCGCCGATTTCGATATCGTTCCCAGCGAGGGCGAGCTGCCGCAGGGCGCGAACAGCAATAAACCGGCGGTGCTGCTGACCTCGGACGTGGCCGCCAACTTCTATGACCCGAACAACGGTAACAGCGCCGTTGACAGCGAAGGCGAGCCGCTGATCGACCTGATGACGGCCAAGATCAAATTCAGCTTTGACTGGGAGGCCTTTTCCGGCGTGCGGCAAAGCGAGGAACCGGCGGGCGCGATCTACGATCTCAAGGTCAGCGGCGTATACGATAACAGCGAGTCATGGGAGTATTATTCCACCGCCTTCACCGATCTGGAGCTGCTGCAGGAGCTGTTAAAGGATAATGCCGCCTATACCGGCTATGACCCCAAAAGCGGCGAATATGATACGGTTTGGCTCAAGGTGGATGAGATGGACAATGTCGAGCCCATTTCCGCCGCGCTGCGCGAGCAGGGCTATAACACCTATTCGCCCAGCGATTATATCTCGACCTTCGAGGAGCAAAGCCGCACCGTGCAGGGCGTATTGGGCGCTATCGGCGCGGTGGCGATGGTGGTGGCGGCTATCGGCATCATGAATACGATGATGATGTCCATCTATGAGCGCACGCGCGAGATCGGCGTGATCAAGGTCCTGGGCTGCAAGATGCGCGACATACTGACGATGTTCATCGCCGAATCGGCCTTTATCGGGCTGATCGGCGGCGTGGTCGGGCTGCTGCTCTCCTACGGGCTGTCGTTTGCGATCAACCACTTTATCGGCGAGGCCACCGGCTTTGCCTCAGTAATACCGCTATGGCTGGCCATCGGCGGCGCGGGCTTCTCGGCGCTGGTGGCGACGCTGTCCGGCCTCTATCCGTCGATACGCGCGATGAAGCTGTCGGCGCTGGCCGCCATCCGCAGCCAATAACCGCGTACGCAAAAAACCTCTGTCGGGACGCCCCGACAGAGGTTTTTGTATAACGGCGGTTTTTCCGGCTATTTGACGACGATGTTGACTAACTTACCCGGTACGCAGATCACCTTGAGCACCGTCTTATCGCCGACCCATTCGGCGTATTGCGGATGCGCCTTGGCCAGCTGCTCCATTTGCTCGTGTCCGGCGGCGGCGGGTATGTCCAGGCGGCCGCGGATCTTGCCGCTGATCTGCACCACGATCTCCACCGTATCCTTGACCAGCGCCGCTTCGTCATAGTCCGGCCAGCTCTGCTGATGCACGCTGTCCTTATGGCCGAACTGATGCCATAATTCCTCAGCCAGATGCGGCGCGAACGGCGCCAGCAGCAGCATCAGCTTCTCCGCGGCTTCGCCGAGGATCGCCGGCTTGACGTTGCCGCCGTCGATATACTCATTGAGGCCGTTGACCATTTCCATGATCGCCGAAAGCGCGGTATTGAAATTCTTGCGCACGCCGATATCCTCGCCGACCTTTTTCACCGTGCCGTGTACGATCAGCCGCGCCGCTTTATCGGCGGCGTTCAGCTCGGAGGGCAGCGCGTCGTTGACGCCGTTCCACTCGCTGATGGTGACGAACAGCCGCCATACGCGATGCAGGAAGCGCGAGCAGCCCTCGACGGCGGTATCGTTCCATTCCAGGTCACGCTCCGGCGGAGCGGCGAAGAGGATGAACAAGCGCGCCGTATCCGCGCCGAAGCGGGCGATGATCTCCTCCGGCGAGACGATATTGCCCCTGGTCTTGCTCATCTTGGAGCCGTCCTTCAAGACCATGCCCTGCGTCAGCAGATTGGTGAACGGCTCGTCGGCGGCGGTCAGACCCAGATCATAAAAGACCTTCATAAAGAAACGCGCGTACATCAGATGCAGGATGGCATGCTCCACGCCGCCGATATACTGATCTACCGGCATCCAGTAATCGACCTTGTCGCGGGCAAAGGCCTGCTCGGTATTATGCGGGTCGCAGTAGCGCATGAAATACCAGCTCGAGCAGACGAAGGTATCCATGGTATCCATCTCGCGTATCGCCTTGCCGCCGCAGACCGGGCAGACGGTCTCGGCAAAGGTGGGGCTGGTCTTGAGCGGGCTCTCGCCGGTGGGCTTGAACTCGACGTCGGTGGGCAGCAGCACCGGCAGCTGCTCGGCAGGAACGGCTACTTCGCCGCATTTCTCGCAGTAGACGATCGGTATCGGCGCGCCCCAGTAACGCTGACGCGAGATCAGCCAGTCGCGCAGACGGTAGTTGACGATGCGGCGGCCGATGCCCCTGGCCTCCATATGATCGGCCATCTTCTCCATCGCCTCGGGCGTGGGCAGGCCGCTGAACTCGCCGGAATTGACCGCATAGCCGTCATGCTTCTCCTCATAGGCTTCGGTCATTTCCTCGCCCTGCCAGCCCTTGCCGGCCACTACCTGTATGATCTTATGACCGTACTTTTTGGCGAATTCAAAGTCGCGCTGGTCATGCGCGGGCACGCCCATCACCGCGCCGGTACCATATTCATACAGCACATAGTTGGTGATCCAGATCGGCACCCGCTCGCCGTTGATCGGGTTGATAGCGTAAGCGCCGATGAACATGCCTTCCTTTTCCAGCTCGGAGCTGGTACGGTCGATGGTGGAGAGCTTGGCTACCTTGTCGATGAAGGCCTTGACCGGCTGCTCGAACTCGGTACCGGCGACCAGCTTCATCACCAGCGGATGCTCGGGCGCCAGCACCATATAGGTGACGCCGTATATCGTATCGTGGCGGGTGGTGAATACCGGCACCGGATCGCCGCTCTCGGTGACAAATTCGATCTGCACGCCCTCGGAGCGGCCGATCCAATTCTCCTGCATGACCTTGACCTTATCCGGCCAGCCGGGCAGCTTATCCAGATCGTCGAGCAGGCGCTGGGCATAATCGGTGATCTTGAAAAACCACTGCTCCAGATATTTCTTCTCCACGATGCTGTCGCAGCGCTCGCAATGGCCGTCGATCACCTGCTCATTGGCCAGCACGGTGGCGCAGGACGGACACCAGTTGACGGCGGATTTTTTCTTATAGGCCAGACCCTTGTTGTATAATTGCAGGAAGCACCATTGCGTCCAGCGATAATACTCGGGCAGGCAAGTGGCCTGCTCGCGCTCCCAGTCATAGGAGATGCCCAGCGTTTGCAGCTGCTGGCGCATGGCGGCGATATTCTCGCGCGTCCACGGGTCGGGATGCACGCCATGCTTGATCGCGGCGTTCTCCGCCGGCAGGCCGAAGCTGTCGAAGCCCATCGGATGCAGCACGTTCTTGCCCTGCATCGTATAATAGCGGGACATCACGTCGCCGATAGAGTAATTACGCACATGACCCATATGCAGCTTGCCGGAGGGATAGGGGAACATCTCCAGCAGATAGAACTTCTGCTTACCGGCGGTCTCATCGACCTTATACAGGCCGCTTTGCTGCCATTGCCGCTGCCATTTGCTCTCAATGGCGGAAAAATCGTATTTCTTATCCATACGCTACCCTCCGTAAAAAATAAGGGGCTCCGATGAGCCCCTGAAATGCCGGTTTTGTCGGCTCCGTTAATTACCTCTGACGACTTTACCGGAGCGCAAGCAACGAGTGCAGGCAGTAACCTTTTTCGGGGTTCCGTCAACAATCGCATGCACAGTTTGTAGATTGGGTTTCCATTGACGCTTGGTACGGATATGAGAGTGAGATACGCTCATGCCGCTGCGCACGGACTTGCCGCAAATTTCACATTTGGCCATCCTTGGCACCTCCTTTAACGCGGTACATATCTTAAGCGGTGAAACCGCTTTTTATCGCACCTGTGTATTTTATCAGAAAAAACCACGCTTGGCAAGGTTTTTTTGTCAAAAGCGCAAAATTATTCCGTCTGCCGTTGTTATCGCCGCCAATACTGTCACCGATGCCCGCCGCCGCGAATATCTTGGAGCAAACGCCTTGTGCCGGAGGTCGCCGTGCGCGCCGAAAGAGAGATCATCAGCAAGCTCGAGCAACTCAAGCGCCGCCTCGCCATCGCCGTGGAAGAAAAGACGCTCTATGACGATCAGCGCTGCCCGGCGGTGGATATGCTGATCTATACGCTGATCGACAAGATAGAAGCTCTGGGCTGGGTTTTAGAGCAGCCGTTGCCGCCCGGCGACATACTGGAATGCCGCGACGAGATCGCCCATTGAGCCGCCCGCCGCCGCCTAAAACCGGCGCGGCGTGCGCACGCCGCTATAAAACGCCGATCTCCTCGTAATATTTCCGCGCGCCCGGATGCAGCTCGATGCTCGATCCGCGCACCGCCGCCTCCGCATCCAAATACACGCCCTTGGCATGACCGGCGACGATGGCCGCCTGCTGCTCGAACATAGCGCGGGTCAGCACATACGCCACGTCCTCCGCAAGATCGGCGGAACAGACCAGCATCGACCATACGGCGATGCTGTTGACCGGCGCGCTGAGAAAGGCGTATTCCGCCGGCGTTATCTGCTGCGGCTGATAATAGGGATACTCGGCGATCAGCGCCTCGATCTGCGCGCCCTCCAGCGGCACGATGACGATAGCGCGGCGCGCCGCTAACTGCGACACGGCATTATTCGGCGCCGCCGACACGGCAAAGAAAGCGTCCAACTGCTGGTCGGTCAATGCCTGCGCCGCCTCGCCAAAGCCCAGCGCCTGAGTTTGCACGCTGGCCGCGTCCAGCTGATAAGCGGCGAGTATTTGCCTGACGCTCTCAGCCGTGGCCGAACCGGCGCTGCCCGTGCCGACGCGCTTGCCGCTCAGCTCCGCCGCTGTGCTGATGCCCGCGTCGGCGGCGGCGATCAGCTGACAGACCTCCGGATAAAGAGCGGCGATCACCTGCAATTGCTGCAGCTCCTGCTGCGCGGCGGAAACATCGCCGGTATAACGCTGATGCAGCGCGTCGCCCTGTACTATCGCCAACTGTATCTCGCCGCTCAACAGCCGCAGCAGGCTGTCGTCGGTGGATTCGGAGCCCTCGACGCTAATGGTCACGCCGCGTCCGGCGCCGATCACCGCCTGCGCCAGCACATTGCCATAGGCATAATAGCTGCCGTCCATATCGCCGGTAGCCATCAGCAGCTCGGCGGCTACCGGCGGGTAGCCGTCAGCGTCCGGCTGCGTCTCGGCGGGCGGCTGCTCGCAGCCGCAGAGGGCAGCCAGCAGCGCCAAGCTCATTATCAGCGTCAAAACCTGCTTTATACTCATCATATACCTCATAGACCTCGCAATTTTATTATCGTAGGGGGCTCCGGCGGCGCAGGCGGCACCAACAGCTTGACCGCGCGCGGCACGACCTGCACGCTCAAGGGCAGATAGCCGGAAAATTCGCCGTCCAAGTCCAGCTCCACCCGCTGCTGCTCTTTGCAGTCGATATCGATAGACGGCGTCTGAAAATAGATGAACACCTGCTCCTCATCACTATTGCGCTGGAGATCGTTCATCGTCAGGTTGCGGTATTTGACCGCCGCCGGCGGCATCATCGGCCGCTTTTGCACCAGCAGCACGTCGAACAGGCCGTCGGAAACATCGGCGCTGTGCATCAGCCGCCGCACCGAGCCTACGGACGCCGAATTGGCGATCAGGCATAGATAGCAGCGGCAGTCGATATTCTTCACCGGCGATTTGACGGACACGCCGATACTGGTAAACAGCTGCTCCGGAATATCGCGCATCCCCTGCAAATAGTAGGCTGCGCGGCCGAGCACGCTTTTGAAATCGGGGTCGGTCTTATGCGCCACGTCGGTGAACATACCGAAAGAAGCGACGTTGACAAAATACTTGTCGTTAGCCCGCCCGACGTCTATACGCCGGTAATTGCCGGCGCGCACCATAGCGCAGAATTTATCCGCGTCGGTGGGCAGCCGCAGCGCATAGGCAAAGTCATTGACCGTGCCGGCGGGCAGCATGGCCAGCGGCGTTTCAGCGCCGTTCAGCATCATGCCGTTGACGATCTCATTGAAGGTGCCGTCGCCGCCGCAACCGAGCAGCAGATCATAGCCCGCCGCGTCGATGGCAGCCACGTCGGCCGGCGTATCGCCGTCCTTTTGCGTGCGGTAAACATCCACCTGCGAGGCCGTGCCGTCCAGCAGCAGCTGGCCGATGATGCGCTCTAAATTGCGCTGGATGATATGCCGCCCCGAATTGGGATTGACGATGACCTTGATCCTCATGTGACGCTCCTTTGCTCCGTTAGCCTGTTTATTATTATATATGTTGGACGATACTATCGCAAGTGGCGGCGCTAAATTTGCCTGCGCCGGCAAATTAAACGCAAAAAGCGCAAACGAGCATTTGCTTATTTCCCGCTATCATGGTAAAATAATAGTTGATTGTTAATCAAAATCGTGGAGGTCAATACATATGAGCCTTATTGAACAGATCAGGAGCAAAGCCCGCGCCGCCGGTAAGCATATCGTCCTTGCCGAAGGTACGGAAAAACGCACCGTCAAAGCCGCCGAGATCATCACCCGCGAGAAGATCGCCGAGATCACGCTGCTCGGCCCCATCGACGAGATCAAGGCCGTGGCCGCCGCCGAGGGCGTGGACCTGAGCGGCGTCAATCTTGTAGACCCGGTCAGATCCGCCGATTATGCCGATTTCTCCGCCACGCTGGCCAAGCTGCGCGAGAAAAAGGGCATGACGCTGGAGCAGGCCACCGCGCAAATGGCCGACCCGCTGTATTACGGCGTGATGATGGTATACAAAGACGTTTGCTACGGCATGGTGGCAGGCGCGAAGAACGCCACCGGCGACGTTTTGCGTCCGGCGCTGCAGATCGTCAAAACCAAGCCCGGCATCAGCTCCGTATCCGGCGCTTTCCTGATGATCACCCCGCGTGACGAATACGGGCAAAACGGCCTGCTGGTATTCGCCGACTGCGCCGTCAACCCGACGCTGACCGCCGAGCAAATGGCCGAGGTAGCCTATTGCACGCATCATACCGCCATCGACATCGCCGGTATCGCCGAGCCGAAGATCGCCATGCTTTCCTTCTCCACCAAGGGCAGCGCCAAGCATGAGCTGGTGGACAAGGTCTCCGAGGCCGTAGCTATCGCCCATGAAAAATATCCCGAGCTGGCCATTGACGGCGAAATGCAGCTCGACGCCGCCATCGTGCCCTCGATCGGCGAATTCAAAGCTCCCGGCTCGCCGGTAGCCGGTCATGCCAACGTGCTGATCTTCCCCGATCTGCAATCCGGCAATGCCTGCTACAAGGCCGTTCAGCGCTTTGCCTGCGCCGAGGCCGTGGGTCCGGTATTACAGGGCATGGCCAAGCCGATCAACGACCTGTCGCGCGGCTGCTCGGTCGATGATATCGTCAACACCGTAGCCATGGTCTGCTGCCAGAAATAGCGCCGCGTACATAATCACAAACCACCCCTGAAAGGGGTGGTTTGCACTAAGCCTATAAGGCTTAG
>JAUNBC010000026.1 GCA_030527285.1 Bacillota bacterium | reverse complement strand
ACTCTCGCACTCTCTCACTCTCTCACGCTCTTGCGCCCTCGTTTCCCGCCTCATTTCGCCACCTGCCAGCAAGCCGGCGTCAGAAAGCTCCTGTCCAGCCTGATCCGCGCCGCCGCCTTGCCCTGTAAATAATAGCTCATCCACTTGCTGCCGAGATTGCTTTCCTCGTAATCGCCCTCGCTTTCCGCGTCCCAGTAACGGGCTGCGGCAAATATCGGCAGCAGATAATGCAGCGTGGGATGCAGCTCGCTCTCTTGCGTGCCCGCGCTGCCGCTGAAACCGGCAGGCAGCGCGCAATAATAAAGCGTCGCCGCGCCGTTCGCGCCGAATACCAGTTTTTGATCCGGCGTGCAGTCGTATGGCGCGCCCGCCACCTCGACCAGCCGCAGGCAATCGTCGGGCAGCGCGTACTCCTCTCCCGCCGTCACGGTCAGCGTTTGCTTTTTGATCTCGCCCAAATCCGCCGCCAGATCGTTTTGCGCCTCATTGAACCACAGCGCTAACTGCGCCGCGTCTAATTCGTTACTAACTCCGCAATGCGCCTCAAAAGCCTTGATCAGTTCCGCGAACGTCATCTGTTGCCGCCTCCTTTCACAGCCGCGGTTTGCCGCTTACCAAGCAGCGCCCGCAAACCTCCGGCCAACGCGGCCGCCGCCGGCGCGCCGCCCGCTCCCGTCCCGCCTATGTCCGCCGCCGGCAATTGTGGCTCCGCCAACGCCGCCTCCGGCAGCAGCGCATCCGCGTCTTTGATCTCCAAAGCCTCGAGCACGCGGCGGAACAGACGCAGGCGTGCCGGCTGATCCTGCTGATAGGCGCTGTCGCGCAAGGCCAGCGAATAGGCCTGTAATGCTCGCTCCTTGTTCAGCTCCTTATTAGCCAGCGCATCGATGGCCGTCCCGCAGTACATTAGATCAAAGCTGCCCGCCACCTCGTCGGGGCTGATCTCAAACAGCTCGGCAGCCGGCGCGTTGAGCAGCCGCATCGCCCTTTTCTCCGACATGAACTGCTGATCGAGGCTGACGCATTTACGCGCCACCGGCACCAGCATGTCCTTGACCATTGCCGTAACTATCACCTTAAAACGCAGCGAGGCGTTATTATCGCGCGTCATCGTGGTGGTAGCTGTTTCCCGCTGATACGACAGGCCCATGATGATATCCTGACAGCCGGTCACGTCCTGCATATCCTGCTTGATATTGCCCTCGTTGACGAAAGCCGCCGCCGGTATATCCTGAATATTGATCTCCTGCACGTCGTCCATGTTCTCAACGCTGAGCACGCCGTTTTGCCGCCATACCAAGTCGCGCGCCGTCAGCCCGCAGCCTTTACGCAGCTTCCACATGCGCCGCAGCGCCAGCGAATTGTAGTCGATGCGCTGGTTGCGTCCGGTGTTCAGCTCATCCTGCAAACCGGCGAGTATTTCCGGCACGCCCATGCCGTAGAATTGCTCGGGCAGCTGCACATAGCAGCATTTATCATAGGGCTTTTGCCCGTGCCAGAAGGGATTTTCCTCATCGCAGGCGCATAATTCACGGTTGACGATCACCACGTGCCGGTCATCCTGCCAGTAGTGATGCACCAGATAGAGCGCGTTTTCATCTCCGTCGGCGAAGTCCGCCGCCCCGCCCGCCGCCGCAAAAGCGTCGCCGCGGCCGCCGTCGTATGGCTGCAGCATACGCCAATCGATGTTGTAGGCGCCGCTGTCGCATAAAGCCTGCAACTGCGCGCGGGTGCGGTATTCCTTATGCCCGCAATAGCGCGCCCGCTCGATACTGTCCGCCTCGCGGTCAACGAAGAAATCCGCCAGCGGTATCGGGCTGACCACCGGGTCGTCCCATAATACCTGCTCGCTTTCCTGCACCCGCTTGAGCGGCGTATTGCCGAGACGGCTCCACGATTTGATGCGGCGTTTTTTCACCTGCCAGGTGGTATAGACGATGCCGGTGCCGTAGATGATCACGCTGTCCGCCACCTGCTCGCCGATGATGCGCGTCAGGTCCATACGCTCATTGAGCTGCCAATCGAGCAGCGTTTGCAGCTTTTGCGCCTGCTCTGTGTCCTTGCCCTCACGCGGCAGCACCGCGATATAGGGGCGGCTGGCAAACAGGCTTTCGCTGATCCGCGCCTTGATCACCTCGCATTGCATAAAGGTCTGCGGTACAAAGATATTGCTGCCCTCCCGCCGCTCGCGCACGCGGCTGCGATAACGCCGATAACAATCCTCCCACAGCTCGGCGTAATTCGCGTCACGATACTGTTCAGCGTCGCTGATACGCTGTAAGATCTGCTCCAGCTCCTGATTGACCATTCCACCATCTCCTTTTGCTTATTGGCTCTCGTTCTCAGCGCGCCGGCTCTGCTTTGCAGAAGCCGCTTACGCAGGGTCAATGCGTGCAAACGCTTTCATCTTGCGCCTGATCCCTTACCCTTCTTGACCGTCTTGCCAACCCTCCTGACGGTCGCCGGACGCAGCGGCGGGCACGTCCCCCTGCGTTCCGGCTATCACCGTTTGCCAAATATCCTCCACCGCCCGCAGCGCCTGCAGCTCGCCCCGCAGCGAGCTGTATTCCTGCCAATCCTTGGCCGCCAGCAGACGCTGTTGAAGATATTGTTGTTTTTGTGCGACAGCTGCGGTAAAATGCAACCAAAAAGGGTTATCCCTGATCGTCAGATAACCCTCGCGCACCGCCCTATCCGTTTGTGCCCGCTTCATGCTTGCGCCTCGCTTTCTTTTTTCTGCCATTAGCATAATAACACGGCCTATGGCAAAGAAAGTGCCACCCCGGAATTTTTTTTGCCCTTTTCCTTGATCGGTTGTTGTTTTTAGATAAAAAAAGAAGTCAGTATCTTCGCCCTGGGCTAAAAGGAGACAATCCCCTAACAGCCATAAGAGAAGCTGACTTCAATGACAATATACGCAGTTTTTGGGCGAATGTCAAGTGGAAAAAATCAGGAGCAAGCACATACTCCACTGATAGCGAGGATATAGGCACTTCATTCTGGAAGAGATAATTTTTCTTGACTTTTTGAAACGCTATATCGTATACTATCAATAGAAAAGCGATTGCCGGTGAAATACTTGCCGTCATTTTCAATGACGGATGTAAGCGCGCCGGGGTCGTTTTTTGTTATCCAATCTAAAAGATTGGAAGAGAAAGCTTCGTGTTCTGTTTTTCCTGCGCTTTTGTGTATGCCTCGGCAAAAGAAGAAATTTCCTCTTGACTTTTGTCTTCACTTGTGAATATAATATTCTCAAGAGAAGAAACTTCGCTGCCCTTTCGAGCGCCGGGCATGACCCCGGAAGAGCCCAAACGCAGGAAGTTTCTTTTTCTTATATGCCCAATACTGTAAACCGATTGACGTAGATCTTGCCGTCCTCATATCTGCCGTTGGCTTTGGCGCTGATGCCCTCGCCTTCTTCGCTCTCACCCACCGGCTCGGCGGCTTGATTGCAGCGCCGCCAGCTATTGACAGATGGGGCGGTTCGTGGTTTAATTGAATTGAAATTAGGACTATTGCCCATCGCGTCTTGGACGTAATCACCGGGGACGGCTGCAGCCGGCGCAACATCGGTATGGTGGGATAGTCCTAATTTTTTTATGCCTTCTTCCAAGATTGCGGTCGGATTAAAACTATTGACAGTTCTGTTTTCTTGATTTATACTATTATCAAAAGAGATTGGTGCAGTCCTGACGGTTCCCAACAATGGGTTTGCGTCTTTAACTGTGCTAATCTTTTTTTGCTAAAAGAGGATGGCTTTAAGGCTAATATATCGTAAAGCCTTAATGACCCATTTCTTAGCGTCCCCACAATCACGCTGGCGGTATAATCGTTTTGCCCCACGCGCAACAACACATTGCCGCGTGCAAACTCTACAATATCGTCCTTGCGTGGATGTTTAGGTTCTTCGCCTACCCAGTCAGTAGTTGCCAAAACTATTTCATCAGCGTTATTCGTTATGCGTAGTTTATCGGCAGCCAACGCTGCATCGTTCTTGTATAGTCTCCGTATATATGTGGAGAAAGTCATTTCCCCTCTGCTCGAATTGTCAATAGCTATTCTATCATTCCCAACTGGCACGCCGTCGGGATATTTTGCTTTTAGGTTCCTTTTTACTACAGATACCCATTCATCCATTGGCACACCGGCGAGAATGTTTTTTTCAATTTCGACAAACGGTTTGCCGGAAGTGGTTTTCCCTATCGCATACGCCGTCCCCTCGCTCGCGCCGCCCTCTTGCAGCGCCGCCCGGTATTGCTCCCTGACCTGCGTGAGAAACGCCCGTTGCTCGGCGTTATCGTTCCCCAGCTTCGCTAATACGCTATCGACCCACGCCAAAATGCGCCGCGCCAGAGAAGGCTTCTCCTTGGCGACGGCTTTGATCGCGGCTTCGTTGGTCAAAAGCTGCGTTTCCACATAATAGGCGATGACCTCTGCGTCTAACTCTGCGGCGGCAAGCGCTATTCCGTACAGCATGGGACGGTCAAGAGCCGAGAAAAGCGAAAAGCAGCTAATGGGAACGCCACGGACAGGGAAAAGCATTGTCCGGGCGTTTTCTGTTTGAAAATCACCGTTTTTCCTAAGTCAAGAGCCGAAGAAAACACTCGAAAAACGCCCCCTACTGCGTAACGGTGGCGTAGAAATGACGGATTATCAACATACCACCCCACCCGATTTTGAAGAATTACATAGTTTCAGAAGTTGATACACAATGTTCACAAGGATGTGGTATCCTTAATAAGAAAATATTTTCTATAAAGCGAACCATTTATATATTAAAATTGTATATGTAAGTGAAAGGGGGTGCAGAGTTGATAAACCAATACATACGACAATATGGAAAGCGCCTGTACGGTCTGTGTCTAAAACTCTGCGCCAATTCCGCTGACGCAGATGATTTATACCAAGAAACATGGCTGCGAGTAATCAAGTGTGTCCGCCAATATGACCCTTGCCAGCCATTCGAGCCGTGGCTAACAAAAATTTGCGTAAATACATACAGAAATGTATTGCGGCGTATCGCACGAAGCCCTTTCATACAATTCCGTACAGAGCAGGAGCAGAAATCAATTTTACAGCAGATACCAGCACCAGAACAGGAGAAGTACGCTGAGCTGCATGATGCGATTGACAAATTGCCAGGCAAACTTCGCGTGACAATTATTCTGTTTTATTTCCATGATATGAATGTATCTGCTGTTGCCCGAACCCTTGGTGTCCCAGAAGGAACCGTAAAATCACGACTGAGCAAAGCAAGAAAACTTTTGAAGGAGGTGCTTGAGCATGAAGCAAATCTATGATTTTGAACTGAATAGTCCTCCTGTGCTGAACGAAAATATGCTCCGTCAAAAAGCAGAGGAACGGAGGCTTCAATGGCAAACCGCACTGATTGCTGCGGCGGCAGTTTTGATGCAAGTTGTTATTGTGCTGCTGGGTTTTTCTGCCATTGACTTTTATCCTGTGCTTACAGCGCTCAGTTTTATTTATGTCATCATTTCCACTACTGGTTACGGCATACTTGCCGTAGTATGCACCCGAAAAGGAGGTAATCTTTTATGAGTAATGCTTTTGTTTCAGTGATGCTATTGCCAATTCTCCTGTTGGTATTAGCCATTCCGGTTTTTATCGGCGTCTATGTATGGCGAGATGCTAACCGCCGAGGCATGAATGCCCCACTCTGGACGCTTGTTTCGGTGCTTGCTCCCACATTCATTGGTTTGATTGTGTATTTGGTTGTTCGTGGCAACTACTCTGACCTGCGTTGCCCGGAGTGCGACGCCCTCGTAAAGCAGGAATTTGTGGTCTGCCCGAAGTGTGGGGCAAAGCTAAAGCCGAATTGTCAAAGCTGTGGCTGTGGGATTGAACCGGACTGGAAGGTTTGTCCGCGCTGTTCAGCCCCCATCGACAGGGAGCAGACAGACTTCACCCCCCCAGTGCGTCCAAAAGATAAGAGCTTGGGCAAAATCATTCTGATTGCCATTTTGATCCCTGTGCTTTTGATTATCATACTGGTATTTGCTTTCTCCGTCAACTTCGGCACAGGTAGTATATCGGTTCAATCGATGACTGTCGAAACATACTTTGCGGACACCGATATTCCTCAAGTGCGAGAGTGGATGGAGACTCTGGAGACAGAACAAAACCACGCCTACGCCCTGCGCTATGACTACTCTCATTCTGATGGTGATATGGAATATTTCTATCTGGTTTATGTTCCGGGCGCAGGCAGCTCGTCTAACAGCGTGGGACACAAGAACACCATATTCGGAACTGCCTTGACTCTCTACACTAAAAGCATCGGAAGCGAAGAAAGCATCTTCTGCATCACAGCTTCGGGCGATAAGGCTCCCAAACTGAAAGTGGAACTGGATGGAAAGGGCATCGATTGTGAGGTTACTGTTGTGGATTACAACCCCACCACCTTCTACATCGTCCCGCAATACGATGAATTGGAGCCGGGGGCAACCAATTTCTTCATGCCAGAGCGTATCACTGTAGTCAAGTTGGAGGACAACCACAATGTGGGTGCGCAAGTAGTGGAGTATGAGGATGTGGCACTGAACATTTTAGTGGGTATCGACAGCGCTACCTATCTGGAGTTGGAGCATGACGTCTACGGAAACCCGGACGGAACTGGCGGGTATGACTTCACAGATGGCTTCGAGATTATCATTGAGTATGAAGCTAACGATGAATTGATGCTCCATGAGGATGAAATCCGCTGCCTCGTGTTCCAACAGGACGGCGAAACCTACATCATTGACAGCTATCGACCAGACAATGGCCGTATCTTTCGTCAAGTGGATGACGAATTTGAGGCTGACTTCTACACACTTTTAAAGTCCTTGTTTGAAGAATAAATAGCTTTATCAATAATCCGAAGTGCAAAAGAAATGGAACTTCTTAAATAGCAGAGCCGACCGCCCGTGTCAACGGTCAAGATGAACGGCGCTGACGCGCCGCCGCCGCGCTTTCTTTTTTCTGCCACTATCATAATAACACGGCCTATGCAAAGAAAGCGCCACCCCCAAATTTTTTTCCCGTATCTTTCGCCCTTATCTTTAGCCTATTTTTGCCCTTATCCTTTTTCCCCTTATCTTTTCCCGCGTCACTCGCCCTCGTCTTTTACCCTTATCCTTCCCCTTCATCCGTTTTCCATTAAAAAAGCGCCCTCCGTATCGGAGGACGCTTTTATTTGCCGTGCGCTGCGCTTCGAATAATACCTTCCGAGCGTTACCCGAACAGCCAACTCGGATCAGGCGCTCCCGCGGCGCCCGGTACAGGACCGCTTATTGCTGCTTCCTTCCGGACCTGACAAGCTTCGCGGCAGACCGCCGCGCGGGACCCGATCGTCAACGCCGCTTATGCGGGGCTGACCTCACAAAGCATACCCTCAAGCGGCAGCATCAACCCCCCTATAGCGGATTTGGGGTTACAAGACACCGCTAACGCCCCGTTTAGCACGGCAAAAGTGCGAACGTCGGCATTGATTAGCTTATTCTATCAGAAATCCGCCGCTATTACAAGTGCCGATGCTCAAAGGTTCAGCTAATGTTCAGCGGTAATTATTTGCATTATCGGCAAAAAACAGGTAAAATACATATAGCTTGCAGAAAGAAGGTATGCTAATGGGTAAGCAACAGGTAGAGGCATTCTTTCATCAGATCGGCCGCGACGACCTGCGCATCCTCGAGTTCCCCGTTTCCTCGGCCACGGTCGAGCTGGCGGCCGTTGCCGTCGGAGCGCCGGCGGCGCAGATCGCCAAGACGCTGACCCTGCGCCTCAAGGAGCGCAATATCATCGTCGTAATGAGCGGCACGGCGCGGCTGTCCAATCACAAGTTCAAAGAGCATTTCGGCTGCAAGGCCAAGCTGCTCAAGCCGGAGGAGGTTTTAGCCGTTACCGGCCACAATATCGGCGGCGTTTGCCCTTTCGGCCTCAAGACCCGGCTGGACGTTTATCTTGACCAAAGCCTGCGCGCTTTCGATTATGTTTACCCGGCGGCAGGCGAGGCCAACAATGCCGTCAAGATTTTTGTTGATGAGTTCGACCAGCTGATCGACGCCTCGTGGATAGACGTCAGCGAATAAACCGGCGTAAACCGCCACAGGGAGGATATCATGGCAATAGTTACTATCACCAAGGACAATTTCCAAAGCGAAGTTTTAGAGGCCAAAGGCGCCGTCTTGCTCGACTTTTGGGCTGCATGGTGCGGCCCTTGCCGTATGCTCTCGCCGCTGATCGACCAGATCGCGGCGGAAATGCCCGAGCTCAAGGTCGGCAAGATCAATACCGACGAGCAGGAAGAATTAGCCGAGCGTTTTCAGATCATGACCATCCCGACGCTGATGGTGTTCAAGGACGGCCAGCCGGTCAACAAGTCTATCGGCGTCATTCCCAAGGCCGCCATCGCCAAGCTGGTGGAATAAGATGATAGATATAGCGATCATCGGCGGCGGTCCGGCCGGCCTGAGCGCCGGCCTGTACGCGGCGCGCGCCGGAATGAAAACAGTACTGCTCGAGCAGTTCGTCCCCGGCGGACAAGCCGCGCAAATACTGACGCTTGAGAATTATCCCGGCTTTCCCGCCGGCATCGACGGGCCGGCGCTGACCATGGCCATCGCGGAGCAGGCGCAGCACGCCGGCATGGAGATCGAATACCGCACCGTCAATTCTATCCGCCGCGCTGACGGCGGCCATTTCCGGCTGATCAGCGACGACGGCGAGCTGACGGCGCGCGCGGTGATCATTGCCAGCGGCGCCATCCCGCGCAAGCTGGGCGTGGCGCGGGAGAAAGAGCTGACCGGTCGCGGCGTTTCCTATTGCGCCACCTGCGACGGAGCCTTTTTCAAGGGCAAGCGCGTAGCGGTGGTCGGCGGCGGCGACACGGCGCTAACCGATGCGCTGGTGCTGGCCAATTACGCGGAGAAAGTCTATCTGATACACCGGCGCGACGCCTGGCGCGGCAGCCCGCGTCTGGCGGAGCGCGTGCAGGCGCAGCCGAAGATCGAGCCGCTGCTCAAGCGCACGGTGCAGCAACTGCTGGGCGATGATAAGCTCAGCGGCCTGCTGCTGCGTGACAGCGCCAGCGGCTTGGAAACAACGATCGAGGTCGAAGGCCTGTTCGTCGCCGTGGGCATCAGTCCGGTCAGCGAATTCGTCGCCGGTCTCCTTGAGCAAAACGCCTCCGGGCAGATCATCACCGACCGCAAGCTGCAAAGCTCGGTGCCAGGCATTTTTGCCGCCGGCGACGTGCGCGATACGCTGCTCAGGCAGGTGATCACCGCCGCTGCCGACGGCGCGCTCGCCGCCACCATGGCCGCCGAATACCTGCTCGATAACCAATAGCGCCGCCACCTAAATAAGAACGGCATGACATACGACAAATACCGATAAGAAAATATTGAAAATAAACTATCTTAACGGCTGTCAAACAGATTGCAACGATAACAGAGCAAGAAGCCAACAGCTTCTTGCTCTGTTTTTATGCCCGCGTAAAACGATAGAACGGTATTTTGCCGCCGCTGAGAGAAAAGATATTGCCCTGTCCATTTCTACGCTCTGAAAGCGGCATAAATACATGGCTTTTTCATGTCCTAAATGTCCATGCTAACATGGCGAAATGTTACGCAGATGATGGAAACATTCATAATTATTTCCCGTACAAATCTTGATAAAGGACTAAATTTGTGCTATAATAAGGCTAAATTTAGTCTCGAAAGGAGATGGCTATGAAAAAGGAACTCGTCTATTTAGACACTTATACATTACAGCGAGATATGCGATTACGCTTACCCAAAGCAATATTGAATAATCTGTTGGTTGAAAAGGGTGTCACTAAGTTCTCTATTTTTTTAGACAGTGAAAACAATGAATTGCTTTTACGAGTTTGCAAAGATTCTGCGGGGGAAAAAAAATGAAACACATTGTTGCGTGTGGAAATACGCTCGAACTAATTAAAAAAATTCCACTTGGCTCAATTGACCTGCTGGTGACATCGCCACCGTATTGGGCAAAGCGTGTCTATAATGGAGAAGGCGAAATTGGCTCAGAAAAAACGCCAGAAGCATATGTGCAACGTCTTGCCGATTTTTTTGATACGTTGCGCCCATACTTAAAACCGACAGCTAATGTGTTTATTAATGTTGGAGATACTTTTTTTGGTTCTGGTGCTGGCGCGTGGAATAAATATATTGACGAAAATGGCGAGATTACACAAGTGCAGAAAAAGCGCAAAGAGAAGTACTTTACGACTAAACCTCTTCAACCGAAAATTAAACAAAACGGGCGTTTATACCAGAATAAACAGCTTTTACTAATACCTTCTCGCTTTGCTATTGAAATGCAGGACCGCGGATGGCTCTTACGTGATGATATTATATGGCACAAGCCAAATCGTATTCCCGCCAGTGTAACAGACCGTTTTAATAATATGTACGAGCATGTTTTTCATTTTGTCCTACAGGGGCAATACTTCTTTGATCTTGATGCTGTCAAAGTTCTTGGCGCGAATGGGAAAATGAAGAATCCCGGTGACATCTGGGCGATTAACACACAACCACTTAATAGCAACCACACGGCTACATTTCCAGAAAAACTTATAGAGCAAATTGTGCTTTGCGGCAGTCCTGCAGGAGGATATGTGTTCGACCCATTTCTCGGAACAGGGACTACTTGGATAGTAAGTGAGAGACTCGGGCGTAGCTGTATTGGCTTTGAAATCAATGAAGACTCCTTTAGTTTTGCAGAAAAGCGTTTTGCAGAAAGTATCGAGGGCAGAATATGAGCGATTTTATTAAAATAAGCAATCAAAGGTTGTGCGATTGCCATCAGGGTTATTTATCTTGTATCGAAGCTCGCAACTGGATGAAGAATCAAATAGGTGTATGGCAATTTATGTATGAGCCACGTGACATTAGAGATAAAAAAGTTCATCCTGCCGTTTTCCCTATTGCTATGGCTAAACGAGTAATTGAACAATTCACTCACAAGGGTGAACTTGTAATAGACCCTTTTGTCGGATCAGGGACAACTTTACTTGCAGCACAGGATTTAGACCGGAATGCTATCGGGTTCGACCTGAAACGAGAGTATGTCGATTTGTCGAACTCGCGCGTTGCCACGCCTCCAGCAGGCAGTTGCTGTAGACAATTGGCTGTTTGTGATGATGCACGCAATATCGCTCTTCGCATCATGCCTCATACCGTTAAGCTGGCTTTTACATCACCTCCATACGCAAATATTCTCAACAGAGAGCGCAAAAACAAAAGTAGGCGTGGAGATTTGCGAGAGAATGACCAGTTCGGAAAAGTTGAACAATATAGCCAAGACCCAAACGATCTTGGAACCCTTTCTGCTGATGACTTTGAAAAAGCTATCTCTGAAATATTTAGAGAAATGATGCCAGTTTTCGAGGAAAAAGCTCACGTGTTAATTAACATTACTGATGCATGGATAGATGGAAAACGTGTACCGCTACACATCAATATAATAAATGCCATGAGAACTGCTGGTTATGAATTCAGAAACACTATCATCTGGGACAGAAGAAACCTCGTAAACAAAATTGGTATATTTGGCTGGCCAAGTAATTATATAACAATGGGCACAACCTTTGAATACATTCTCGATTTTGCAATTCCTGCAACGCCTAAAAGTACAAAATGATAATAGAATTGATAGGAAGCGTTCAACCTATGTGAGTGAACGCTCCCTTTAATTACACAATAATATGTTTTTGATATAGGTCAGTTTTGCTTGAAGGGCGAATTCTGAATTTTGTTCCGTGGTTATGTCCTGTACGCGCATCAAAATCTACATAAATTACACCGTCCTCTATCAAAGCCAAGAAACGATCGAGTGTTGGGTCCACATATGCTTCAATTTGATTATATTTGAAGTATTCTTCTCCATCGACAGTTTTTCTATCGGCGCGTACATACATCAGATTATTTAGCTTTGTGGATAGTTTTTCCTCAATAACTCTGAAGGTCCAGAACGGGTTCGGAATAATATCTCCTGTGCCTATTCTATTTCTTACATCTGTACGCCATTCATCATGACGGTCATCAATACGCGAATAATCAAAGCTAATGAAAACCGTTCGACAGTTATAATCTACATTTACACGAAAACCTCTATCACTATATGCTGTTGCATTAATGGTCTGACGAAAACTTCGCTCATTAGCGGGGTAAGTTGTTCCGGCTTCTTGATGCGGCCATCCATACTTTAACAGTAAGATTTGTGGTACGATTTTAGCTGCACGAGGCTGTGGCTCAGTATGAAAAAGAGTTAATAATGAGCCTGTATTTGCCCGTTGGCTTTTTAATTCCCAATCGCCAAAATCGGGGAGCTGAAGATTGTTTTCTGCAACATCAAGTAAATCTTCCAGCGTATTACCAACGCCTCCAGCATTGCCCGGTCGTTGGTTCCGAATCCATCCCATTTCTTTAATTTCTTCGAGTTTATCCCGAAGTAAACTCAAATCATCATTTCTCATCGTAATTCCTCCTCATAATACTTGTTCAATGCTTCCAAAATAATACGGCAAGCTTTTTTCAGATATTTAATATGCTGCCTCTATCATGAGGCGCTTTTTTGTTGTAGTCTTCGGCTGGTTGATCTATGCCAAATTCCAAAACAACGACTCCTTTGTATTGTTTAACTCTCTCGTCTTTCGGTTTTTCCGTATAGGTAGACACGGTCTATGATGTTTCAATTTTGTGCGCCTTTAATCCGTCTGTTGCGGCATAATTCAAACACCCGGCTGGGTGCACTACCCCGCAGTTTACCCGCCTGTCCCGCCGTTATATTATCCATATTTCCATCGCTATTTGCAACAGCTTTATAAGAAGTTATAGCATATTTACGGAATAATATCAATCCGTGGTTGCCTAACACTTCAAATAGAACATAACAAATTGCCCGCTTTCGCCCAGATAAGGAAAAAGCGGGTATTCTTCTGCCTTTCTTTACCTAAACGGACAGCTGCAACTCTATGCGTGTCAGAGGAAATAATTTTGAAAAGCTGCCCGAAAAGTTGGTAAGAAAAGCCGGTATGACATAGTCATACCGGCAATGTGCGCCTTGCCATGCCGTTTTTCTTTTTCCCCGCGTGCACAACAATGCGTTCTTTTCGCTCATTTTTTCCCACCCGGCCTACAGATCGTAATAATACTTATACTCTGCCGGATGCGGGTAGGATTCGATGGTATCCGCCTCCGCCAATTTGCGCTGATACCAGATCTTGAGCAAACGCTCGCTGAATACGCCGCCCTTGAGCAGATAATCATGATCCTCATCCAGCGCCCGCAGCGCCTTACGGAAGGTCGGCGGCAGGCCTTGGATCTTTTTCTTATCTTCTTCCGAGAGATTGTAGAGGTTGAAGTCATACGGCCCCCATCCCTCCACGCGCGGATCGATCTTGTTTTCCACGCCGTCCAAGCCCGCCATCAGGATCGCGGCATAGGCGAAATAGGGATTGCAGGTCGCGTCAATCGAACGCAGCTCAAAGCGCTTCTCCATCGGATCCTTGGCGTAGGCGGGTATGCGTATCACCGCCGAACGGTTGGCCGTGGCGTAGCCTATAGTCACCGGAGCCTCATAGCCCGGCACCAGACGGCGGTAGCTGTTGGTCGAGGGATTGGTCAGCGCGCACAGCGAAGCCGCGTGCTTGAGTATGCCGCCGATGAAATAATGCGCCGTCTCCGAGAGGCCGGAATAGCCGTCCTGATCATAGAATACCGGCTTGCCGTCCTTGCGCAGCATCATATGCACGTGCATGCCGTTGCCCGCCTCGTCATGTATCGGCTTGGGCATAAAGGTCGCCGACAGCCCCTCCTTGATCGCGGCGTTCTTGACTACGTATTTGAGCATCATCGTGCGATCGGCCATTTCCACCAGCGGCGCGAAATTCAGCTCGATCTCCACCTGCGCCGGGCCGCCGACCTCATGGTGATGATACTTGATCTCTACGCCGCGCTCCTCTAACAATACGCACATCTTGGAGCGCAGATCATAGGTCATATCCTGCGGCGGAGCGATATGGTAGCCGCCCTTATGCTGCGTCTGATAGCCGTGGCTGCGCTCGGAGGTGTACCATTCGGCCTGTATCGAGTCCACCTCAAAAGCTACGCGCTGCGGTTTGGCTTCAAAACTGATATTATTGAAAATATGGAATTCAAACTCCGGCCCGAGAATGATCTCGTCAGCGATACCCGTAGAACGCATATATTCCACCGCCGCCTTGGCGACGTTGCGCGGATACTGGTCAAAGGGGATATTGCCATTGGGCGTGATGGTGCAAACGTCGCCGATCATCGTCAGCGTCGGCATTTCGGTGAACGGCTCCATGCAGGCGGAAGTCAAATCAGGGATAAATACCATATCGCTCTTCTCCACCGGCGCAAAACCGTAATTGGAGCCGTCGAAGCCCAGGCCCCATTGCATGACGCTCTCATTAAAGCGCTCCACCGGCAGCGACAGATGCCGCCAGCGTCCGTTGAGATCGATCATTTTGAAGTCGATCATCTTCACGCCGTTTTCCAGACAATACTTTTGCACGTCCTCAACTTTTGTAAACATTACTGATCTCCTTATTGATTATGGGATTTATGCGGCGTCCAGCCCGCCGCGAGCACCAAAACACAGCAAGCCTATTTGCCGACCACCTTTTCCAGCGCGTTGAGTATATTCTCATAGCCGGTGCAGCGGCACAGATGTCCGGCGATCAGCCGGCGCAGCTCCTCGCGGCTGTATTTGCGCCCCGTGCCTGCCAGAGCCGTCGCGGTGATGATCAGCCCCGGCGTGCAGAAGCCGCATTGCACCGCCGCCTCGTCGATGAAGGCTTGCTGCACGGCGGTCAGGCCGCCGTCCGTACCGCGTAATCCTTCGACGGTGACGATGCTTTTACCTTCCGCCCACAGCGCCAAATAAGTGCAGCTATTCACCGCCTTGCCGTCGATCAGCACCGTACACGCGCCGCATTCGCCGACCTCGCAGCCGACCTTGACGCTGGTCAGATTTAAGCCCTCGCGCAGCATCTCGGCCAGGCTTTGCCGTTCGTCCACCGCTAATTCACGCTCGCGTCCGTTGACCGTCAGTTTGATCACATGCAGCATCAACATTCACCTCCGGCTCTTTTGACCGCCGCCGCCAGCGCCCTGGCGGCGGACTCCCCGGCGATCTGCATACGAAATTCACGGCTGGCTCGCCACGAGGTGCGCGGATTGATCTCGGCGCGCACCAGCGCGGCGATACGCTCCCGCGCCTCGGCGATAGTCATTCCCGCCAGCGCCGTCTCCGCTTGCAGCGCGCGCATCGGCGTCGGCGCCGCTACGCCAAAGGCCAGCCGCGCCTCCGCGATACGCTTTTTGTCCTCGCTCAGCCGCACCGCCACCGCGCAGCCGAGCGTAGCGATATCCATAGCGTTACGCATCGCGTACTTGATATACTCCCCGCCCCAACCGACGTAAGCGTCCTTTTTGATCCTGATCTCGGTCAGCAATTCGCCGGCGCGCAGATCGACTTGGCCGGGGCCTTTATACCACTCCGCAATGGCCAGCCGCCGCTGTTTATCCGCCGAACGCAAGGTCAGCCCCGCCTCTAAAGCCAACTGCACGGCGGCGGTATCGGCGGAGGTCACGCCGTTGCAGATATTCCCGCCCAGCGTCCCCGCCTCGCGTAATTGCGGCCCGCCGGCGCTGCCGGCGGCTGCCGCCAGCATCGGCAGCCGTTTTAACAGCAGCTCGCTATGCTCCGCCTCGGCAAAGGTAGTCAGCGGCCCGATCAGTATATCGCCGTTATCCGCCAGACGGATACCGCGTAATTCCGCCAAACCGTTAATACTGAGCAAGCGGCAGCCCGCTAACTTGCCCTCGCGTATTTTTATCAGCACGTCGGTGCCGCCGGCAATGACCACCGCCTGCGGGTCGGCGGCGTAAGCGCGCAGCGCGTCGTCCAGCGACGCGGCGCGGTAGATGCCCGCAATATCGAACATATAGCGGCCTCCTCTCTTATATCAAGCCCAGCTCGGCGAATTTAGCGACCAGCTTTTTCGGCGTCAGCGGCAGCTCGTCAAAGCCGATGCCCGTAGCCTGCAGCAGCGCGTTGCGCAGCGCGGGGGCTACCGGTATGGCCGGCGGCTCGCCCAGCGCCTTGTTGCCGAAGGGGCCGCTCGGGTCGTCGCCGCCGACAAACATTACCTCCAGATCAGGCGTATCCATGGCCGTCGGCAGCTTATAGTCGAGCAGATTGCCGTTGAGCAGCCGCCCTCGCTCGTCGTAGAGCAGCTCCTCGCTCATCGCATAACCCAGCCCCATGCTCATGCCGCCATGCACCTGCGCCGCCGCCAGCTGCGGATTGATCAGCCGCCCGCTGTCATGCACGTTGAGCAGCCGCAAGACCTTGATCCGTCCATAGGCGATATCGACCTCGATCTCGGCGAAGCATGCGCCGAAAGCATAGGTGTTCTCATCGCAATGATGGCTGACCTCGGCGCTGATATGACGGCTGTCGTCAAGGCTGTAGAAGGCGATCTCCGCCAGCTCGGCCAGCGTTATCAGCCGCCGGCCCTCCGCGTCGGCCACCGCGCCGTCGATGATAGCAGCCACCGCGCCGCTTTGCGGCAGGGTGGCGGCATAATCGAGGATGTGCCTTTTGAACAGCGCGGCGCAATCCTTGATCGCCTTGCCGGTGACATAGGTCTGACGCGAGGCGTATGCGCCGGTATCAAAAGGCGCCACGTCCGTATCCTGCACCGTCGCCACATATATATCCTCGGTAGCCAGGCCGCTGGCTTCGGCGGCCATTTGCGCAAACACCGTATCCGCGCCCTGACCGATCTCGGTCGCGCCGAGATGCAGCTGCGCCGTACCGTCCTGATTGAGCACCATGCGCGCCGAGGACGTTTCCAGCGATATCGGATACACGCCGGTCTTATAGCAGAATATGCCCATACCGATGCCGCGCCGCAGATTACCGCTTTGCGGCTGCGCGTAGAGCGCGCGTTTGCGCTGCCAGTCGATCTGCTCCGCGCCGCGCCGCAGGCAATCCTCCAAGCCGTAGCTATGCACGGCGATGCCGGTGCCCGCGTCCACATAATCGCGCGGCATCATATTTCTCAGCCGCAGCTCCAGCGGGTCTATGCCCAGCAAGACCGCCATATCGTCGATAAAGCTCTCCATGGCAAAGGCGGCTTGCGGTATGCCGTAGCCGCGCATCGCTCCGGAAGCGGCAGTATTGGTATAATAGGTGGCGGCGCTTTGCTTAAGCGCCCGCCGGTCATCATAAATACAGCGCATCGCCGTCACCGCGTTGGCGACGATCGCATGTCCGTGCGAGGCGTACGCGCCCTGCTGCGAATGCGCCTCGATCAGCCGCGCCTGCAAATTGCCCTCGGCGTCGGCCCAGCCCTTGATATGGAAGTCGATGGCATGGCGATTACGCGTGCAGCGGAATACCTCCTCGCGCGATAATACCAGCTTGACCGCGCGCCCGCCTATTTGCTGCGCGCAATAGGCGCATAGCGGCTCGTACAACAGATCCTGCCGGTTGCCGAAGCCGCCGCCGATATAGGGTTTGATCACGCGCACGCTGCCCCATGGTACGCCCAGCGCCTGACCGATGATACGCCGCGCGATATGCGGTATTTGCGTCGCCGATACCACCACGATCTTGCCGCCCTCGCCATAGGCATAGCATAACGCCGTCTCGATATGACAATGCTGCACCATTTGCGTATGATAATTCTTATCCAGCGTCAGCAGGCTGCCGTCAGCCTCCACCGCCTGCCAATCGCCCTGCTCAAAACGATGCTGCTTGAGCAGATTACCGGCCGCCGCGTCATGGATGGCGCGCGCGCCCGCTGCGGCGGCGGCTTGCCAGCCGATATACGGCTCGTACTCGTCGTATTCGACCTTGATCAGTTTGAGCGCCTGCTGAGCGATGATCTCGTCCTCGGCGATCACCACGGCAATATCATCGCCGTGATAGCGGACGCGCCGATTGAGCAGCCGGCGGTCGGCAATATCCCGATGCGACGGCTCGACGCTCCACGGATGTCCGGCAGTGGCAAAATCTATCTCGGGCACGTCAAAGCAGGTGATGATCTTCACCACCCCGTCCAGCGCCGCCGCCTCTTGGCAGTCGATGGCCAGCACCTCGCCATGAGCGATATCGCTGTGCAGCACCTTGGCGCATAGCGTATGCGGCGGTATCAGATCGGCGGTATATTTAGCGCGGCCGCTGACCTTATCATATGCGTCCTTGCGCGGCACGCTTCTGCCAACCTCTCTCATCGGCAATCCTCCCGTTACAGTATTCTTCGTCCGTCCACATATTTGGCAGCCAGCTCGCGATGATCGCTTAAATACAGAGCGCGCTGCCAGCGCTCCTCGATGCCGTAATGGCCGTTGTCAAAGCGGCTGTCGTCGATGACCAGCGCGTCAAAGGCGTAGCCGGGCGCGAACCGCCCCACCTGACCAAAGAATGACCCGCCGCCCGCCGAGCCGATATAATAAGCCTCGGCCGTAGTCAGCGGCGGCGTTTGCGGATCGCATAATACCGTGCGCAGCTTGGAGACGGCGATAGCGTCAGTCACCGCGCGGAACAGCGAGAGGCTGGAACCGCCGGCGATATCCGTACCCAGGGCCAGCCGCTGCCCTCTAAGCAGCATCTGCTTGACCGGAGCCGCGCCGGACATGATATTGGTATTGCTTTGCGGACAATGCACGGCATATATTCCCTGCTCCAACATCAGCTCCTGCTCGGCGGGCGCGCAATGCACGCAATGCGCCATCAGCGTCGGCGTAGCGCCGCCGAACAGCCCGAATTGATGATATACATGGCCGTAGCTGGCGCTGTTTGGATATAGTTCCGCCACCAACTCGATCTCGTCACGATTTTCCGACAGATGCGATTGTACCGGCAGCCGGTATTCGGCGGCTAATTCGCCCAGCGCCGCCAGCAGCCCGGGCGTACAGGACGGCACAAAACGCGGCGTAATGATCGGCTTAAACCGCCGCTCGCCGTCGCACATCTGCTCCAACCAGCGCCGCTCGTCGGCAGCGGCCTGCTGCGGCAGTTCGGCGAGCTGAGGCGGAGCCATGCGGTCCATACTCACGCGCCCCACATACCCGCCAAGACCGCTTTGCTCCAATTTATCGGCCAGCAGCAGGCTGGCCTCGTTATGCCGCGTAGCGAAGATAGCGGCGCGGCAGGTAAAGCTGCCGCGCAATTCCTCGACAAAACGGCCGTATTCACTTTCGGCATAATCAAGGTCAGCATAGCGCGTCTCGATGGGAAAGGCGTACCGCTCCAGCCACGGCAAAAGCGGCATATCCATGCCCAGGCCGGCAAAGCTGTATTGCGGCGCATGCAAATGCAAATCATACAACCCGGGCATGATCAGCCGCCGCCCCTGATCATATAAAGACAATGCCGCGTAACGCTGCGGCAGCTCGGGGAACAGACCCGCGCATGACCCGTTTTCGACCACGATATAACCGTTTTCCACAGCGGCCATGGTCTGCGGATCCTGATTGTAGATGATATTTCCTTTTAATACAAAGCTGTCGTCCATATGCCCGCCTAACGCCCTTACGCCAACTTGTGTCAATATAAATGATAACATAGGCGCGGCGTTTTTTCCAGTATATATTTCCGCGTACTTTTATGCTATAATTAAAATCAGCGTTAAAGCTATCACATTTATTAGACGCATTGGGCGAGCCGATACGCCTGATAAAACGCCATACCAAAGGAGCGTACGCCGATGAAGCTGGTGATCGCCGAGCCGTTAGGCATAGATAAGCAAGACCTGCTCGGCTATGTTTTCTCCGCCATGGCCGCCGATATCGAGATCGTCTATTATGACAGCCCGCCCGCCGGCGCGCCGGAATTGGCCGCCCGCTGCGCCGAGGCGGAGATCGTGGTCATCGCCAATACGCCGCTTGGCGCAGAAGTGCTGCGCCAATGTCCCAGGCTGCGGCTGATCTCCGTAGCCTTCACCGGCTTCGATCATATCGACCTTGAGCTATGCGAGGAAATGGGCGTCACCGTGATGAACGCCGCCGGCTACGCCACCGCCGCCACCGCCGAGCTGACGCTGGGTCTGGCGCTGTCCCTGCTGCGTGAGCTGCCGTTATGCGACCAGTTATCGCGCGGCGGCCAAACGCGGCCCGCCCCCGGGCGCGAGCTGCGCGGCAAGCTGTTCGGCGTGATCGGTAGCGGCAGCATCGGCCTTCGCGTCGCAGAGCTGGCGCGCGCTTTTGGCTGCGAGGTCTGCGCCTGGTCGCGCAATCCCAAGCCCGTCGGCTATATCAATTACCTGTCCTTGCCGGAGCTGTTAGCGGCGGCGGATATCGTTTCCGTACATTTGCCGCTGAACAGTAATACGCGCGGCCTGCTCGATTTCTCGATGCTGACGCTGATGCGCCCCGAGGCAGTACTGATCAATACCGCGCGCGGCGCTATCGTCGATAATCAGGCGCTGGCGATGCTGCTCAAATCAGGCCGCCTGGCCGGAGCCGCCATCGACGTGCTGGACAACGAGCCGCCGTGGCCGCCGGATCATCCGCTGTTCGACGCGCCGCATACGCTGATCACGCCGCATATCGGCTTCGCCACCCGCGAGGCCATGCATACCCGCGCCAAGCTGGTATTTGACAATATCGGCCGCTGGCTCGCCGCTCAATGAACGCCTGCCCTGATCTTTCATCTCTGATACTGCTCTCTTCTCTTTCACAGTCCGCGATCAAGGGGGTTGCTGATGAAAAAACTATCCTCGCTACTACTATTACTGCTGTCGGCGCTGCTGCTGGCCGTGCTGCTCGCCGCCTGCGCGCAGCCCGAACCCGAGCCTGAACCCGAACCCGAGCCGGTGGCAGCGCCGGAGCCTGAACCGGAGCCGGAGCCCGAGCCATGGGAACTGGTCGAGGTGCCGGCGCAGGATTGGGAAGCGCTGGCCGCCCTCAATGAGGATATCATCGGCTGGCTGTATATACCGGATACGCTGATCGACTATGCGCTGGTACAGGGCGATGATAATGACTTTTATCTCACTCACGCCTATGACAGACAGTACAGCTCTTGCGGCGCGCTTTTCGTCGATTACCGTATCGACCTCGCCGAGCATGAAAACTACGTCATCTACGGCCATAATATGGGCAGCGGCCGCACGGAAATACTCTCGACGCTGCTGCTGTTTGAAGATGAACAATACTTCCTCGAGCATCCGTATCTCTATTTTTCCACGCCCGACGACGCAGTCAACGCCTATCAGATCTTCTCAGTGCAAAAGACCAAGCTTGGCAATCGCAGCGAATACGATTTTCTGCGCCCCTATTTCGATGACAAAGCGCAATTCGACGACTGGCTGGCTGCCACCGAGGAGCATAGCCTCTACTATGCCGCCAATGATCTGACCTTCCGCGACGAGGCTGCGCAAATGCTGACCTTCTGCACCTGCGACCGCCGCGTTTACGGCGCCGCCGGCCGCTTTATTCTCATGGCCTGCCGCCTCGGCTCGCTTGATACGCCATAGCTCTCGCCCTGCTCTTTCACGCGGGCGCGCCCGCGTTCTTTTTACCACAAGCGCCGCTCGCGCCGTTGCTTTCATCTATTATTATTTGACGCTGTCGGATATTGCGATTTGCATTTTATCTCCATATAATGTATAATACAATTTGCCGCATTGCCGGAAACCAGCGCCCCAGAAAAGGAGGCAGCTATATGGGCAAACAAATAATTACCCAATACGGTTTGATCGATATATCTAAAGAGGTCATCGCTACCTTGGCCGGCATCGCCGCCATGGAATGCTTTGGCGTCGTCGGCATGGTCAGCTCACGGGTGTTTTCAGACGGTATTTCCGAGATACTGGGCCGCGACATGTACCATAAGGGCGTCGACGTAATGGTCGGCAAGGAGAACGAGCTGATCATTCGCGTCAACGTCGTGGTCGGCTACGGCATACGCATGTCGGTGATCGCCGAGAACGTCATGGAACGGGTCAAATACACCGTGCAGAAATTCACCGGCGAGACCGTCAAATCGGTAGATGTCAAAATTCAAGGCGTAAAAATAGTCGATTAGACTATTCGCTAAACCAAGGAGGCAGCTATGACGCTGAACGATCAGCAAATAAGCGCCGCGCGGCTTGGCGAATTTTTCACCGCCGGTTGCGCTTGCTTACAGGAGCATCAGAAGCAGGTGGATGCTCTGAATGTTTTTCCGGTTCCCGATGGGGATACCGGCGTCAATATGTATCTGACGATCAATTCCGCAGTCAAAAACATCAGCGGCCAGTCATTCGCCGGCGTGGGCGAGCTTGCCGCTAAATTCGCCTTGGGCGCGTTGATGGGCGCGCGCGGCAATTCCGGCGTGATACTGTCGCAGCTGCTCCGCGGCTTCTCGCAGGGCTTGACCGGCCGCAAGACCACCGACGCCCGCGGCTTTGCCGCCGCTATCCAAAAGGGCGTCGATCTATCCTACAAATCGGTGATGAAGCCGGTGGAAGGTACGATACTGACGGTAGCCCGTCATTTTGCCGCCGCCGCCACCGCCGCCGCCGCCGAGGGGCTTGGCGTCAACGAGACGCTCAGCCGCGCTATCGAAGCCGCCCAGCAGGCCTTGGACGATACGCCCAATATACTGCCGGTGCTCAAGGAAGCCGGCGTCGTCGACGCCGGCGGTCAGGGTCTGCTGTATATTTTCCGCGGCGGAGCCGCCGCCCTGCGCGGCGAAGCG
>JAUNBC010000025.1 GCA_030527285.1 Bacillota bacterium | reverse complement strand
GATATTCCGACTATGACGATTAAATCAAAAGCGCCGTTGCATCTGCGCCACGAGTTGAAATACGCAATCACCCGACAGGAGGATATACTGCTTGCAGCACGGCTTCGAAAACTCTTTCCGCATGACAAGTATGCTGACTCACACGGTTCCTACCGTGTGAGCAGCATCTATTTTGATACTCCACGGGATAGGGCACTCAGACAGAAAACGGATGGAGTCAACCGGAGAGAGAAGTTCCGTATTCGCTATTACGGAGAGCAGGCAAATTTTTTGCGATTGGAACGTAAGATAAAAATCAATGGCCTTTGTTCCAAACAGAGCGCTCGCCTTACCCCGGAGCAAGTCCAACAAATTCTCCGCGGGGAGTATGGGTTTCTCCTGGATGGTAAAGAACCGCTGTTGGTGGAGTTTTATACTAAGCTGCAAGGGCAGCTCCTGCGCCCCAAGTCAGTAGTCTGCTATGACCGGGAGGCGTTTGTTTATGCTCCAGGCAATGCGCGAGTGACTTTGGACAGAAATCTGCGTACCAGTCTGTATTGGGCTGACTTTCTTAATGCCGATAAGCTTCATTTTGGCGTGTCAGATGCCATGACGGTACTTGAGGTAAAGTATGATGAATACTTGCCGGAACTGGTGCGTATGGCGATCCAACTGGGCAATCAGCGTTCCACCGCTTATTCCAAATACGTAGTCTGCCGCAAATACGAATGATGGAGGGAATCCCTATGACAACAACATTTCAAGATATATTTAAATCGAGTTTTTTAGAGCGAATGGATGCTGTCCCTCTATTGGATATGGGTATTGCATTGCTGCTTTCCTTTGCCATGGGTCTATTCATATTTTGGCTCTACAAAAAAAGCTATGCCGGTGTAATGTATTCTTCCAGTTTCGGAGTGACGCTGGTTGCGCTATGTATGATTACTACCCTGCTGATTTTGGCAGTAACCAGCAATATCATCCTCTCTCTTGGTATGGTGGGCGCATTGTCCATCGTTCGTTTTCGTACTGCCATCAAAGAGCCCTCTGACATTGCCTTCCTCTTTTGGAGTATTGCGGTGGGCATTGTCCTGGCAGCAGGATTCATTCCTCTGGCAGTCTTTGGCAGTATTCTTATTGGCGTCGTTCTGTTGGTGTTTTCGGGAAAGCAAAGCCATGAACAGCCCTACATTTTAGTGGTACACTGTGACTGTGCCGAAACTGAACAGGCAACAAAATGCTTTTTGGAGCAACAAGCAAAAAAACTCTCCCTAAAAAGCAAAAGCGTGGCTCCGGGTCTGATTGAACTCAATTATGAGATACGTCTAAAAAGCGGAAACACAGATTTTATTAACGAGCTGGCGCAGATGTCCGGTGTATTACATACGGTGATGGTATCCTACAACGGAGACTATATGGGGTAATCCGATGTTGAAGCACAAACATATCGACAAAATATGCATATGTGCGGCATTTTTGGCGGTCGTTCTTACTTTGATTTTTATGCAGGGAGAGCGGTTCGGCCTGCAGCTCGCCTCTGCCAACCCCGATTACGCTACCCGGTTGTTTGATCGTGAGAAAGTGCATACTATCGACCTTATTGTAGAGGATTGGGATTCCTTTCTTGCCAATGCTTCCGGAGAGCAATATGTCTCTTGTACCGTAGTTGTTGACGGAGAAAGCTTTAACCATGTGGGGTTGCGAGCCAAGGGCAACAACTCCCTTCGATTGACCGAGGAGTACGGTCATGACCGATACAGTCTAAAGCTGGAATTCGACCATTTTACGGCCGGCAGCTACTACGGCTTGGATAAGCTATCGTTGGATTCTTCGTTTCAGGACAATAGCTATCTAAAAACATATCTTGCCTATGATATGATGACTTATATGGAAGTGCCCACGCCCTTGTGCAGCTATGTTTGGGTGCGGGTCAACGGAGAGGATTGGGGGCTGTTTTTGGCAATTGAGGAACCGGAAGAAGCGTTTTGCCGTCGGAATTTTGGTGCAAACTATGGGCAGCTCTACAAACCGGATTACAAATCTCTCAACGCTGAAAATGCTGATATTGCCCTAAAATATATCGACAATGAACCGGAAAGCTACGATAACATCTTTCGCAATGCAAAATTTGATCCAGATATATCGGCAAAAAACCGACTGATCGAAGCCCTGCGCACGCTCTCGACCGGAGAAGATTTGCAGACTGCTGTTGACGTGGACGAGGTACTACGCTATTTTACTGTACAGGTCTTTGTGGTAAATATGGACAGCTATTTGGGGCGGACGGGGCATAACTATTTTCTCTATGAGGAAGATGGGGTGCTGTCTATCCTGCCCTGGGACTATAATCTGGCATTTGCCACCTACTCGTTAGGAATGCCGAATCCCATCAATGATGCCACCCTCTATGTGAACTATCCCATCAATACTCCTGCGGCAGGCAGCGTGATGCTCAACCGTCCTCTATATCATAATGTGATGAAAAACAACGACTATTTTCATCAGTATCATGCCTATTTCAATACTCTGATTTCTGACTACTTTGAAAGCGGCTTGTTTGAACAGCGGGCAGACGCTGCTTCTGCTATGATTGCCCCCTATGTGGAGCGTGACCCCACCGCTTTCTGTTCCTTTGCAGACCACAAGCTTGGCGTGGAAACTCTAAAGCAGTTCTGTTTGCTTCGTGCGGAAAGCATCCGTGGACAGCTTGACGGAACAATACCCGCCACCATCCGCGGGCAGGAAGAGGATAAAAGCAATTTTGTGGATGCCTCGTCTATTTGGCTGCCGGATATGGGGGAAGTGGCAGATTTGAAAGATTGAGTTGCGGACGCTTTGGAAAGCTTGAAATACATGGACCGTGTGGACGAAAAGCGAACTGAAAGTGCATTTTATCACCCTGTATCAAAGCCTGAGAATAGGGCGGGAATAAAGAGCGTATCCTTTTGTTGACAAGCATATTTATTGCTATTATGCTTATATTGCCGTTTTCGCCAATTACCGGCGGCGGCTGATTAAAACAGACTGCATGGGAAGGGAGCGGGAAGGTAAATGAAAAAAGCAGTGGTGATCTATTGTTCCTTTACCGGGAACACCGAAAAAGTTGCTAAAAGCATAGCGTCCGGGTTGAGCAAGGCTGGCTGCGAAGTAGCGTTGACCACGGTGAAGGAAGCGGAGAATATTGATATATATGCATACGATCTGGTATGCTTTGGCGTTCCTTCCATCAACTGGTACTTACCTAAACCGGCGGCAGACTATCTGAAAGGTAAATTTGAGCAATATAAAAAAGACTTTGGGCCGGTGCCGCCCTGCGCTCCGTCTAAGCCGGGCAAAAACGCGCTGCTGTTTTGCACCTGGTCCGGACCGCATACCGGTATCCGGGAGGCTATTCCATGCGTGCTGGCTATGCAGCAATACTTTGAGCATTTCGGATTTACGGTGTTGGATGAATGGTATGTGTTGAGCGAATTTACCGGCCATGAGGAGAACAGCACCATGGGGCGCATGGGCGATATTCGGGGGCTGCCTTCCGCAGCCGACCTGCTGCGCATAGAAAAACAGGCTGAAAACATTGTGACCAGGCTTTAATCAGAGAAAAAGCGCTTCTGCGATCGTATCAGGCTATTGATCCTTCGCAGCGCGCTTTTTTTATGCGCGTATGAGCTGGAAATGCTATGGCGTTCCTGCTATCCGCTAAAAGCCCTTGCCGGCCTGGCCGGCGGTGAAATTCTCCTGGTTTGCGCGCATAGCGGATCAGGCAATAACGGACAAAGTCTGGTAAACTGCCCGAAAATATGCTATAATCAGTCAAGCCGTGCGGATTGCGTGTCAAGGCTGATCCGTGATAGCTTGGACTGATAGCTTTTGGCTGCAAAACTTCGGCCAGACCAAGGGATAAGCATAATCCGTAGCAAAGCGAATAACGCCGCCGCAAATCCGCTATACGGAAAAGCCGCGTATCAAGCGGGCTCGGCGGCAATAGCGCGCTATGGCGCGGGCTGGGCGGCTGGGCGGCCGTTAACGGTAGAGCAGGGGCGGCCGCTGGCCGCTGCGCTGCTGACGCCAAAGTCCGGCGCAGCTGAGGATCGAGGAGCAAATGCGTAGATTAACGCTGTGGCTAATATTATTCATCGTCGTGGTGATCGCGCTGATCGCCTTTATCGTGCTGGGCTGGGCGCAGCCCATACCCTTGGCTGTCGCCGAGCAGGCGCAGTTTACGGCCAATAAAAGCGACCAGGCGGGCGTGGACGTCAGCTCTTCATTTTCCATGGTCTTTGACGCGGAGATCGGCGCGGCTTCGATAAATAAATACCTAACGGTGGAGCCGAGCTTTGAGATGGGCATACATCAGGGCAACAGCCCCTATGAGATATTGCTGGTGCCGGCCGCTCCGTTGGAGGCGGATACCGTCTATGTGTTCACGCTGCTTACCGAGGAGGGCGAGCAGCTGAAATGGGCTTTCCAGACGCAAAAGCCATATCAGATAGCGGCGGCAATACCGGCTGACCGTGCTCTGGGCGTGTCGTTGTCCGCTACCATAGACATATTCTTTAATCAGATGACTGATATCGACCTCGCCCGCTGCGCCGAGTATATCAGCATTGAGCCTGAGCTTGAGGGCAGCTTTAGCCAAAACGGACGGATGCTGCGTTTTACGCCGGACGAGCGGCTTGCGCCCAATACTGTGTATACGGTGCGCGTCGCCGCCGCTATGCCGCTGGTTGACAGCTCGCTGACATTGGAACAGGGGTATAGCTTTGCCTTTGAGACGGCTGACGCTAACGGGCAGCCGCTGGATCCGCAGTGGGCGATCAGCGCGCCCGCCGCCTGTGCCGTGGGCGCTGCGCCCGAAATAGCGTTTACCGTACTTAAAGACGCGGCCGCCGCCGAACCGGCGCAGGATGATGCGGACGAGGACGAATCCGCGCCGCAGTTGACCTATACCGTCTACGCCTATACCGGCGCGGAGCAATACGCCGCCGCGCTGCTCGATATCGCCGCCGCCAAGCCGTCCTGGTCGCTGTCCGGCCAATATCTGAGCGGCAGCGATATCAGCGGCTTGAGCAGGGTATATAGCGGCGCTATCGACGGCGAAACGCTGCACAGCAGCGGTAAGCTGCCGCTTGCGCAGACGCTGCCGGCCGGTTATTATCTGCTGCGCGCCGCCTATTTGGGCGAGACGCGCGATCTGTTGTTTGCGGTATCCGATCTCGACGCCTGTTACGTTGCCGCGGCCGGACGCAGCCTGCTGTGGCTGCATCGCCGCGACGGCTCGGCGGTGGAACCGGCGCAGATCGTTGATTACGGCGGCGACGGCGTATATTATACCGATCAGCAGGGCTTGGCCGAATTGCCGGCGGCAGGCGGCCAGCCTACCGCCTATATCGTATATAGCGGCGAGGATGATACGGTGATCCTGGCGGCGGCGCAGCAATGGCCGGAATTAAGCGAATATGCTAACTGGCGCTGCTTTTTTACAGATAAGGATATTTATCAAAACGGCGACAACGTCTATTATTGGGGGCTGCTGCGTCCGCGCGATGGCTCGGCGCTGGAGTATCAGCGCGTAAGCGTGCTGTTGTTCAACGAGCAGGGCGGCGATTGGTTCTATCGTGAATACGCGGCGCTGGAGGATGATCTGTTCCATGGCGCTATCGCGCTGCCGCAATTGCTCGACGGCGAGTACCGGCTGGAAATATGGCAAAGCGGACAGCGTTTGCTCGGTAAGGTCATCAGCGTCGGGCAAACGGCGGCGGCTACGACGACGGCGGCGACGGCGCAGACAGCCGAGCCGCTGCAGATCAGCAGCGACGGCGCATTGAGCGACGGCGGCTCTTTCAGCGCGCGCTTTACTCAAGCGGGGCAGGAATATTTGTTCTATGGCTCCGATCTGGGCATATTGGGCGGGCGCGTGGTGAATACCGATAGCGTGGACAGCGTGTTCGCGCCCAAGAACAAGGCAAACCGTTATATGACGGCCATCGCCTATGAGCAGGGTCGTTATACGGCCTCGGCAACTACGGCCATCAGCCTCGATCCCGAGCTGCGCCGCTTGCGTCTGGAAGTCGACGTGCGCGACGGCAGCGCCTATATCACGGTCGAGGACAGCGCGGGCATGGCGATGAACGAGGCGCGCGTCATCGTGCAGCTGCTGTATGACGGACAGCCTCTGGAAGAGGCGGCGCTCGACGTAGCCGCCGCTATCTATTGCGACCATAGCCCTTCTCTGACCGCTGCGCCGGTATATACGCATCAGCTGAATATAGCGGACGCTGCGCAGCAGCAGCAGACGGCGGCGGTAGACGGGCAGACGCTGCTCTATCATTGGCTGAGCGCCGAGGAAGCGGCGGCGGGTATCGCGCTGCCGTTGCAGCTTGGCGGTGATTATCAACTGCTGGTGCAGGTTGTGGATACGCAAGGCGAGCTGCTGGGCGGCTCTCATATCGAGCGCCTGACGGTGGATGGCGAGCCTCCTGCCGAAACGGCCGAACAAGGCGAGCAGCCGGATACGCGGCAGGCATATACATATAGCGGATTGATGAAGGCCGAGGAAGCGGCGCAGTATGATAGCGCGGCTCTGGCGATAATCAGCGGCTCGGCGGAGCGGGCGTTGCTGCTCGACAGCCTGCTGGCGGCGGCTTTTGCCGGCGGCGCGGCGGCTGATGACGAGGATGAGGCCGATAGCGGCGGCGGCGCTGAGATAGACGCGGCCACGGCTGTGGCGGCTGCGCATGCGCGGCAGCTGCTGTTCGATTATGGCGGCGACTATTTTGCCGGAGTGCTCGCCGGCGGTCAGGAGGACGTTGGCGGCTGGCAAAACGCCGACGGCGGTATCGGAGCGGGCGGTATATCCGATCTGCGTACCAGCGTTCTGGCGGCGGCAGCCGCGCCGCAGGGCGTTTCTTATGCGGCGCTCGGCGATTATTTTGAAAGCTACCTTTGCCGCGCGGCTTCTGAGGAGCAGCAGTTGGCAGCCTTATGCGGGCTGGCAACGCTGGGGCGCGTGCATCTCAATGAAATGCGGCAGTTCATCGGCCGCGAATTGAGCGTGGAACAGGCGCTGTGGCTGATCTGGGGTCTGCGTCAGGCAAACGACCGCGTGAACGCCGAACGGCTGCTCAACGAATTATTGACTGCGACCTCGGCTTTATCCGGCGCGGATGCGGAAATACAGGTTTTAGCGGCGGTATGCTGCGCTTACGCCGGCGCAGACCAACAGGCGCTGCAAATCCTGCTGCAGCTGGGCGCGTCGGAGCAGGGAACGACGGACGGCCGGCTGCTGGAGCGGGTATTGGCGGCGCGGACGCTGCTGAACCAGACGACGCAGCCGGAGGCCGATTTTATCTATAATATAGGCGAGCGGCAGTATCAGGGACATATCGGCGGCATACAGGATCAGCTGATAAGGCTCGCCGTAGCCGAAACGTTGGCGATCGACAGCGTGCAGCCGTTGTATGTATGTCTGATCTCGACAGCCCGTCCATAAGCGGCGCGCTGCGGCGCAAACCCCGCCCGGCAGCCGCTGCGGTATGCTCCTATGGCAAAAGTCAGGCAGGTTGAACGCGGCGGGGGATTTTGGAGCTTTGGGCCAATACTATCAAATAAGAAAGCAGGCAGGAGGATATCGGGTGAAAAAGCATTTGTTGATGATCATGACGGCGTTATCGCTGGCGCTATGCCTGGGCGGCTGCGCCGGGCAGTCCGCCGGTGCGCCGGCGGTGCAGCTGGGCTTCATCGCGCCTTTGAGCGGCGACGAGGCGGCCGTCGCTGCGCAAAACGCCTTTCAACTGGCGATAGACGAGGCCAATGACAGCGGCGAATTCCCTTATACCATCGAGGCCGTATATGCCGACGATGCGGCGGACGCCGCCACCGCCTATCGCGAGGCGCAGCTATTACTGTTGCAGCCTCAGCTGGCGGCGGTGGTTTCTTTCAGCGGCGAGGACGCGGCCTTGGCCACGCTGCCGCTATTCAACGAGGCGGCGACTCCGCTGCTGCTGGGAGCGGTGAGCGGCGCGCGCTATGAGTACGCGGTACAGGGGCTGCCGCTGGTCATGCAATTACAGCCGCCGCTGGGCACGGAGAATGCGCCGCTGGCGGAGCTGGCGATCGATCAGCTTGGTTATACGGAATGGTTCGTTATCAGCGATATAAGCGAGCAGGGCGAGGCCAATTTGCAGCGTTTCAGCGATGAATTGGCGGCGCGCGAGCTGGCGGCGCTGGGTGTGGAGCAGGTGCAGACCGATATCATGGATCTGCGGCATATCGCGGAGGAGATCGAAGAATCGAACGCCGCCGCCGTCTATTGCGGCTGCAATGCCGCGGTGGCGGCGCAGCTTGCCAATGAGCTGGCTGCGGTAGGCGTTGCGGATATTTTCTTTTGCGGTCCGTCCAGCCTTTATTATGACAGCTTTACCAAGGCGGCGGCCAGCGAGCAGGCGTTATCTGTGACGGCGGAGAATTATCCCGAAAACGCCGGGTGGTTGCAGGATTTCTATAAATCCTACGCCGCCGCCGGTTATACCGAGCCGGCCGGCTGGCAGGCGGCAGCCGCCTATGACGCGGCGCAGGTTCTGATAGAAGCCCTGCGCTCCGCCGGCGAGCTGCCGGACGCGTCGGCAATGGCGGCGGCTGTTGCCGCAGTGCAGGGCGCGGGGCTGCAAGGGACGATCAGCTTTGACGCGGCGGGTTATACGCAGGCGTTGAGCTGGAGCGCGTATCAGGTGACGGACGGGGCGTGGCAGCCGTATCAAGCGGCCAAGTAGCGATAGCAGGATAATGCGCCGGCAGGCAGGAATATATATGTTTGGTTGATCATGCGATAATGAGGTGAAGATCTTGCAGCAAGCGATCCTTATCGGTTTGGGAATGTTGATTTTATATGGCGCTTTTTTATCGGTGTGCGGTATATTCAAACTGCTGAAATTAGGCGAGCGCAAAACGGCGGTATTAGTGGCGGGTATTTTTATCGCAGCGCCCTTGATCGTGTTGGCGGTGGCCTATATGCCGATGGAGAAGCTCGATATGTGGGTAGCGCTGCCGGCGGTGCTGCTATTGCTGGCTTGGGGCACGATGGGCTATTTCGTTGACAATTTGCTGAAGAAAGAAAGGAAATTGCAGGAGCAGGGGCAAAAGCGTGTTCGCTACGTGCCCACGCCGAAGGCGCGGCGCAATGCCTGGCTGATGGTCGGCGGCGGGGCGGCGCTGTGGCTGTTCGGCAAATTCGTCGGTTTCGGCGCAAACGGTACGCTGGAGACCTGCATGCTGTGCATCTGCGTGTTCCTGTTAGCGCGCGGCATGGCCGAGTTGATCAAAAATATGGGTATTTAGGAGGATAATATGGCTGAGAGGATTCAGAGGACTATTGATAATCTGCGCAAGAATTCATTCGACGCGCATTATTTTGCCAGCGGCGCGGAGGCCGCCCAGTGGATCGCCGCGCAAATACAGCCCGGGGAAAAGGTCGGCTTTGGCGGCTCTATGACCACGCGCAGCCTTGATCTGGTCGAATTGACCAAGCGGCGCGGCGGGACGGTGCTGCAGCATTGGGGCGACGGTCTTTCGCCGGAGCGTATGCGTGAGATCATGGCCGAAGCGCTGTTCGCCGACAAATATTTCTGCTCCGCCAACGCCGTCACCGAGGACGGCTTCATCCTCAACGTCGACGGCACCGGCAACCGTATCGCCGCCACCGTTTTCGGACCCAGGCAGCTGTTCATCATCGCCGGTATCAATAAGCTGGTCGCCGATAGCGACGCCGCGTTTGCGCGCATCCGCGAGATCGCGCCGGTCAATTGCCGGCGGCTGGGCATGGACACGCCCTGCGCCAATTCCGGCGTATGCGTGGAATGCGAGGTCGATGCGCGTTCCTGCCGCGCCTATATGCTGCTCAAGCGGCCGACGCGCTTTATGGATACGAAGGTCGTGCTGATCGGCGAGCAGTTGGGCTTATGAGGCGGATATGGAGCTGACCAAGCTGCAAAGAGATATTTATGCGCGGCAGCTGTTGCTCGAGGATTGCGGCGAGGCCGGTCAGGCGCGGCTGCTGCAAGGCGCGGCGCTGGTTTGCGGCTGCGGCGGGCTCGGCTCGTCGGCGGCCTATTATCTGAGCGCGCTCGGTATCGGACGGCTGGGGCTGATCGACGGCGACGTGGTGTCGCCGTCCAATCTCAACCGGCAGATACTCTATACCCGTGCCGATCTTGGCCAGAGCAAGGTTGTCAGCGCGGCGCGGCGTTTGCGGGAGCTGAACCCCGAGCTGCGCCTCGACGTGCATCAATGCTACGTGGACGCGGGCAACGTTGACCGCTTGATCGCCGCTTATGATATCGTCGTCGATTGTCTGGATAATTTTCCGGCGCGGCTGCTGCTCAATGACGCTTGCGTAGCGGCGGGTAAACCGCTGGTGCATGCCGGCGTGTATAATTGCGGCGGCCAGCAGCTGACGGTCAACCCGGGACATGGCCCCTGCTTGCGCTGTGTGTTTCCTGACGGCGCGGATGATGACGCAGACGGTAAGTATAAAGGGATCATCGGCGCGGCCGCCGGCGTGTTCGGCTCCTTGCAGGCGTTGCAGGCGTATAAGTTCTACATGGGGCTGCCGCTCAACGACCAGGGTTTTTTATGTCTCGCCAACAACGGCGAATGGAGCTTTTTCCCGGTCGAACGGCGCAAGGGCTGCATCTGCGGCAAAAAATAAACCGCTGCTTCATCGCCAGCGGTTTATGATACGGTATGGGCAGCGCTCAGTACAGCGAGCCAAACTCGCTGAAGGGGAACAGACGCAGCTTGGCCTTGCCCTTGATCTCGTCGAGCGGGATGGTGCCGATATCATTATAGCGGCTGTCATGGCTGACGTCGCGGTTATCGCCCATCACAAAATAGCAGCCCTCGGGCACGATGATCTCGGTATCGACTACGGTGTATTGATCGGCAAGATAAGCCTCCTCCAAGAGCACGCCGTCGATGAATACCTGACCCTGAATGATCTCGACCTTCTCATTAGGCAGGCCGATGATGCGCTTGATATAGTGCTCGCTGGGCAGCCCCGGCGCATTGAGCACCACGATATCGCCGCGCTCCGGCTCGGCAAACAGATAGGCGATCTTGCTGGTGAAAAGATTATCGCCCTCGACCAGGGAGGGATACATGGATGCGCCTTCGACGCGGGTGATCTCAAAGACAAAAGCGCGCAGAAACAGCGCGATCACCATCGCCAGCAACAGTATCTTTATGTAATCCCAGATGCCGGAGCCGCTTTTTGCTTGCGGTTCGGCTTGCTTTTTCAGATCCTCGGGCCGGATCACGGAAATGCCGCTGCTTGTGGTGTGAGCGGCAGGCGCGCGCAGATACTCGGCGGGCGGCTCCTGAGCCGGAGCGCGTCCGGCGCTGTCCAAGCCGTGATCGGCGGCGGTGATTATGCTGTAAGACGGCTGCTCCCGCCGCTCTTTATCCGCTTGCGGGCGGTGAAAGGGATCGTAATTATTATCGCTCATCTTGATTTCCTTTATGACCGCGTCATGCGGCGAGGTTAGCTTATCGTTAGTGATTATAGCACAAAAACAGCGCAGTTAAAAGAAAAAAATACTTGTTGCAAAAAGAGCGGCGCAGACGAAGCTTTGCCGGGTCAAAGCGTACTGAGCGGAGGAATTGATATGAGAACGGTGACCATATATACGGACGGCGCCTGTTCGGGTAACCCGGGGCCGGGCGGCTGGGGCGCGGTGCTGATCTGCGGCGAACAGTATAAGGAGCTGTACGGCGGCGAGTCGCCGACCACCAATCAGCGCATGGAGCTGACGGCGGCGGTGCAGGCCTTGACCGCGCTGAAACAGCCCTGCGCGGTCGAATTATATTCGGACAGCGCCTATCTGGTCAATGCCTTTAATCAGCGTTGGCTGGATAATTGGCAGAAAAACGGCTGGCTGAACGCGAAAAAGCAGCCGGTGGAGAATCAGGATCTATGGCGCAGCCTGCTCGAATTAAGCGCGCGCCATCAAGTACGCTGGCTCAAGGTCAAAGGGCATGCCGGCGATAAATACAATGAACGATGCGACGCTTTAGCAAGGCAGGGTATTCCCGACGGCCGGCAAAATAGCGATTGCTAACAGCAAAAGACGGCGGACGGCGTAATTATTCACGCCGTTTTTATTATGCTGAAATTAGGATAATAAAAAAGTCTATTTTTCCATTAAAAGCGGTATTTTTATGATGAAAAACGATTGATTTTTTGCTCTGCTGATGCTAAGATTATTACATAGGGATACTTGTATACAAAAAGTTTGGCTTTAACTTTTATCCTGTGGAAAATAGTTTTGCGCATAAAAAAGGAGATGAAAACGTTTATGACAGTGATCGGAACCAATACCGCACGCATCGACGGTCCGGCAAAGGTATCGGGCAAGCAGCTTTATTCCTCCGATATTATCCTTCCGAATATGATGTACGCGGTAACGCTGCGCTCGCCTTACCCCCATGCGGAGATACTCAGCATAGATACCTCCGCCGCTGAGGCGATGGGCGCGGTCTGCCTGACTTACGAGGATATCTGCGTTTACGAAAAGGGCAGCGCGTCCGTGGTCACCGGTCCCTGCTCGCGGCAAAATGAGCAGGCGGTGCCCGCCATGTACAACGAACGCAGCGTATCCGTACCGAACGCTACCTATCGCGACCGCACCATACTGCCGCGCAAGGCGCGTCATATGTACGAGCCGATCGCGGCCGTAGCCGCCGATACCGAGGAGCTGGCCTATAAAGCGATGAAAGCGCTGAAGGTCGAGTATAAGGTCTTGGACGCGGTCTATGACCCGCTTGAGGCGATGAAAGACGGCGCGCCGCAGTTGTACGATAAGATCTACCTTGGCGATAAAGAAGTTGAGATCAAGAACAATATCGGCGTTATCCGCAAGATCGACGAGGGTAATTGCGACGAAGGCTTTGCCAGGGCTGACCGCATCTTCGAGGACGACTTTGAGCTGCCGCGCATCTATCATGCGCAGCTTGAGCCCAAGGGCTGCACCGCCGCGCCCGACGCCGAGGGCGGCATCACCGTGTGGGCGACCGCGCAGTCGATACACGGCAATCGCCAGCTGCTGGGACGCGCCCTGAATATGCCGCTGTCGAAGATCAACGTCAAAAAAATTACCATCGGCGGCGCGTTTGGCTCTTCGATCCAGGTCAATACCGTGACTCCGATCTGTGCGGCTCTGGCGTTGAAAGCCAAGCGTCCGGTCAAGCTGTTATCCTCCCGCGAGGATGATTTTTACAGCCATCAGAAATATCCGGCCAAATTCCATGTCAAGCTCGGCGTCAGCAACGACGGTATCCTTACCGCTGCGCATGTGACGGCGCTGATCGACTTCGGCGCGCATCAGATACAGCCGCTGGCCTTCATGGGCTGCACCGCCGGATGGTTCGCTTCCTTGTATAAATACAGCGGCAATATCCGTTTTGACGGCACCGCCGTTTATACCAATAAGACTCCCTGCTGCGCGATGCAGGGTTACGGCAATCCGCAGATCAATTTCGCCATCGAGAGCATGGTCGATATCATCTGCGAGGATATGGGCTTTGACGCCATCGACTTCCGGCTCAAGAACTATCGCGGCGTGGGTCAGGAGTTCTGGGGGCAGGGGCCGACCATTCGCTCGATCATCAAGAGCTGCGGCGTTGAGGAGTCGCTGATCAAAGGACGCGAGATCATGGATTGGGATAAGCGCGGCAAATGGCAGGACAAGAGCGGCGATATCCGCCATGGCTTAGGTCTGGCGCGCGGCTTCCATACCTCCGGCACCGCCGGCCCCAAGGAGGGCGAGGTCATCGACTATTCCTCGGCCTTCATCAAGATCAATGAAGACGGCTCGGTAGACGTGGTCACGCCGGTAGTCGATCATGGCGGCGGCACATGGGACGCGATCGCCAAGATCACATCCGAAGTGCTGCAAGTGCCGCTGAATATGGTGGGCTTGTCGCCGGCCGATACCAAGAATACCGGCTATGACGTTTGCACTCATGCCACGCGCGGCGTGTATTGCGGCGGCGCTGCCGTTTATCATGTCGCCACCGTGGTCAAGGAGAAGCTGCTGGCGATGGCCGGCAGGATGATGGACGAACATCCGTATCAGCTGGAATTGATCCGCGACGATGAGCTGGGTCAGGGCGTGATCTATGCCAAGGGCTATCATCAAAAGAAGATGACGGTCGGCGAGGTCGCTAAGCTGGCGCAGATCAACAGCTGGGGCACGATACAGTATGCCGACAGCTACCGGCAGAAGAACTGCCCGCCGTGCTTCACCACGCATTTTGTCGAGGTGGACGTTAATATTCGCACCGGTGAGATCACCTCGCCGCGCGTGCTGATATACGGCGATTGCGGCACCGCCGTCAATCCCGATTTGTTATACGGGCAATTGATCGGCTCCTTCAATCGCGGCCTCGGCTATACGCTGTACGAGGATCTGCCCTTTGACGAGCAGAGCGGCGAGCTGAAGAATAAGGGTATGCTCGTCGATTACAAGATGCCCACTTCCTGGGAAATGCCGATGGTGAAAAACGTCATCGTCCGTCATGCCGATACTTTCGAGCCCTCCGGCCCCTTCGGCGCAAAGGGCATCGGCGAGGCCGCGCTGGCTTCGGTGCAGGCTGCGGTCACCAACGCTATTTACAATGCCGTCGGTATTCGCTTCCATAAGCTGCCGGTAACGCCGGAGAAAATGCTTAAAGCGCTGAAAGATGGCGTAAAGGAGGTCTACTAATGGTCAATACGAGAATACTCGACGCTGAATTCGGGTATCTGGCGCCTACGGCTTTGGACGAAGCGCTGGATATACTCAACAGCAAAAATAAGGTCAAAGTGCTGGCCGGCGGCACCGACCTGATCGTACATATCAAGGTCGGCGCGGAAGTCGAAATGGACTATATGCTTGATATCAAGCGCATCGAGGAATTGGATTACGTGCAGCTGCGCGAGCATTGCTGCGATCTGGACGAGGTCTGCTGCATCGGCGCGAACGCCAAGCTGTCGCGCATCGAGAAGGAAGCTGTGATCGTCGAACGCTATCCGGCGCTGGCCAAAGCGCTCAGCCTGATGGCCTCGATATCGGTGCGCAATATGGGCACCATGGCAGGCAATATCTGCAACGCCTCGCCGGTGGCGGACAGCGTTATCCCCGCCATTTGCTATGGAGCAAGGATCAAGCTCAAGAGCGCGGACGGCGAGCGCGTACTGCCGCTCGAGGATTTCTTCGTTGCGCCCGGCGTTTCCGTGATCAAGCCCAACGAGCTGCTGACCAATATCGCGCTGCCCAAGCCCAAGCCGCATACCGGAGCCAGCTTCATCAAGAAAACGCGCGTGCGCCCCGACGTGGCCAAGATCAGCGTCGGCGTGGTGATCGAGCGTGACGGCGACAAGGTCGCCAACTGCCGTATCGCCATGGGCGCTATCGCCGCTACCCCCGCTTATCTCAAAAGCATCGGCGATTCCATCGTCGGCAAGACGATGAGCGAGCAACTGATCAAGGAGACCGCGGCTGCGGCGGCCAGGACGATCAAACCGATCGACGATAACCGCACCACCGCGGAATACCGTACGGCTATCGCCGAGATATTGACTGCCGACGCTTTGGCCGAGGCATGGAAAAACGCGGGAGGTGAGCTGTAATGACAAAGCATGAGATCACCTTAAAGGTCAACGGCAAGCTGCATGAGCTCAAGGTCGAGCCCAATGAATTGCTGCTCAACGTGCTGCGCGAAAAGTTATGCCTGACCGGCTCCAAATACGGCTGCGGTATCGCCGAATGCGGCGCCTGCACGATCCTGGTCGGCGGCAAATCGTATATGTCCTGTCTGGTGCCGGCGATCTCCGCCGACGGCTGGGATATCACTACCGTCGAGGGTCTGGCGGACGGCGATAAGCTCAACCCCGTGCAGCAGGCTTTTGTCGATAATTCGGCTATACAATGCGGTTTCTGCGTACCGGGTATGGTGGTGACTTCCACGGCGCTGCTGCTGGATAACCCCGCCCCTGACGAGGAATATATCAAGGACTATCTCAGAGGCAATTACTGCCGCTGCACCGGTTACGTGGCCATGGTCAAATCGGTCATGGACGCCGCGGCAAAGATGAAATGCGATCAATAATTGGGAGGTGTGCTGCTTGAAGAATTTTACTTTTATACCGGCGCCTGACCTGAAAACCGCCCTGAACATCTTGGACAGGGAGAAGGAAAAGGCAAAACCCGTAGCCGGCGCTACCAACATTATGGTAGATATTCGCGATGGCAAGCTCAATGATAAGATTTTGGTCGGTATCCAGGATATCAAGGAATTGCGCGGCGTCAAATTCAATCGCGGCAAGATCTATATCGGCGCTTTGACGACGATATCCGAGCTGGCTGATTCCCTGCTGCTGGAAAAGAAGGCTCCGGCGCTGTTTCAGGCGGCGCAGGTGTTCGCCGATCCGATCGTGCGCAACAGCGCCACCGTCGGCGGTAATATCGCCTATGGCTCACCGGCCGGTGATGCAGTCGCGGCGCTGATGGGACTGAAAGCTGACGTTATCGTTGCCAGAAAGGGCGGCAAGCGCCGTATCCCGATCGAAGAATTCCATACCGGCGTCAATAAGAACGTCATGGCGGCTAATGAGCTGATCGTCGCTGTCGAATTTGCCGTTAATCCGCATAGCGCCTTCTATAAGCTGGCGTTGCGCAACTCGATGGCTATTTCTCAGGTGACGGTAGCGGTCAGCGTGCGTCAGGATCGCGCCGGCAAAATTACGGACGCGGTAATAGCATTGGGCGCGGTTGCGCCGAAGGTAGTGCGCGCCTATTCGGTGGAAAAGGCCATTATCGGCAAACCTTTCGGCGATGAAGTGATAGCGGCGATAGCGCCGGCATTGAAGAAAGATATCAAACCGATCGACGACATTCGCGGCTCCGGAGAATACCGCGCAACAGTCGCGCCGGTTCTGGTCAAACGTGTTTTGGCTAAGGCCTGCGGTGTTTGCCTGAACGAGGGGAGGAATGCGAAATGACGAATCGTATCCCATTGACGTTAAAGATCAACGGCGAGGAGAAAACCTTCCTTGCGGCTCCCGAGATCAATTTGCTGCGCTTGCTGCGCGACAATTATTACTGGGACGTCAAATGCGGCTGTGAGGAAGGCGAATGCGGTACCTGTACGGTGCTGCTGGACGGCGTTGCCGTCAAGTCCTGCCTGACCTTGGCGCATAATTGCGCCGGCCATGAGATCTGGACGAATAAAGGCTTGGGTTATAACGATGAGATCACCGCCAAGCTGCAAGCGGCTTTTGTCGAATGCGGCTCTATACAATGCGGTTTCTGCACCCCCGGCATGATCGTCGCGGCCAAGCATTATCTGCAGCAGGGAGGCAAGGCCGATCGCCAAGCCATACGCAAAGCGATCTCCGGCAATCTCTGCCGCTGCACCGGTTATAAAAAGATCATCGACGCGATCTACAAGGTCGCGGCCGAACTGGAAGGAGGCGGACGTTAATGGTATTGCAGGAGAATTTGAATTTCAGAATGGTCGGTACCCGCGTCCCGCGGCATGACGCTGCGGCTAAGGCCAAAGGCGAGCAAATGTATTCCGATGACCGGGATATGCCGGGCATGCTTTACGGCAAGGTGCTGCGCAGCGCCTATCCGGCGGCAATACTCAAGGGCGTGGATACCTCCAAGGCCAAGGCTTTGCCGGGCGTACACGCGGTGTTGACGGCCAAAGACGTGCCGGTAAATCAGGATATATCCAAATTCGGCCAGATGCGCGACGTGGGCGGCGGCTTCGAGGGTCTGTATAAGGTTTTGGCCGACGGCAAGATCCGCGCCAAAAGCGAGGCTATCGCTTTGGTGGCCGCCGAGACCGAGGAGATCGCCGAGGAAGCCTGCCGTCTGATCGAGGTCGATTATGACGTGCAGCCCGGCGTTTTTGACCCGCGTATCGCCATTTTGGGCACCAAGGGCATGCCGGATAACGGCTATGGCTGGAGCGCAGTCGATTGCATCAACAAGCCCGAGAGCAAGGACGTATATCTGGTATCCTCTGAGGACGACAGCAACGTGATCATGCGCACCAAGGTCGAAAACGGCGATCTGGAAGCAGCGTGGAAACAATGCGACGTGATCGTGGAGAATGATTATTACACCAGCCCCCATGACCATGCCTATCTGGAAACAGAGGGCGGCATAGGCTGGATGGATGACGACGGCGTGATCACGCTGCGCGTCGGCACGCAGGTGCTGGAGCATTATCGCACTATCGCCAAGGTGCTGGGTCTGCCGCATACCAAGGTGCGCAATATCGGCGTGCTGGTGGGCGGCGGCTTCGGCGGCAAGGAAGATATCACCGTCGAGACCTATATCGCGCTGCTGGTGCAGGCCACGCGCAGGCCGGTGAAGATGGTGTGGAGCAGAGAGGAAAGCCTGGAATGCCATTCCAAGCGCCATCCGGAGTATCTGCATTATAAGACCGGCGCGACCAAGGACGGCAAAATCATCGCGCAGGACGTGAGCATCGTTATGGACGGCGGCTGCTATACCTACTGCACGCCGTGGGTACAGATGTACTCGACGATCAACGGCCCCGGCTGCTATGCCATCCCCAATGTGCGCTGCCAGAGCATTTCCACTTTCACCAACAACACCTTCTCCTCCGCCAATCGCGGCTTCGGCGTTCCGCAGACCAATTTCTGCTATGAACGGCAAATGGATGAATTGGCGGCCAAGCTAGGCATGTCGCCCTATGAGATACGCAAGAAGAACGTGATGAAAAACGGCGATCCGCAGCATACCGGCTTTGTAACGCAAGGCCATGTGGCGCTTGATGAATTGGTCGATACCGTTTGGCAAAAGCTCAACGCCACGCCCAAGCCCGAGTATTTGCCCGATGGCCGCAAGGTCGGCCGCGGCATTGCCTGCGGCATGATGAGCTATGGCCGTCTGTGCTTCCTCCATGATAGTTCGCGCGTGGCGCTGCGCATCGAGCTGGATGGCAGTATCACCCTGCGCGCCGGCGTTCCCGATATCGGCGGCGGCCAGGGCAGCGTGCTGGCGCAGATCTGCGCCGAGGAATTCGGCCTGCCGATCTCCGACGTGCATCCTTTCGTCATGGATACGCATCTGACACCTTTATGCGGCACCACCACCGCCACCCGTCAGCTGTATATGAGCGGTAATGCCTGCCTGGAAGCGGTCAAACCGCTGAAAGCCGCTTTGGCGCGCAAGGCGGCGGAGATCATCAAGGCCGAGTATTGGCCGCCCCGCAGCGAGCCGGGTTATGAATGGGAACCGGACGTGGAGAATATTCTCGGCCAGCTCGAATTCCATGACCGCAAGATCTATTATGCTCCCGACCCGCAAAAAGCCGTCGATTTCAAGACGGTCGTGGCTCACGTTTCCAATGAACAGGGCGAGCTGTTCAATGAAGGGCAGTTCAATGCGCCCGCCATCGAGGTCCCCGATCTGAGCAATATCAAGGGTCAGATCCTTCCCGATATGACCTATACCGCGCATGGCGTGGAAGTGGCCGTGGACGAGGAGACCGGCGAGTACGAGGTGCTGCGCGTCATCGCCGCTATCGACTGCGGTAAGGCCATCAATCGCAATAGCTGCGAAGGTCAGGTAGAAGGCGGCGCCATCTATAATTTAGGCTGGCTGCGCGAGGATCTGTGCTGGAGAGACGGCGTTACCAAGGCCAACAAGTTCTCCACCTATCTGATCCCCACCTCCGCCGACGTGCCGGACGTGGAGACCGTGCTGATCGAAAGCCGCGGCGGCGTTGGCCCTTATGGGGCAAAAGGCGTGGGCGAGCCTGCCGATAACTCCATTACCCCCGCTACCGTCAACGCCATCAATGATGCGATCGGCGTCAGCTTCCATACGACGACGATCAGGCCCGAAGATATACTGTTCGCGTTAAAGAAAAAATAATTCTTGCCGTACACGTCGTTCAAACAGCCCTGTCATTTGACAGGGCTGTTTCGTATACGGAAAAGGATTTTGCGCGCAATAACGCGAAAATATATGTTCAGAAAAACGGAGGTCAAAGTGGACGAAGCAAAGAAAAATCTTCCTGCCGCGCCGCCCGACGAAGCTGCGGCTGTAAAAAGCGCCAGGAGCGACGGCGAAGCAGCGCCGCCGTGTCTTGACGACGACGATTATTCGCTGCCGCTGTCGGCGCGCCGTGAGCGCGAGCGCGGTTCTTATACGCGCGACCGCAGCGGCAGCGGCGACGATTATCTGCCGCCGTCTCAGCCGCCGCCCCCGCCCCCGCCGCCGCCGCGCGAATGGCGCGCGCTCCCCGATAACGACAGGCTCGACCTGCGCGCCATCACCGAAGGAGCGATGATGGCGGCAATAGCCTTGTTGCTGGCGGTGATAGGCGCCTATGTGCCGCTGCTGAGCATATTAGGGCTGCTGCTGTATCCGCTGCCCTTCGCGGTGCTGATCTTGCGCCGCGGACTCAAGGCCGGTGTGCTTGCCACGTTCGTCACCTTTGCGCTGTCGGTGATACTGCTGACGCTGCCGCAGGCGCTGCTGATGCTGATACAGTATGGGTTGCTGGGCATTTTCCTCGGCTACTGCTTCCGCAAGCAGCGCGGGGCATTGTTTACGCTCGGCGTGTCAACGATCATCGCCGCCGTCGGCACCTTAGGCGGGCTGCTGGCCTCGCTGTTCGTGTCGGGGCTGGGCCTTGAAGCGATACTGACGCAGATGCAGCTGATCACCGATCAATACGTCGCCGCGATCGTGGCGCAGCCGGGCGCGGCCGAGCTGATGATACCGGCGGGCATGAGCGTCGAGGAATTCGGCGACTATCTGCTCGAGTTTATGCAAAGGCTGCTGCCGGCTTCGCTGGTATTATCGGCGATGCTGATGACGTTTATCTGTTACAGCGTCAGCAGCGCGGTATTGCGCCGTTTGCGCTACCATATACTCAAGCTGCCGCCGCTGGCTGAATGGCGTATCGACTGGCGGTTGAGCTGGGGTTTGATCGCGGCGCTGGGCGCGGGGCAATTAGGCAGGCTGTGGCAGCTGGAATGGTTGTCGATGATCGGCGATAATCTGCTTTATGTTTTCGGCGTAGTCTTGTTTATCAGCGGATTATCGTTTATAATTTGGGTATTAAGATTTACCAGAGCCAATTTTTTTATCAAGCTGCTGCTGATCTTTCTTTTAATACAATTCGCCAGCATAACTATTTATTTGCTGATCATGCTGGGCGTATTCGATCCGTTATTCGATCTGCGCGCTAAGATCTCCGCGCGCGCCGGCAAAAAATAGCGGTATCATAAGCGGCGGAGAATAAGGAGGCGGGAATATGAAAGTGATTTTGGTACAAGACGTTAAATCATTGGGCAAAAAAGGCGATATTAAGGAAGTAGCCGATGGTTATGCGCGCAATTATTTATTTGCAAAAGCATTGGCCAAGCCGGCGACCGCCGATTCGCTGAATATGCGTAATTATGAGATCAAGCTCAAGCTGAACCGCGAGGAGCAGCAATTGGCCGATGCGCGCGCCGCCGCCAAGAAGTTAGAGGGAACAACGCTGCTGATCATCGCCAAGGCTGGCGAGGCCGGCAAGCTGTTCGGCTCTGTGACCAATTCCGATATTGCCGATAAGCTCAAAGAGAGCGGTTTTGACGTAGACAAAAAGAAGATCGAGACTGAGGAACAGATCAAATCTCTGGGGCGGTTCAATGCTACGATCAAGCTCCATGCGCAGGTACAGGCGAAAATTATCATAGAGGTAAGAGATGAACTCAATGCCGCCGAGTGAGCATGAACAGATCAGCAGGATCCCGCCGCAAAACGCCGAGGCCGAGCGCGCCGTTTTAGGCGCTTGCCTGCTGGACGCCGACGCCGTCAGCCCGGTGCGCGAATTCCTGCGCGCCGAGGATTTCTATGCCGAGGGGCATCGCGCTATATTCGGCTGCATTTGCGAGCTATGCGACAACGACCGGCCCTTCGATCTGGTCACGGTCAGCGATGAGCTGCGTAAGCAGGGGATATTGGAACGAGCCGGCGGGGTCGCCTATATCGCCTCGCTGACTGAGGCTGTGCCTGCTACCGCGGCAGCCGCGCATTATGCGCGCATCGTCGCAGAGAAGGCGCAGCTGCGCGCGCTGATCGCGATGGCGGCGGCGATATCCGCCGAGGGCTATAACGGCGCGTTGACGGCGGCGGAGCTGATGGAAATGGCCGAGCAGCGGGTGTTCCAGCTGTCCGAAGGACGGCGGCGCAGCGATTTCCATTCGCTGCCGGAGCTGGTCGATCCGGTATTTGCGCTGATGCAGCAGATCAAGGCCACGAACGGCGTTACCGGTATCCCTACCTTTCGCGACCTGGATCGTATGCTGTCCGGCCTGCAAAAGAGCGACCTGATCATTTTAGCCGCGCGTCCCGCCGTCGGTAAGACCTCGATGGCGCTGAATATCGCGCAGAACGCTGCCGTGCAGCATGGCAAGACGGTGGCGATATTCTCGCTGGAAATGCCCAAAGAGCAGCTGGTGCAGAGGATGCTTTGCACCGAGGCCAGGGTCGATCAGTCCTTGGTGCGTATTGGCATGGCCTCCAAGCAGGACTTCAATAAGATCGACAAGAAGCGCAAGGTTTTGAGCAAGGCGCAGATCTATATCGACGATTCTATGTATATCACCGTCAGCGAGATGCGCAGCAAATGCCGCAAGCTCAAGCTGGAGCAAGAGTTGGATCTGATCGTCATCGACTATATACAGCTGATGCAGGGCGGCAGCGGCCGTCACAATGAGAACCGGCAGCAGGAGGTCTCGGATATCTCGCGCTCGCTCAAGGCGATGGCCAAGGAATTGGACGTACCGGTGCTGGCGCTGTCGCAGTTGTCGCGTCAGGCGGTGCAAAGGGGCGTGGACGCGCCCAATCTCAGCCATTTGCGCGAGTCCGGCGCATTGGAGCAGGATGCGGACGTGGTCTTGATCCTGCATCAGCCCAAGGAGAGCGCGGATAACAGCGATGATAATGCCGTAGCCGTTACCTGGGGCGGGGAGCGCTCGAAGATCGTCAAGGTCAACGTGGCTAAGCATAGAAACGGCCCCACCGGCGAAACGCAACTGCTGTTCATGGAGGGCTACACCTGTTTCGTCGATCTGGCTCCCGATTATCAGACGAGCAAGCCGCTGCCCAGCGATAGCAGCGCGCCGCCGCCCGCCGCAGCAGACGCCGGTATGGAGCCCGATGCGGAGTTTGCGCCGCTGGGACAGGGCGAAGAGTGAACAGCACCCCAATTGTTAGACAAGTATGATATACTTGAAATAACGAATGG
>JAUNBC010000024.1 GCA_030527285.1 Bacillota bacterium | reverse complement strand
GGAGGCCTATGTGGACTTTTATCATTCCATTTCCAATGGCGTCGACGGGAAGACCGTGGAGATACGCAGGAAGCTGGCCGATGGGCAGTTCCACTGGTTCAAGGGCGAGTACAGCATTATCCGCGACGAGAGCGGCGTGCCTAAATCGGCAGTAGTCACCTTTACCAACATAGACGAGCAAAAGGGCAAGGACGCGGAGATCTCCATGCTCAAGGAGAACGAGCAGCTGCTGAAGATCATCGTCCGCAGCACGCAAAAACGCATCGTCGTCTACGATTTCGCAACGGACACCCTGCGGCCCTATGACGGAGCCGGCGAGATATTCGTCAACGCCGATATTCGTTCCTACCGGACGCAGGACTATTTCAGCGAGGCGCTTGTAGCGCCCGAGTGCATCGAGGCGCTGCGAGACGAGTACAGGAAGCTTCGCGCCGGCGCGGCGGAGGGCGGGCTAAAATGCCGCATGAAGCTGTCCGACGGCGTATGGCGCTGGTACAACGGCCAGTTTACGACTGTTTTCGATTCCTCGGGCGAGCCAAGCTACTCCATCTTCTCGCTGGACGATATTTCCGACGACTATGAGAAGGAGCTGACCTTCCAGCGCTATCAGAATATGCTGGTGGCGATGAACGCCGCGGATTCGTATTATCTGGAATACAATATGACCCAGAATACGCTGGAGAGCCACAGCGATAATTTCATACCGGGCTGCATAGAAACGGCGCGCCAGGGTTACGACGCCGGCATAGGATACATAAGAAAGCGCCTCGTACACGCTCCGGACAGAGAGGCCTTCCGTGAGGTGTTCGACATGGAGCGGGTCATGGCCGCGTTCGCCTCCGGTATAACGCATAACAGCGCAGATATCCGCGTAAAGCCCACGCCGCAAAGCAGCCCGCTGTATGTGCGCATGAGCTACCAGATGGTTCTGGACCCGTATGCGAGCGACAGGCGCATCCTGCTCATCGGCAGGGTCGTGGACACCGAGGTGCGCGAGCAGATGGAGCTCAAAAACCGCGCTCAGATAGACCCCGTCACCGACCTGCTGAACCGCGCCACGTTTATCGAGCACGTGCAGGAGCGCATCCAGCACGCCTCCGCCGAACTGCTCCACGCCTTCGTCATGCTGGACGTGGATCACTTCAAAACCGTGAACGACACCTTCGGGCACTCCACCGGGGACAAGCTGCTGCACGACGTGGCGTATACCATAAGGTCAGTCTTATTTAAGGACGATATTGTCGGAAGGCTTGGCGGGGATGAATTCGGCATGCTCATCAGCGATTTCCCCGATATCCAAACGCTGCAGGACAAGCTGGAAATACTGCGAACGGCCGTGTTCCGCGAGCTCGGCGGAAGGATAAAGATCTCAGCCAGCATGGGCGTCGCCCTGCTGCCTCAGGACGGGAATACCTTTGATGAGCTGTATGAAAAAGCCGATATCGCGCTCTATCAGGTCAAGGAAAACGGCAGGAACCACATCCTGTTTTATAAGGACGATATGCGGGCTATGGCCTTCAGCTCGATGCTGACCGCGATCGACGAAAACGCGGCAGGGGAGGACGGCGAGACGGAGCCGCCTCAGCCGTCCGATGGCGAAACTGCGGCGCTCGAGTGAAGAAATAGGAAAGCGAAGGACTTCAGACGATGGATATAGCAAGGTTGGAGCTCTCCGGCGTTAATTACGGCAAGGGCGTGGAAAGGTTTCTTGGCGACGCCGAGCTCTATGAGATAGTGTTGATGTCGTTTTTGGACAGCGACATGCTGACTCGGGCGGAAAAGGCCTACGAGGACAAAAACTACAAAGCCCTGTTTGAATGCGCCCATGAGACGAAGGGCGCAAGCGGCAATACGGATATGGAAATGCTCTACCGCATCTCCTGCGTGCTGACCGAGCTCCTTAGAAACGGGGAGCCGGAGGCCGATGCGGTGCAGGCCGCGTTCATCCAGTTCCGCGACATATACCAGGCAACGCTGCGCGCGATCCGCGAAGCCGCGGAGAATTAAACGCGCCGCGTCGGGAATGCCTTGCATTTAACGTCAGGCCGTCTAAGACGGTTTTATGCTATTGAGCCGCGGCATAAAACGCTTCAAGCTGGGCGTATGAAAAGACCAGCTACAGCTTGTCATACTTGACAAGCGCGGCAAATATACCTATAATAAAGAACGCTTGACGGAGGGTATATGGCCAGATATTACGGGCGTATCGCGCGTGTGGAATTAGGCGAATTGCAAGTGGCTGTGGCGGAAACGCAACAGCCTGTTTGCGCTGCCGCGGAGACCGTCCAGCCGCAGCCGCAGGCCGAAGCCGCCGCGCCGGTCAAGCGCCGTCTGTCAACATTGCTGGTATCGCTGCTGGCCTTCCTCTTGGTCGGCGGCGCAGCGGTGGCTTATGCCGCCGGCAGCGGCGCTGTCGACTGGGAATTGCCGTCGCTGGTTTCGCATACGCTGACGGTCAGCGTCAATAATCAGCGGCAGGTCGTGACCTCCAAGGCCGCTAATGTCGGCGAGCTGCTGACGGAGTTAGGCGTTGATTTCGATCCCGAGGTCGATTACTGCTCTCAGCCCTTAGACCAGCGGCTCAGCGATGAGATGACGCTGTGGGTCAACGACGCTCTGCGTATCGCCGTGACCGCCGACGGCGAGACTGCCGTCGTCGAGGCGCTGCCTTTGACCGTCGAGCAAGCGCTGGCTTTGGCAGGAGTCGAACTGTCGCCTATCGACCGCGTATCCTTGCCTTTAGAGCAGATATTGCTCGAAGATACCGAGCTTACGGTCAGCCGCGTTACCTATGAGGATATCACGGTCAGCGAAGCCATTGAGCCGGAAGTGGTGCGGCAGGAATTCACCTATTTGGCCGCCGGTTCCACCGAGGTGCTGTCGCCGGGGCGTGCCGGCGAGCAGCTTTCGCATTACCGCGTCTTCTATGCTGACGGCGAGGAGATCGAGCGCGTGCTGCAAAGCGCCGAGATCACCATCGAACCGGCCGCGTCTATCGTCGGCTATGGGCCGATGACCTTGGCCAGCCGCGCTGCGGAGCTGGGACTTGACGAAAGCGAGCTGCAAACCGCCACCACCGAGAGCGGAGCCAGCTTCTACTATAAGGAAATACTTGAGGTGCAGGCTACGGCCTATACGTGGACCGGCAATCGTACCGCCACCGGCACCTGGCCGAAGATCGGCACCATCGCCGTCGATCCGTCCTTCATCCCGCTCGGCTCCAAGGTCTACGTCGTAGGCTACGGCTTTGCCACCGCCGAGGATACCGGCGGCGCGATCAAGAACAATATCATCGACCTGTATATGGATACCGAGCAGGACTGCATCCAATGGGGGCGGCGTAATATCATCATGTACGTTCTGGAGTAGCTATGGCTGACAGGGATATGGCGCTGGCCTGTAAGGATACGCTGCGTATGCTCGGCCTCAAACCGCATAGCCTGCGCGGACAGAATTATTTGATCGACGAGGCGGTGATCGACAAGATCGTCGCCGCCGCCAAAATAGGCGAGGGCAGCCCGACGCTGGAGATCGGCGCCGGTTTGGGTATGCTGACTGAGCGATTGCTGGATAGTGGCGCCGATTGCGCGGTGCTCGAGATCGAAACGCGCGCGGCGCAATATTTATGCCGCCGTTTCGGCGAACGCGCCGAGATCATCAATGCCGACGCTCTAAATTTCGATTTTGCCGCTTATACGCAGCGCCGCGGTTGGCGCGACTATCAGATCGTCGCCAATTTGCCGTACAGCATCACCACGCCGCTGCTGACGCGGCTGCTGCGCGAGGGCGGAGCATGGAGCGCGATGACGCTGATGCTGCAAAAAGAAGCCGCCCAACGCCTGGTGGCAGGCAAGGGGCGGGAGAATGGGCCGCTGACGCTATTGCTGGAGTATTATGCCGAGGCCGCGATCTGCTTTGAGGCGCCGCGCGACGCTTTTTATCCGCGGCCGGCGGTGACTTCGGCAGTGATAGACGTGCGCCGCCGCGCCGCGCCGCCGGTAGCGGGGGAGCGGCGGGAGCTGTTCAGGCTGATCGAGGCCGCCTTTACACTACGGCGCAAAACGCTGCTCAACGCGCTGTCCGCCGCGCCGCTTTCGGCCAGCCGCGAGCAGTGGGCAGAGTTGATCCTGGGGCTGGGCTGGAAGCCGGACGTTCGCGCCGAGGAGCTGAGCCTCGCGCAATTCGCCGAGCTGTACGCGGCCTACGCGGCTATTTGTTGAGCGGCAGCATATCGCGTTCAAGCAGCATCTCGTCTAATATGCCCGCTGCCGCGCTGAGCACGCGCAGGCACTTGCTCTGCGGGTCGCGGTACAGACGCCGCAGCTCCGTGCAGTTGTTGGATGACATTTGCTGCCCAAAGCGATGCATGAAGTCCTGGCAGATCAGCTTGAACTCCTTGCTTTCATGCGCCCGTTCTTCGATGAAAATACCGCTGAGCACGCCGATAGCCGCCGTGACCGTGCCGCAGGTATCGCCCACGGCCATGCCGCCGCCAAAGCCGGCGAACAGCTTGGTCGCCTGTTTGTCCAGCTGCAGGTCATATGCGACGTTTGCGCCGTTGATGATCTTCTCCGCGCAATTATAATCCTCGGCTTCGCCGTAACCGGCTTCGATCAATTCTTTGAGCATCGTTTTCTCCTTAACTGCTGTCTATATTCCGTAAACGAGGTGTATTATGCAAAAGCTGACGCTGCTGTCATGGAACGTCAACGGAGTGCGCGCCGCCGTCAAAAAAGGCGCGATGCAGGCGCTGGATATGATAAACGCCGACATCGTCTGCCTGCAGGAGATCAAGGCCAAGCCGGAGCAGATACCTATGGAGCTGCTGGAATGGTCGGGCCATACGCCGTTTATCAATTCCGCCGAACGTCCCGGTTACAGCGGCGTGGCGGTATTCGCCAAGCAGCCGCCCGAACAGGTTGCGTATGGGCTGGGTATAGAGCGTTTTGATATCGAGGGGCGCACGCTGATACTCGATTATCCGCAGTTTCGGCTGTTCAACTGCTATTTCCCCAATGGCGGCAACGGCGAGGAACGCCTGCAATATAAGATGGACTTCTATGCCGAGGTCAGCAAATACGCGCTTGCCTCCGACAAGCCGCTGATCGTTTGCGGCGACGTAAATACCGCGCATCAGGAGCTTGATCTGGCGCGGCCTAAGGAAAACTCCACGCATACCGGCTTTTTACCGATGGAGCGCGCGTGGATCGACGAATTTCTCGCGCTCGGCTTTATCGACAGCTTTCGTCTGTTCCAGCAGGGCGGCGGCTATTACAGTTGGTGGGACATGAAGACGCGCGCCCGCGAGCGCAATATCGGCTGGCGTATAGATTATTTCTTCGTCGCCGAGGCGCTGCGCCAAAATATCACCGACGCCTATATACTGCCCGAGGTACAAGGCTCCGATCATTGTCCGGTGCTGCTGGAGCTGGAATTCTAAGCCGGTTCATTCTATGAGCAAAGGCGGCGGTATTATTTCAGCACCGCTTTATGATACACCTTTTTGCCCTTGCGCAGCAAAGCGTAGCCTTGAGCGAAGTCCGCGGCGGTAACGGCGCGGTCATGGGCGGCGATACGCTCGTCATTAAGATAAGCGCCGCCTTCTTTTATCAGCCGCCGTCCCTCGGAATTGCTGGCGATCAGTCCGCAAGCGGAAAACAGCGCGATGATATCCATGCCCGCCGCTACCTCCGCCGCCGCCAGCTCGGTGGTCGGCATATCGGCCAAGTTGCCGCCGCCGCCGAACAGCGCGCGCGCCGCTGTCTGCGCCTTATCGGCCTCGTCGCGGTCATGCACCAGAGCTGTCAGCTCCCATGCCAGCCGCTCCTTGGCCTTATTGATGTCAGCGCCCTGACGCATATTGGTGAGCGCGCGTACCTCGTCCATCGGGATGAAGGTCAGCAGCGACAGGCAGTTGGCCACGTCCGCGTCGTCGATATTGCGCCAATACTGGTAGAAATCATAGGGTGAGGTCTTAGCCGGGTCCAGCCACACCGCGCCGGCTTCGGTCTTGCCCATTTTCTTGCCGGCGGAGGTGGTCAGCAGCTTGAAGGTCAGCGCATGCGCCTGCGCGCCCTCGACGCGCCGGATCAGATCGGCGCCGGAAAGGATGTTCGACCATTGATCGTTGCCGCCCAATTGCAGCATCGCGCCATAACGGCGGTATAATTCGAGGAAGTCATAGGACTGCATCAGCATATAGTTGAATTCGAGGAAAGTCAGACCCTTTTCCATGCGGTTTTTGTAGCATTCGGCGGTGAGCATGCGGTTGACCGAGAAATGGCGGCCGATATCGCGCAGGAAGTCAACGTAGTTGAGCTCCAGCAGCCAGTCGGCGTTATTGACCATGATCGCGCCGTCCGCATCGTCAAAGCGCAGGAATTTAGAGAAGGTGCGCTTAAATTTTTCGCCGTTGGCGGCGATCTCTTCTTTGCTCAGCATTTGCCGCAGATCGGTGCGCCCGGAGGGGTCGCCGACCATGGTAGTGCCGCCGCCGATCAGCGCTATCGGCCGATGTCCGGCGCGCTGCATATGCATCATCACGATCACCTGAATGAAATGGCCGACGTGCAGGCTGTCCGCCGTGGGGTCAAAGCCGATATAAAAGGTGACGGGGCCGGAGCCGAGAAGCTCGCGCACCTCGTCATGATTGGTTGATTGCTCAATAAAGCCGCGTTCCTGTAAAACGTCGAACACATTGTCCATAATAGATATCCTTTCCATCATTGACGGTAACTACTATATAATAATTTTTCGGACAAATTTTGTCAAGTTATTGGCATAAATCAAATGTAGTGTTATAATTGTAATTATTCATTTTCGGGGGCTGTATATGAAATATACTCAGCTGGGTTCGACCGGCCTTGAGGTGTCTGAGCTATGCTTTGGCGTTCTGCCGATGGGGCCGCTGCAAGCCGATATCAGCGTCGACCAGGGCGGTGAATTGCTGCTGGAGGCGATGCGCCGCGGCATAAACTTCTTTGATACCGCACAGATGTACGGTACCTACGGCCATTTGCGCTATGCGCTCGACCGCTACGAGCAGCCCGAGCGCATCATCATCACCTCCAAATCGACAGCCGCCGGCTACGACGATATGGATGCGGCGGTGCGGCAGGCTTTGTACGAGCTGGGGCGCGACCATATCGACGTTTTCCTGCTCCATGCCGCGCGCGCCGGCGTTGAGCTGATGGAAAAGCGCGCCGGAGCCTGGCAATGCCTGCTCGACCATAAAAGCCGCGGTACGTTGCGCGCTGTCGGCGTGTCCACTCATTCGGTGCCGGTCGTGCGGATGCTGGCTGCCGTGCCGGAGGTGGACGTGATATTCCCGCTGCTAAATTATCGCTCGCTGGGCATCCTGGGCGGCGACGCCGAGGCGATGCAGGCGGCCACGGAGGAAGCGGCGCAGCGCGGCAAGGGTCTGTATACGATGAAGCTGCTGGGTGGCGGAGCGCTGCTCGACGACATATTAGCCGCTTTTCGCTACGGCCGTTCGCTGCGGCAATTCGCGGCGCATGCCGTGGGCATGAATTATCGCGGGGAATTGGAGTTCAACCTGCGGCTGTTCAACGATCAGCCCATAGATGAAAGCGCGCTCAAGGATATCAAGCGCAGCAAGCATTGGGTGCTGATGGAGATATTATGCGCTTCCTGCGGCGCTTGCATCGACGGTTGTCCGTCGCAGGCGCTGAGCTGGAACGATTCGGGCAGCCTGCCGCTGGTCGATGACAGCAAGTGCATATTGTGCGGCTATTGCGCGCCGCGCTGTCCGGAATTTGCGATACGCGTCAAATAAGAGCTTGGCAATCATAGGGATTTTGGAGGATACGAGGTTGAACGAACAGAAATCGAACACGGGCAAACAGCTTAAACAGCATGATATCAGTATGCTGACCGTGTTTTTCATGATCTTTTGCATGGTTTGCGCCGGCGCTTACGGCATCGAGGATATGATTCCCGCCGCCGGCCCCGGCTTAACGCTGCTGCTGCTGATCGTGCTGCCTTTCTTTTGGAGCATACCGCAGGGCTTGATCGCCGCCGAATTGGGCAGCGCCATCCCCGAGGAGGGCGGCTATTATAAATGGGTGCAAAGGGCGCTGGGCGAATTCTGGGGCTTTCAGGCAGGCTGGTGGCGCACGCTCTCCATCTACGTCGATTCAACGCTTTACGTGGTGCTGGCCACCGGCTATCTCGGCGCGTTCATCGCTCTGACCCCGCTGCAGGAATTTCTGTTCAAGTTGGTTTTTATCCTCGTATTCGTTTATATCAATATTCGCGGCCTCACCGACGTCGGACGCATCGCCGCCTATTTCTCGGTGCTGGTGATGGCTACCTTTATCATTCTTACCGTGGTCGGCTTTGCCAATTGGAACACCAATCCCTTCCTGCCTTTTATCCCCGAGGGGCAGACGGTGATGGGCAGCATCGGCCTCGGCGTGGCGATCTGTATGTGGATGTACGCCGGCTATGAGTCGATGTCCACGGTGGCGGGCGAGGTCAAGAACCCGCAGGTCATACCCAAGGCGACGCTGCTGTCGATACCGGCGATCATGCTGTTCTACATACTGCCGACGATGGCCGGATTGTCCTCGGTGGGCAACTGGCAGCAATGGGGCACGGCCGGCGGCATCTCCTTCGCTACGGTGGCGGGAATGATCGGCATACCGATGTTCGCGCTGCTGTTCGTGGTCGCGGCGATCATCTCCAACGCCTCGTTGTATAACACCTATTTGGCTTCGGGCAGCCGCGGCTTTTACGCGATGAGCGAGGATCATTTGGCGCCGAGATTTTTCGCCGATATCAGCGGCAAATACGGCACCCCGCATAAGGCGATCCTCTCGATGGCGGTAGTCAATCTGATACTCTGCCAATACGGCTTTGACGTATTGGTGGTGATCGACGTGTTCCTGCTGATGTTCGCCTATATTCTGATCTACGTTTCGGCGATCGTGCTGCGGATCAAGGAGCCCGATCTGCCGCGCGGCTTCAGGATACCCTTCGGCACGCGCGGGCTGATCGTTTTCTGCATCCCGCCGACGATATTGGCGGTGATCGCGCTGTTTACCAACGGCCTGCTGTATTTTATCGGCGGCTGCATAGGTATATTGTCCGGCCCCATCGCCTATTATTTTTGTAAACGAATATACGGCGGCCTTGACATGACACATGTCATTGACAAAAAGGACAAGCGAAATATAGCCGTTGCATCGGCGGTAATGGTCGTTTTCATCGCCGTGGCCGGCTTTATGGTAGCCTCTGAGCGGCAGAACGCGCATCAGGCGCTGAATGAGTTCGCCGCGCCCTTGTTCAGCGCGCAGGAGTACGATACTTTCTATGATTTCGGCGAGGAGCTATATGGCATCAGCCTTGCCGGGCATCCGCAATACTCCATCTATTATGACGAGGGCTTTTTCGCCACTATCGACTTGGGGCAGAAGTTCGATGACGAGAATGCCTTTGCCGCCGCCGCGCTGAGCGAATTGCAGCAATTGGCGGCCTTAGCGCCGGATGTTGAATACGTTGACATTTATGCGGATAATTATCTGTTATATGGCGCGGAATATGGCGCTTATAGCAGTATCGAGCAAATGGCTGCCGATGTTGGTAAAGCGTATTAGGGGGTAGGGGAAATGATCGGGAAATATATTCTGCCGGAAATGGGCAACGTGTTCAGCGAGGAGAACCGCTTTCAGCTGATGCTGGACGTAGAGATCACCGCCTGCGAGGCGATGGCCGATATCGGACTGATACCTAAGGAGGCTTATCTTGAGATCAAAGAAAAGGCCGGTTATGATTTAGCGCGCATTGCCGAGATCGATGCGGAAGTGCGTCATAATACCATGGCCTTTCTCACTTGCGTCAGCGAGCGTATCGGCGAGTCCGCCAAGTATCTGCATATGGGTATGTCATCTACCGACGTTGAAGACACGGCGCTGTCCCTGCAGATCATACAGGCCATAGAGCTGGTGACGGGCAAGCTCAGCCAGCTGCGCGTTATTTTCAGCGAGCTGGCAAATGAGTATAAATATACGCTGATGATCGGCCGCACCCACGGTATGCACGCCGAGCCGATAACCTTTGGCTTGAAGATGGCGCTGTGGGTCAAGGATATCGACCGCTCGCTGAGCCGCCTCAATCATGCGCATAATGTGATCATGGTCGGCAAGATCAACGGCGCGGTCGGCGGTTTTGCTACCATCGACCCGCATATAGAGACCTTCGTTTGCCGCCGTCTGGGGCTGCATCCGGCCTATGTGACTACGCAAAGCCTGCAACGCGACCGCCATGCCGAATGCATGACGGCGCTGGCGCTGACCGGCGGCGTTATCGAGAAGATGGCGACCGAGATCCGTAATTTACAGCGTACCGAGATCAACGAGGTCGAGGAAAGCGTGAGCAAGGGGCAAAAGGGGTCTACCGCGCTGCCGCATAAACGCAATCCCGCCGGCAGCGAGGAGATAGCCGGTCTGTCGCGCATCCTGCGCGGCAACGCGGTGGCGGCGCTGGAGAATATCGCGCTGTGGCATGAGCGCGATACCACGCATGTGCCGGTGGAGCGCATCATCATCCCCGAGAGCTTTTTCATCCTCGATTATATGCTTGGTTCCTTTATCACGGTGATGGAGGGGATAAACGTCTCGCCGGCCAAGATGAATAAGAACCTGCACAGCAATCTGGGCTTGATCTTTTCGCAAAAAGTGCTGCTGGCGCTGATCGGCAAGGGCGTGATGCGCGAGCAGGCCTATGACTGGATATCGCGCAACGCTTCCTTAGCCTGGGAGCAGCAGATCGACTTCCAATATCTGATATTGGAGGATCAGGATATCAGCAATTATCTGTCGCGGCGCGAGATCATGGATTTATTCGATTATGACGCATTCCGCAAGCATATAGACCACATATTCTCCCGCGCCGACATATAATTCCGCAAATAGCACAGCTTACGCCGTCCAGGCACAGCCTGGGCGGGTTTTTTGCATATCGTTGCCGTTTTGCGGCAATAATAGGCCTATGCATGAAATAAGCGCCGATCTGCAAACCAATATCGACTATATCAAGACGCAGCTGCCCTCCGATATGGATACGGTGCTGCGTCGCTTTGAGCTGGGCAGCGGTCAGCAGGCCGCCTCGCTGTTCATCGACGGGCTGGTGAGCAAGGAGCTGCTGGGACGCGATTTCTATGCGCCGCTGATGCGCGAGGTCAAGCAGCCGAGCAGCATCGAGCGTATCGCCGCCACGGTGATCGCCGGCGGCGAGGTGGAATTGGCCGGCGATATGCAGCAGGTATTGGGAGCGGTATTGCAGGGGTTGACGGCGCTGTTCATCGACGGCGAGCGTCAGGCGCTGCTGCTGGAGGTGATCAGCTGGCCGCAGCGTTCGGTGGAGGAGCCGTCCACCGACGTGGTGATACGCGGCCCGCGCGAGGGCTACGTCGAGAGTCTGCGCGTCAACGTGTCGCTGCTCAGGCGCAAGATCCATCATCGCGATTTCCGTGTCGAGATGTTCCGCCTCGGCCGTTACAGCCAAACCGACGTCGCCGTCGTTTACGTCGAGAGCATCGTCAACCGCGACGTGCTGCGAATGATATGCGAGCGCTTGCGGCGTATCGACATCGACGCGATCTTGGACAGCGGACAGGTGGAGCAGCTGATACAGGATACGCCATATTCGCTGTTTCCGACCATCGGCATGGGCGAAAAGCCGGATATCACCGCCGCCAAAATACTTGAAGGCCGCGTAGCCGTGCTGATAGACGGCTCGCCGTCGGTATTGAGCGCGCCGATGTTCTTCATCGAGGCGCTGCACAGCCCCGAGGATTATTATACGCGCTTTCATTATGCTTCATGGCTGCGCATTATCCGCAGCATTTCTTTTCTGATAAACGTATATTTGCCCGGCTTCTTCCTCGCCGTCTGCTGCCATCATCCAGAGATGGTGCCGTTAAAGCTGCTGCTGTCAATGTCCGTCGCGCAGGCGGAAACGCCCTTTTCGCTGGGCGTATCGCTTCTTTTGATCAGTCTGGTCTATGAGATACTCAAGGAAGCCGGCGTGCGCCTGCCAAAACCGGCCGGGCAGGCGATCAGCATTGTCGGCGCTATCATCATGGGCGACGCGGCCATCGCCGCCGGACTGATCTCCGCGCCGGTGCTGATCGTGCTGTCGATCACCGTAGTAGCCGCCTTTGTTGCCGCGCCGCTCACCGATGCGTCATCGCTGCTGCGTTTGCTGTTCTTGGTATTGGGCTGGTTCACCGGCTTATTCGGCATGATGCTTGGTACGGTGGCGATGCTGCTGTATTTAGGCTCGCTCAAGAGCGTCGGCGTCGATTATTTCGCGCCGATCGCGCCGTTCGACCGCAATGAATTCAAGGAGGTCACGCTACGGTATCCGCTGTGGAAGCTGCAATTCCGTCCGCAGCAGTTGAGCCGCAACCGCCGGCGCATGGCGTCCGGTCAGGGCATGGAGGCGGAGCATGAGAGCTAAGATGACGCTGTTTTGCGCGGCGCTGCTATTGCTGATCTGCGTGGGCAGCGGCGAACGGCGCGAGATGAACGATATGGCGATAGTGCTGGGATTAGGCGTGGACGCGGCGAACGACGGCTTGCTATTGAGCGTGGAGCTGGCGCATCAGCAGGGCGTTGATCAGCCTGCCGAGGCGCTGGTCTTTAGCGCGGCAGGGCAGGATCTGGAGCAGGCCGGCGAGCATTTAGCGGAATTGCTGGATCGGGAGCTGTTTTGGGGCAGCGCCGAGCTTATAGTATGCGGGCGGGAGCTTGCCGAGAGCGGCGGGCTTTACCATGTCGCCGCTCAGATATATGACGATACGCGCTTCGACCCCAAGCCGTATATCGTAGTCGCCGACGGTACTGCGCAGCAGGCGCTCGGCGATAGCTTTGGCGAGGCCGATTATGTATCGCAAGGGTTGGCGCAGGCGCTCGCTGATAGCGAGCGGCAGCCGCCGACGTTAACCCTGCTGCTGGAGCGCGGCTTGAACGGGCAGCGCAATATGCCGCTGCCTTTGCTTGAGCAAACGCCGCAAGGCTTGCGGCTTAACGGCAGCGTTTTCTGTCAGCTGCGCGGTGATGAGCTGCGCACGGCCTGCCGCCAATGAATACGCTGACGAAGGCGGAAAGCGTCGCGCTGCTATGCGCGGTCATACTGTGCGGCTTTGCCGTGATCTTCGGCGCGGGCGCGTCCCTGGGGCACAATGCCTGGCTGGCGGTGGCGGCGGCGCTGCCGGCAGGTCTGCTGCCGCTGGCGTTATGTTCAACTGCTTTTACGGCCGCCGGACGCGCCGCCGGGCGTATTGCCGCTGCCTTGAGCGCACTGCTGCAAACGCTGCTGGTCGGTTACTTTTGCAGCCGCATCTTGCGTTTGTGGTCTGAGCTGTCCTCGGCCGGTTTTAACGACTGGCTGTATTATGCGCTGATGGTGCTGCTGATCTGCTATGGCGCGCATTTGGGCTTGCGCGGGCTGGCGCGCGTCGCGCTGCCGCTGCTGGCGCTGTTGCTGGCGGCGGCGCTGGCTGACAGCTTGCTGCTGCTCGGCGAATATGATGTGCGGCGGCTGCTGCCGCTGGCGGCGGCAGACGCGCCTCAGCTCTGGTCAACGGCGGCGCTGATCGCCGTCGCCATCTATGGGCTGACGCCGCAGTTGCTGCTGATCGGGCGGCAAATCTTGGTTACGCGGCGGCTGATGTTCATCGCTATTGCCATCGGCGGCGGTTATTGCCTGTGGGCGACGCTGCGCAATGTGTTGATCTTCGGCGAGCTGCTGCGCAGCGGCGGTTTCCCGGTGGTGCGCGCCCTGCGCCTGATCGACGTTGGGCGCGGTCTGACGCATCTGGAAACGCTGCCGCTGCTGTTCCTGCTGGCGGTGGCGATGATCGGCGCGTCGGCCGCCGTATATTGCAGCGTACGGCAGCTGCAGAGCCGCTGGCAGCTCGGGCATTATCCGGCGCTGATCGGCGTCGGCGTATTCCAATTCGCTGTCGGGCTGTTTTTTATTTACTGATGAATTCTCTATTGCTTTTTCCCATGCTAAAGTATTATAATGCTTATATGTCGTTGTTGTTTTGTGACAAAAGAGAAAGGATGTACAGACATGACATATCAAAGCAAATTTCAATGCGACAGCGTAGACGATCTGTTCAACGCCATTTTGCAATTACAGACCTTGGAGGAGTGCTATTCCTTCTTCGACGATCTGGCTACGGTACCGGAAATCAAGTCTCTTGCGCAAAGATTGCAGGTGGCAAAAATGCTCTTACAAAACGATACCTACACCGAGATCTCCAAAACGACTGGAGCTTCTACGGCGACGATCAGCCGCGTCAAAAATTCCCTGTATTACGGCTCCGACGGCTATAAAATGATACTCAAAAGAATAGAATAACGGCGGAGGGCGACGAAGTGGAGATCATACCCGCGATCGACCTGCGCGAAGGAGCTTGCGCGCGATTGCTCGGCAACGATCCGCTGCCGCAGGTCTATTCTGATGATCCGATAAAGCAGGCGCTGTTGCTGAAGCAGCTCGGCGCCGCCGCTATACATATCACCGACCTGGACGGCGCTTTCACCGGCCGCATCTGCAATTTGCGTATCATACAGGAAATAGTCGAGAGTTCCGGACTGTTTGTGCAGCTCAGCGGCGGCATCCGCAGCATCGAGCAGGTGGATACCCTGCTTTCGATCGGCGTAGCGCGGCTGGTGCTGGGCGTGGCTTTTTTGCGCGACCGTGAGATGACGATGCGCGTACTGGATAAGTATGGCGAGCGTCTTGCCGGCGGCGTGGACGGACGCGACGGACAAGTGGCGACCGAGGGCTTTGAAACGGCGGTCAGCAAAAGCGTCAGTAAGCTGCTCGAGGAGCTGCGCTCTTTAGGCATGCGGCGCATCATCTATACCGATCTCTGCCGCTACGGCCTGATGAAAGGGCCGAACTTTGAGGGCATCGAGCAAATACTCGGCAACTGCGGCATGAAAGCGATCGTCGCCGGCGGCGTATCGTCGTATGAGGCGATAGAGCGGCTGAAGGCCAAAGGCGCGGAGGGCGTTATTATTGGCAAGGCTTTGTACGCCGGGGTCATCGACCTCGAGCGGGCAATGGCTATAGCGGCGCAATAAAGAACTGTAATACGAATATAACGGGAGGGGGATACTATGGCATTTAAGCAGCATGTTTTTGCTATCGACGCGCATACGGCCGGCGAGGCGGCGCGTATAGTCATCGGACCGCTGATGTGGAAAAAATGCGCTAATATGTCCGAGAAGAAGGCTTATTTTGAGCAGCATTACGACAAATTGCGCCGCTCATTGATGTTTGAGCCCAAGGGGCACGACAATATGTTTGGCTCGGTGATCAGCGAAGCCTGCGACCCGGAGGCGGATTACGGTATCTTCTTCATCGAGTCGGGCGGCTGCTTGAATATGTGCGGTCACGGCACTATCGCCAGCGTTACCGCGATGATCGAGCTGGGCATCATCGACGCCGGCGGGCAAAGTGAAAAGGTGGTCAAGGTCGATACGCCTGCCGGCTTGGTCACGACCACCGCGCATATCGAGGGCGACAAGGTCGTGGGAGTCAGCTTCCAGAACGTGCCGAGCTTCCTCTACAAGAAGGATTGCCATATCAACCTGCCCGAATATGGCGATATCCGCTTTGATATCTCCTTTGGCGGTTCGTTCTTTGCCGCGGTACCGATCGAGCAATTCGCTCTGGCCGTCGATATCAATAATGCGGACAAGCTGTCCGATATCGCGATGCAGCTCAAACATTTGATCAATGAGCAAATACCGGTGCGGCATCCGACGCAACCGATAGATACCGTCGATCTGATCAGCCTCTATACGTTTGATAAAGAGCAGCGCAGGCTGCATTCCTGCGTGGTGTTCGGTCTGGGGCAGATCGACCGCTCGCCCTGCGGTACTTCCACCTGCGCGATGACGGCGCTGATGTATAACAAGGGTATCATCGGTATTGACGAGTTTTTTACCTCCGAGAGCATCATGGGGACGCAATTTAAGGCGCGCGCGGTGCGTGAGCTGGAGTTCAATGGCTATCGGGCGATCATCCCCGAGGTCACCGGCACCGGCTATGTGCTGGGCACGCAGCATTTTTTCATCGACGACCGCGATCCGTTCGTTGAGGGATTTACATTTTTTAAAGAATAGTTACCTTTCAGCGCAGTCAAAGCAGGGGTCAAACGACCCCTGCTTTTTTTAGTTTGCTTAGGGTATAAATCCACGGCGGTAAGGTCATAATTACAGCATAAGCGCCTGCTCTTTGGAGGAGTTATGCTGAATAAGGTCGAGATCTGCGGTATCAATACATCCAAATTGCCGGTACTGCCAGCGGCTAAAGCCACGGAACTGTTCATCAAATATCAGCAGGGCGATCTTGAGGCGCGCGAGCAATTGATCTCCGGCAATCTGCGGTTGGTGCTGAGCGTGATCCAGCGCTTCAACAATCGCGGCGAATATGCCGACGACCTGTTCCAGGTTGGCTGCATCGGCCTGATAAAGGCCATCGACAATTTCGACCTTGGGCAAAACGTGCGCCTTTCCACTTATGCGGTACCGATGATCATCGGTGAGATCCGCCGCTATCTGCGCGATAACAACGCTATCCGCGTATCGCGCTCGCTGCGCGATATCGCCTATAAGGCGCTGCAGGCGCGCGAGTCGCTGATCGCCAAGGACGGCAGCGAGCCGCAGATCGAGCAGATCGCCCGCGCCATCGACCTGCCGGTAGAGGACGTGGTATTCGCGCTGGACGCCATCTCCGAGCCGTTGTCGCTGTTCGACCCTATCTACAATGACGGCGGCGACCCGATACTGGTGATGGATCAGATCGGCGACAATAGCGAGCATGACGGCAAATGGATAGAACAGCTGAATATCCGCGAGGGGTTGTCCAAGCTCGGCGAGCGCGAGAAACGCATCATCGACCTGCGCTTCTTTGTCGGCAAAACGCAGATGGAAGTGGCGGAGGAGATCGGTATATCGCAGGCGCAGGTATCACGGTTGGAAAAGAACGCGCTGCTGCAATTGCGTAAGCTGATATGAGAAAAATCATGCTCATATTTCGCTTTATCTATATGCTATATTACGGATTGTTCTTTTTATGCTGGCGCTGGCGGCAGCGCAGGAGGAAAAAATGAACAGAAAAACTATCATTATCACGATCATGCTGTTATTTATCGGCCTTGGCGGCGCAGCCGTTTATGCCGTCAATCAGGGCGCGCAGCCGTTGTACCTGTATAGCGGCGTTGCCGAGAAGCCGCTGCGCCTGCATATACTGGCCAATAGCGACAGCAGCGCCGATCAGCAGCTCAAATTGGCGTTACGCGATTATATACTGGCGGAAGTCGAGCAAATCACAGCCGGCTGCGCGGATAAGCCGGCGGCGATGGCGGCTTTGAGCGCGGCTCTGCCGCAATTACAGTCGTCATGCAACGACTATTTGCGGGAGCGCGCCGGCTATCAGGCGCGGTTGTATTTGCGCAGCGAAGAATTTCCCGAGATCGACTATGGCGCGGTGACGTTGGCCGCCGGCGAATACGACGCGCTGCGCATCGTGCTCGGCGAAGGACGCGGGCATAATTGGTGGTGCGTGCTGTTCCCGCCGCTGTGTTTCGTCGACGCGGCCGGGGAATTTGAACAGCAGCAGGCGGTAGAGGCGCTGGCCGGCGGCGAACAGCAGCAACAGCCGTCCGCCTATACGGTAAAATTCAAGCTCAGCCAGATATTCAAAAGTCGATGAAGTCATCATCAAAGGGATGATAACTGTATTTCTGCTTTAGTGACGGTATATCGGTCTGCCGCGGCTGCGCGCCGTGAGCAGGGGGCGGGGGCGCCTTCTTATCCGGTTGTACGAGGATAACGTCGGCGCCCAGCTTGTATATTTTATCCCAGCCGATGACCTGCTCGTCATTCTTGCCGAACAGGCCGTAGAAACGCGCCTCTCCCGGCAGGACCAGCGCCTCGATGCTGCCCTTGGCCACGTCCAGCTCAATGTCGCGGATATAGCCGAGCTTTTTGCCGTCATTGATATTGATCACGTCGCGATGCTGCAATTCAGAGATCTTCTGCATATTTGCCTCCTTTTTCCAATAGCGAGGAATACAGCTCATAATAAAAAATGATCTGATCGATAAAAAAATTACATAGCATTATTGATAATTACTATCAATTTTTGCTTGACAATTACCTTGATATACGATATATTGTGTTTGTGTCTTGTTCGGACATCTATATAAAGTGTCGAGGGGTGGTCAAGATGAAATGCGTTTTTTGCGGCCATGAGGACTCTAAGGTGCTGGATTCGCGTCCGGTGGAGGATGGGCGCAGCATTCGCCGCCGCCGTGAATGCCTCGAATGCGGCAAGCGCTTTACCACATATGAGCGGGTAGAGGAGATACCGCTGATCGTGGTCAAGGCCGATAACCGTCGCGAATTATTTGATACCAGCAAGATACTGAACGGCTTGATCAAAGCCTGCGATAAGCGGCCGGTGCCGATCACCGTCCTCGAAGCCGTGGTCGATGATATAGAGCGCGAGCTGCGTAATAATCTGGAGCGCGAGGTCTCGTCAAAGGAGATCGGCGAACAGGTGATGCGCCATTTGCGCGGCGTGGATCAGGTGGCATACGTGCGTTTTGCCAGCGTCTACCGCAATTTTGAGGACGTATCGACCTTTATCGAAGAAATACGCACCTTGCAGCGTGAATTGCAGGAGAATAAAACCGGGAGGACGGAAGCATGAGCTTTACGCAAATACGCAAGCGCGACGGCCGTTTGGCCACGTTCAATGAAAGCAAGATCACCGACGCCATTTACAGCGCCAACAAGGCCTGCGGCATAGATGACCGTACCTTGGCCATGTCTTTGACGCTCAAGGTCATGGAAGCGTTGAAAGAAAAGAACGGGCATCGGGTTTTCACCGTGGAAGAAGTACAGGATACGGTCGAAGAAATACTGATGAAAGAGGGTCTGGTAAAAACCGCCAAGGCCTACATACTGTACCGCGAAAAGCGTAATAACGTACGCACCGCCAAGAGCGATCTGATGGACGCGGTGGAAGAAATATTGATCGAGACCAATCGCGAAAACGCCAACGTCGGCAATTCGCCCTCGGCCAAGATGCTGCAGATCGCCTCCGCCGCTTCGCGCACCTATTATCTGACGCGCTATATCCCCGAGGAGTTTTCGCGCGCCCATAAGCGCGGCGATATCCATATCCACGACCTCGACTTCTACTGCAAGACGCTGACCTGCGTGCAGATACCGCTCGGCGAGCTGTTGACCAAGGGCTTCAATAACGGCCACGGCTATATCCGCCCGCCCAAGCGTCCGGCTTCGGCTACCGCCTTGGCGGCGATCATCCTCCAAAGCTCGCAAAACGATATGCACGGCGGCCAAAGCTTTCCCTTCTTCGATACCGACATGGCGCCTTTCGTCGCGGGCTATGACGAGAATGAGATCTTTCAGGCCATGGAGGCGCTGATCTATAATCTTAACTCGATGCACAGCCGCGCCGGCGCGCAGGTGCCGTTCTCCAGCCTCAATATCGGCTGCGACACCTCGCCGGGAGCGCGTTCCGCCGCTCGCAATCTGCTGCTGGCCTATGAGAAGGGTCTCGGCCATGGCGAGAATCCGATCTTCCCCAATGTGATATTCCGCGTCAAGGAGGGGGTCAATCTCAACCCCGGCGACCCCAACCGCGATCTGCTCGAGCTGGCGATGCGCGTCGCCTCCAAGCGCATGAATCCGACCTTCAGCTTCATGGATTCCAGCTTCAACCGCCAATACGGCGCCGACGTCAGCTACATGGGCTGCCGCACCCGCGTGATGGCTAATCATTGCGGCCCGGAGATCACCGAGAAGCGCGGCAATCTCTCCTTCACCTCTGTTAATCTGCCGCGTCTGGCGATACAGGCCAAGGGCGACGTCGATATTTTCTTTCGCCTTTTAGACAGCGTAATGGAGGTCGCGGCGCGTCAGCTCTATCATCGCTATCAGACGCAGGCCAGGCTAAAGGTGCGCGATATGCCGTTTTTGATGGGTCAGCATCTGTACCTCGATTCAGAAAGCCTCAAGTTAGACGATGAGATCGAGCCGGCGATCAAGCATGGTACGCTGTCCATCGGCTTCATCGGGCTGGCGGAAACGCTGACCGCGCTGACCGGCAAGCATCACGGCGAGGATGAGGCGGCCGATAAGCTGGGGCATGAGATACTATCTTATATGCGCAAACGCGTGGACGAATTTGTCGATTATTACGACTTGAACTATACCTTTTTGGCTACGCCGGCTGAGGGCTTGTCCGGCCGTTTCCTCAAGATCGACCGCGACGAATACGGCGTGATCCCCGGCGTTACCGATAAAGACTACTATACCAATTCCTTCCACGTGCCGGTGTCCTATCCGATCTCGATGTTCGACAAGATCAGCATCGAGGGGCCGTATCACAAGTATTGCAATGCCGGTCATATCAGCTACGTCGAGATGGCCAGCCCGCCGATGGACAATATCGAGGGCATAGAAGCGATACTGCGGCATATGATAGATAGCGATATGGGTTATGCGGGCATCAATTTCCCCATCGACTTCTGCCTCGAATGTAATCATCAGGGCGTATTCCCCGACGATTGCCCATCCTGCGGCGGCGACGATATCAGCCGCGTGCGCCGTATCACAGGCTATTTCAGCACCATCGACCGCTTCAATGACTCCAAGAAAAAAGAATTGGCGGATCGTGTCGCGCATCTGTAAATGTACGGCAAGCGTAATCAGAACGCGCCGCCTTAAACGGCGGCGCGTTTTATGCGTCAAGAATGCGGCTTGAGCGCCGCAATGGAGGGCTAAAAATGAAAATGCAGATCGCCGGCGTCGTCAATGAAAGCGTGGTGGATGGGCCGGGCATCCGTATGGTCATATTCACGCAGGGGTGTACGCATAATTGCGCAGGCTGTCATAATCCCGAGACGCATGACCCGACGGGCGGGGAGACGCGCGACAGCGCCGAGCTGATCGAGCTGCTGCGCTCTAAGCGGCTGATCGCGGGCGTTACGCTCAGCGGCGGCGAGCCGCTGCTGCAGGCGGCGGGCTGCGCCGAGATCGCCGAGGCCGCGCAGGCATTGGGCAAGAACGTGCTGCTGTACAGCGGCTATACCTATGAGCAGATACTGGAGCTGGCTGCCGCGGACGAGGCCGTGCGGCGGCTGATCGCGGCCACGGATATACTGATCGACGGGCCGTTCATCTTAGAGCAGCGTAATATCGACCTCACGTTTCGCGGTTCGGAGAATCAGCGCATCATTGACGTTGCACGCTCGATGGCGGAAAAAAGAGTTGTGTGCAAAAAATTTGGCAGAGAGCAATATGCGCAAAATAACTTGTAATGTGTTGAGAAATTTGGTATGATAGTGACAGATATTTGAACACATCGGTTCATCAGGGGGTCAGTGCTTGCAATATCTGCCGGAAGAAGATCGTGCCATTGCTGAGATCAGCGAGTTATTAGCTCCGTTTACCATTTTAGCCGTCGCGCCCGAGGCGGACGAGCTGCCGCCGCCCAGCGATTCCACCGCCATCTGGCGGCAGGGGTCTGATTGGTATGCCTCTACTGCTGAGCAGGGGCATTTTCTGTTGCCTGTGATCTGTGAGGATAGCTCGCAGTCCGGACTCAAGCCGCTTTTCGACAGCGCGCCGCTGGTATTGGTCACCGACGTCGGGTCACAGCCCGTGGGCTTGCTCACGGCCGCCGGTTTTCACGACTATGTGTGGCGCAAGATGCGGCAGACCACTGCGTTGCTGCATAGCGTGCTGGCCACGGTCAACGACCTGGTCTGCGCCGTGGATACCGATAATCGAGTGCTGCTGTGGAACGACCAGGCCGAGGAACGCTATAAGATAAAGCGCGAGGAAATACTGGGCAGAAATCTATCCGATTTCTTCTCCGATCTGGTGATCACCAAAGTGCAGCGTGACACCATGGACGAGGCCAAGACCATCCGCAACAAATATCATCAGCCGGTACTGGGCTCGCATGTTTTGTCCAACGCTTCGCCGGTCGTATGCGGCGATCAGCTGATCGGCGCGGTAGCGGTGGAGCGCGAGATCACCGAGACGATGCGCCTGTCCAATGAGCTGGCGCGTTCGACCACGCAGATACATAATCTCAAGAGCGAGATCAGCAAGATCAACAAAAAGCCCAACGCCTTTGAGCATATACTCGGCCGCAGTCAATCCCTGCTCAGCGTTATCGACATGGCGCAGCGCGTCGCCAACACAGACGTCAGCATCCTGCTGCGCGGTGAAAGCGGCACCGGCAAGGAATTGTTCGCCGAGGCCATACATCGCGCCAGCAGCCGCAGCGATAAACCGTTTGTGGTGATAAATTGCGGCGCTATACCGGCCAACTTGTTCGAGAGCGAGATCTTCGGCTATCAGCCCGGCTCCTTTACCGGCGCTGACCGTAAAGGGCGCAAAGGTAAATTCGACGAGGCCAATCATGGCACGCTGTTTCTTGACGAGATCGGCGAGCTGTCGCTGGATATGCAGGTCAAGCTGCTGCGCGTACTGCAAAACCAGAAGTTTTACCGCGTCGGCGGCGGCGACCCGATCGAGGTGGACGTGCGCTTGATCTCCGCCACCAATCGTGATCTGGAAAAATTGATCGAAGAAGGTAATTTCCGCGACGATCTCTATTATCGTATCAACGTCGTATCGCTGGAAATACCGCCGCTGCGCGAACGCCGCGACGATATCAGCCAGCTGACTTATCTGTTCGTGCGTGAGTTCTGCGTCAAACAGGGTATATCGGTCAAGCATATCGAGCCGGACGTCATCAATTATATGATGAATTACAGCTGGCCGGGCAATATTCGCGAGCTGCGCAATATCGCCGAACGGATGGTGGTGCTGTCCGAGGCGCATAACATCACCGCCGACAATTTGCCGGGGCTGATAAAATACCATGAGGATATCAGCGAAAACGATTTTACCAGCGGCCTTAACGATATCACCGGCCGAACCGAGCGGGAACTGATCATTCAAGCGCTGGAAAAATGCAATGGCGACCGTTCCAAGGCTACCAAACTGTTGGGCATTCCCCGCAGCACCTTGTACTATAAACTGCATAAGTATCAGATCGATAATAAACGCGGTTGACGCCAGCTATGAATATCTGTGTTCAAGTATCTGGACAAGTTCAACTTATTTATACATCTTTCTTAGATTTTGATATATAATCGAGCGTACGCAACAGGATTTTCCATTTTCTATCTGCCGTTTTAGTTGCCGTTTTACTGAAGAAATTTATTTTTTTGTTGCTCATCAGTAAACTGGCATATATATTGCTATATTATATATGGATAGTGTTTTAAGCAATAGCTTTAGATATGCAAAAAAATGTAAGGAGGGAAAGGTGAATGAGAATCGAGGCACATCCAGTATTGGACTTCCAGC
>JAUNBC010000023.1:19333-24051 GCA_030527285.1 Bacillota bacterium | reverse complement strand
GCGCAAGCGCGCACCGCCGACGCATACATACCGCCCACCCTGCAAACCGCGCCGCCGCCGGCCGCGCCGCAGGGCGCGCCGCCCGCCACCTATGTGGGAGCGCAGCATTTGCGGCCTAATTTCTTTGACGACGAGGCTGCGCCGGTCGTCAGCGTCAAGCATTGGCTGGGTTCATTCGCGCTGCTGATGCTGCTGCCGCTCGCCGTCGCTATCGTCGGCGGTCTGCTGAACAGCTTTCTCGGCATAGAATTGATAAGCATTATCACCGCTGTTCTTGCAAGCCTGGCGCCGCTGATCTTGATGCTGATCTGGGCCTTCAGCAAAAAGACCAATCCGTCAAAACGCAATATGTTCCGCGCGACGCTGATACTGACGCTGATCGTCGTGGTGCTGGTAGCGGCGCTGGCAGCGATCGTTTCCTCATTCTTCGCGCCGCTGCTCAGCGAGATGGCGCTCAAGTATGCGGGTCTTCTATAATTTTTAGCGGCGGTTAGGAGGATAACGAAATGAGCGAGAGGCAAAAGATCATCATCATCGGCGGCGGCGTAGCCGGATTGACGGCGGCGCAGGCCGCGCGCGATACCGACCCCGAGGCGCGCATCCATCTGATCTGCGGGGAAAAACGGCTGCCCTATTTTCGCCCGCGTATTTGCGAGATCTTTTCCGGCGCGGATATAGAGAAGCTGACCGTGCATAATTTCCAATGGTTCACCGAGCGGCGCATCGAGGTGATGTACGCGCGAGTGACTATGGTCAATCGCGCCGATCGCCAGGTCAAGTTCCAGGACGGCGCTTTTCTCAACTATGACAAGCTGATCATCGCCACCGGCGCGCGCGGCAATTTGCCCGAGGTCGAAGGCAGCGCGAATGAGAACGTCACGGCGCTGCGTTTTTATCAGGATATCGGCAAGATCAAGAGCTATACCGGCCCCATCGTCATCATCGGCGATGGGTTGCTGGGATTGGAGGCGGCCTGGCATTTGTCGCATGACGGCCGGCCGGTGGTGATCGTCGGCCGCAGCGGACGGCTGTTGCAGCGTCAGCTGGATAAAGAGGCCGCGGTATTCTTCCTCAAACTGGTGGAGAACGCCGGTATTCGCGTAGCGCTCAACGGCGAGCTGCGGCGCATCGAGGAGCGGCAGGTGGTGCTGGAGGACGGCCGCGCCTTTGAGGCGGCGGCGGTGGTGTTTGCCGCCGGTATTCGTCCGCAGATCGCGCTGGCGCAGGCGCTGGGCCTGGATTGCCATCGCGCTATCGTCGTCGATCAGCGTATGGCCAGCTCCGAGCCCGACATTTATGCTTGCGGCGATTGCTGCGAATATCAGGGGCATACCGCCGGTTTATGGCCGGCCTCGATGGCGCAGGGTCTGGTGGCCGGTACTAACGCGGCGGGCGGCGAACGGCTGTATACGCCCGAGCCGCCGTCCTATACGATGAACGCCATGGGCACGCGCATCTGGAGTTATGGTCAGATCGAAGCGGCGTCGGCGGCGGCCACGCGCGATATGAGCAAGCGTCAATTCACCAAGCTGTTCTTCGATGAACAGGAGCGGCTATGCGGCGCGATCGTGATCGGCGAGCCCGATTTGATAATGACGTTGAAAAAGGCTGTCGATACGCAGCTTAACAGGGATGAGGCCAAAGCGCTGCTGCAATGATAAACAGTCGATACTAAGCGTGCATCAGGCGCGCTGGGTAAAGATAAATACTAAATAACCAGATAGGAGGACTGACTATGTACATATGCTTGGTATGCGGTTACGTTTACGATCCGGCGGAAAACGGCGGCGTGGCGTTTGCCGACCTGCCCGATGATTGGGCCTGCCCGATGTGCGGCGCGGATAAGAGTGCGTTCAAAGCGCAATAATTGTCGCCGTGTGAATTGGATAAAACAAAACAGCAGCCTAAAGGCGTATTGCCGGCTGCTGTTTTTATTAGGCTCAAAGAAATACGGCGGCGGCTGCGTATTAGCAGGCTATCTGTTTCTAACCGCCTCGTATAACATGATCGCCGCCGCCGCGCTGACGTTCAGCGAGGACACCGCGCCATACATCGGTATGCTGGCGATGATATCGCAATTCTTCTTCAGCAGCGGCGATACGCCGCTGCCCTCGCCGCCCAGGACGATCGCCAGCGGTCCGCTCATATCGGTTTCCCAGAGCGGCTGGCCGTCCATATCAGCGGCTACCAGCCAGCAGCCGGCGGCCTTGAGCTGCGCGGCGGCCTGATTGAGATTGGCCACCCGCGCCACCGGCAAATAGGCGGCGGCTCCGGCGGAGGTCTTCATCACCGTGGCGTTGAGCGAGGCGGCGCGGCGTTTGGGTATCACCAGCCCATGCGCGCCGGCGGACAGCGCGGTGCGGATGATCGCGCCTAAATTATGCGGGTCCTCCACGCCGTCGAGCATCACCAATAGCGGCGGTTGGCCGGCTGAGGCGGCGCGCTGCAGAATATCGTCTAATTCGACGTAGACGGCGGCGGCCAACTCCGCCGCGACACCGCGGTGATCGGGGCCGGCCATGCGCTCTAACTGCTGTTTGGGCACGCGTTTGAGCGGCACGTTATGGTCGCGGCATAATTGGCTGATCTTGGCGGCAAAGGGCGGCTCGCATTTATCGGCCACATAGACCTGCGTGATCGTGGAGCCGGCTTTGAGCGCTTCGATGACGGCGTTGCGGCCGCTGATGATCTCGGGCATATTGCCTCCTGCTTATAGGACTGGCGCGGCTATTTATCTTGCACTTCCCTCGCCGGTTGCGTTATAGCGTTTTTACCAGATCGGCAAACAGCCGTCCGGCTTTTTCGATCGGCGCGGCCTGCGTCATATCCACGCCCGCGTCTTTGAGCAGGTCGATGACGTCCTTGCTGGAACCGCTGCTGAGGAAGCGCAGATAGCGCTCGCGCGCGGCGGCGGCGCGCTCGGGATCGGGGTCGATCAGTTCCAGCGCCAGCGCCGAGGCGGCGCAGAAGCCGGTGGCATACTTGTAAACATAGTAGGCGTGATAGAAATGGGGAATGCGCGCCCATTCCCAGGCGATGGCCTCGTCGATCACCATCTCCTCGCCGAAATAATCACGATTGAGCTGATAATACAGCTCGCATAGGCGGCCGGCGGTCAGCGCCTCGCCCTGCTGCGCCAGCTGATGCGCGCGCAGCTCGAATTCGGCGAACATCGTTTGGCGGAACACGGTACCGCGGAATTCCTCCAAATAGTGATTGACCAGATACTGCACCTCATTTTTGCTCTCGGCGCAGCGCAGCAAATAATCGATCAGCAGGTTTTCATTGACCGTGGAGGCGACCTCGGCGACGAAAATACGGTAATCGCTGTAAACATACGGCTGAGCGCGGCGCGACAGATAGGAATGCATCGAATGCCCGCCCTCATGCGCCAGCGTGAATACGCTCTGCAAATTATCCTGATAATTGAGCAGGATATAGGGGTCGGTCAAATAGCTGCCGCCCGAATATGCGCCGGAGGTCTTGCCCTGATTTTCGTACACGTCCACCCAGCCGCCGCTCAAGCCGTCGCCGAGTATGCGCACGTATTCCTCGCCCAGCGGCGCCAGAGCCTGCCGGACGATCAACTGCGCCTGCTCCCAGCTGAAGCTTTGCTGCAAATCGTCGAACAGCGGCACGTACAGGTCGTACATATGCAGCTCGTCGACGCCGAGCAACTGCTTGCGGCGGCGCAAATAGTCATGGAAGGCCGGTAGCTGCGCGCGCACGCTGGCGATCAATTGCTCATATACCTGCTCGGGTATATTATCGCCGTGCATCTCGGCGGCCAGCGCGCTCGGATAACGGCGCGCCGCGGCGTAGAAGTTATCCTTCTTGATCGAAGCGCCCAACACCGCCGCCAGGGTATTGCCATAGGCGGCGTACTGCGCGTACATCGCGTCGAAGGCGGCTTTACGCACCGCGCGATCCTTACATTGCAGCAGGCGTATATAATTGCCATGCGTCAGCTGTTCGCGCTCGCCCTGCTCGTTGATGATCTCGCCGAAGCGGAAATCGGCGTTATTGAGCATGGTAAAGATATTGTCAAAGCCGACCGCCATCTCTGCGCTTTGCGCCAGCAGCTTTTCCTGCTCGGCGGGCAGCGTATGCTCGCGCAGGCGCGTGATCTGCGCGATGAAAAAGCGATATGGGGCAAGCTCCGGTCGGGTCAAATATTGCTCCAACTGCGTCTCGGGCAGCGCCAGCAGCTCCGGGGCGAAAAAGGACAGCGCCGCCTGGTATTGCACCGCCAGCCCCTCCGCCGCGTCGCGCATCGCCTGATAGCGGCTGTCGGCATTATCCTCATCCTGACGCATCGCCGCGTAGGTATAGCACTTTTCCAGCAGCTGGCTGCTTTGCTCTTGATAGCGGATAAAGGCCAGCAGGCTGTCCGCGCCGTCGGCCAAATGGCCGCGAAAAGCGTCGGCCTGCGCTAATTGTTGCTTGAGCCGGTCAAAGTCGGCTTGCCATAAGCCGTCGCCGGCGTAAATGTCCTCGATATGCCATTTGTAGCGCGGGTCGGCCTCGGCGCGGCTGGGCAGGGTCTTAGTCTTGGTCATGCGGCGCCTCCGTTGTGTGGAAAATGTCCGGCGTTTGCGGCTCGCCGTCGCCGAATTTGCCGGCGGCGGAAATAGGAGTCTCTGCTTCGGCGTTCAGCCGCGTCTCTAACTCGCGCATCTTGGCCAGTATCTCCTGCATCGAGTAGCTGCTTTTTTGCT
>JAUNBC010000023.1:0-19323 GCA_030527285.1 Bacillota bacterium | reverse complement strand
AGGCTCGGGCATGGGTGCGGGATCCGGCTCGGGCATGGGTGCAGGCTCGGGTGCGGGTTCGGGCGCGGTTTCAGGCTCCGGCTCGGGCATGGGAACAGACTGCGGCGTGGGAGCTGCCGCGAAAATGCCGTCGGTCGCATAGTCGGGCTTGGTCGCGGCTTCCACCTGCCGCCAAAAAGAGCTGGGCGCGGGAACAGGCTCAGGCTCGGCCACAGGCTCGACGATAGGCTCGGCCTCGGGAGCAGGCTCGGGTGCGGGTTCAGGCTCGGGAGCAGGCTGCGGCTCGACGATAGACGTAGGCTCTGGCTCCGCCCAAAAAGAACGGCGCGCTTCGCTGTGCGGCTGCTCCGCCGTCGCCGCTGCGCTTTCCGCTTGCGGCTGAGGCTCCGGCTCGACGGTAGGCTCAGGCTCGGCTTGCGGCTCCGCCCAAAAAGAACGGCGCGCTTCGCTGTGCGGCTGTTCCGCCGCCGCTGCGCTTTCCGCTTGCGGCTGAGGCTCCGGCTCGACGATAGGCTCGGCCACAGGCTCCGGCTCCGGCTCCGCCCAAAAAGAACGGCGCGCTTCGCTGTGTGGCTGCTCCGCCGCCGCTGCGCTTTCCGCTTGCGGCGGTGATTCCGGCTCGACGATAGACGCAGGCTCTGGCTCGGGAACAGGCTGCGACTCAGGCTCGGGCATGGGCTCAGGCTCGGGAGCAGGCTCAGCTTCAAGCTCGGCCTCGGGAACAGGCTCGGGCTCCGGCTCGGGAGCAGGCGCGGGCTGGTAATGGAAGGCCGGCGGCGAGTAGTCCTCGGCCGCGGAGGGCGGCGCCTGTGCTTGCGGCGGCTCGCTGGCGTTCGCGGGCGCTTCGTCCTGCTCAAAGAGCTTGGCGGCGGCGGCGATGGTCAGCGGCGAATGATCGTCCCACAGGGATGGCCGCAGCGCGGCAGTTTCCTCTGCGGCGGCGTTCCGCGTCGGCGAGAGATCATTGGCGGCGCGCGTAAAAAACTGCGTCTGCGCCAGCTCATCGTCCGTTTGCGCGGCGTTGCCTGCGGCGGCCTCCCGATTCGCAAACACCGGCGCGAGCACCGTGTCTCCGGCAGCGCCGTCTTGTGGCGCCAGCGGCGCTTCGCTATGGCCGGCGTCGCCGTCGGCCGCGGTTTCGGCAATATCCTCGCCGCCATGCAGCTCTTGACGGAGGAAGGCGGCGATCTGCGCGCGCTCCTCGTCGCTGGCGGCGTTCTTATAGAGATTGATCAGCGCTTTATCGCCGCTGTTCATCACTAATTGCTGATCGTCTAATCGCTGCTGTCGCTGCGGCTGCGCGTCGCGCTGCTTTTTACCCAGCGCGACAAATAGCCAGAGCATCAGGCCGAGAAAAATCAACCCGCCGCCGATATAGATCGCTATTTGCATAATAGCTCCTCCTTGTAGCGAATTATTTTGCTAATTCAAATATGGCGCGAGCATAGAGCTTGGTGATGAATTTGAGCCGCTCTATCTCGATATATTCATCCGCCTGATGCGCTACCGGCTGGTCGCCGGCCATTTCCGGCCCGAAGGCGACAAAATTCTTGAAGGCGCGCGCATAGGTCCCGCCGCCGATCACCAGCGGCGCGCTGAAATCGCCGGTCATCTTGCGATAGACGCGCAGCAGCTTGTCCGCGACCTCGGACTCATTGCCGACATACATCGGCTCCTTGCCGCTAAAACCTTCCAGCCGCAGCGCATGCCGGGCGGCTATGTCTTCTAACTTCCGCCGGTATGTATCGGAGCTATGGCTGACGGGGAAGCGCGTGTCGCAGGTCAGGCTGCCGCCGCTGCCGCTGATGCTCAGCATACTCGGCACAGTGGTCAGCGCGCTTAGCTCATCCTGAGCGGCGACGCCCAGAGACGCGCCGTATTTATCATCGTCGAACAACTGCGCCAGCCGCCGGATATAGCTATGGGCTCCGGCGGGGCTCAGCTCGAGCCTGGACAGCGCCTTCAGCAGCATCACGATGGCGTTTTCGCCCTGCTCCGGCGTTGAGGCATGGGCGGCCACGCCCTCGGCGGTCAGCAGCAGCCCGCCGTTGCGCTCGCCGAGCGTGAGATGGCTGTCATAGGCGGTCAACTGCTGCAAGGCGGCGCGGGTATCGCCGCTATCGACGAACAGCGCCTCGGCCTTGGCCGGTACGATATTATTGGCTAACCCGGCGCTTGCCGATAATAGCCGTATACCGCCGCTATTATCCTCCCAGCTATCCTCGAAGCGCCAATGGGCGATGCCCTTCTCGCCGATGATCGCCGGAAACATCGCGTCCGGCGTAAAGCCGAGCTGCGGCTGCTGCCGATGAGCAAGAAAATATTCCATGCAGCCAAAGCCGTTCTCCTCGTCGCAGCCGAATATATAGCGGATGCTGCGCCTGAGCGGGAAACCGCATTCCCACAGCGCCACGCCGGCATAGAGCGCGGCGATCAGTGGACCCTTATCGTCAACGGCGCCGCGCGCATAGATGCGGCCGTCCTCGATGGCCGGCGAAAAGGGGTCGTGCGTCCAATCGCCGGCATTAGCGGGGACAACGTCAAGATGCGCGAGTATGCCCACCTGGTCGGCGCTTTCGCCGATGATATCGGCGACGCCGCAATAACCGTCCAGGTTCTCGGTATAGCAGCCCAGCGAGGCGGCGACATTGAGCGTATATTGCAGCGCGTCGTCGATGGCGCGGCCAAAGGGCGCGTCCGGCTCGGCCTCGCCGCGTACCGAAGGATAAGAGAGCAGACCCAGCAGATCACGCTCCATTTGCGCATAATAGCCGTCCAGTACCATATCCAGGCGGGCGAATTGCTCGCGCAGATTATCCATATAGGCCTCCTTGTAAAAGTTGCTCTGATCAGCCGATTTATTTATTCGCGTTTAGCGGGTAGATTTCCTTTTATATATTGCGTACGGCTGCCCGCGGGCAATAGCGCACGCCAAAAAAGCCCTTGGCAGGGCTTTTGGCTAAGCTGCGGATAACGCTTGCGGTTATACGTAAGAAAACGGCAGCGGCACGTTCTGCCCCGGCTGCTGTATCGCGACCAGCTGCAACAGGGCCGCGCGCAATATCTCGCGCTGCATATGCGCGTCATGGGGCGCGCCGGCATTGGCTCCGATCGGCACGATCGGCGCAACGCCGCGCGGCGCGCCGCAGCGCACCGAGATGGTAGGCAACGCGGAGATGATGATGGTAGGGATACCCGATCCCTCTACCGCCCGTTGTACGATCACAGACGAGCGATGGCAGGTGCCTCAGCCGGCGGTGAATACAGCCGCGTCCACGCCGTCCTGACGCAGCAGCTCGGCGATGGCCGGCCCCGTCTCATTGGCCAGCTTCTTCAGATCGCCGCCGCCGCCCATAAAGCCGATATGCCGCGGCGCGATCCCGGCGATCAGACCCTCGGCGGCCAGCTCGCGCAGGCGGTCGAGCGGGAACATGCTGTTGATATCGGCGAGCGCGTCGGTATTGTCATAACCGCCGTGGCTGACCGTCAGCTCGGCGCAATCAGTTTCGGCGGGGATGATGCGGAAGCTGCTGTCGCAGCTCAGGTCGAAGCGCTGATCGCCGCGCAGATGCACGCCGGTGCCGGTCACCAGCGCTATCGTCATCTGCGCCAGCGGCTTGGCTACCGCCGTCCATACGGGGGCGGGGGGTTTGGCGGTGGGGACTTCGGATCTATAATACATTACTCTACCTCCTCCTTCAGCGTCAGCCCGTCCATAAGCGGCGCGATACTGCGCCAGACCCCACCCGGCAGTCGCTGCGCTTTGTGCCGTGCGGGGACCCCTGGCTGCGTTGCGGTTTTCAGCCAGCGTCGTCACATACGTTTTGTAGTATGCTCCTTGCTGTCTGAAATCCGCGCCTTGTCTCGCTTGCTTCTGAACGCGCTGGGGGATTAGTTAGTTTTCGGACAGTCACGTGCTATGTTAGTCCTCGGATAATTTGCGCAGATTTTGCCGCCGCGTCTCCTGCGACCAGCGGTCAGCCGGCGCGCCGACATGCTCGCCGGCGAGCAGCGCCTTGAGCATACCGAGGGCGATATCAGCGTCCTCGGCGGTCATCGTGTTCTCGGCCAGCACGCTGTTTTCCAGCCCGCTGGCGGATTTGGCGCAATCGACCAGATAGCGCGTATAGGAATTGCCGGTGATCAGCGGGCCGAAATTGCCGCAGAAAGTCGCGCCGACGGTGGCGATACCCTGCGCGGCCAGCGCCTCGATATGCGCGGCGAAGTCGATATGATTATTGCCGTAGCCCTCGGTGGCGACGATAGCGCCGTCGATATCCAGCGCCGCCGCCCAGGCGCCCAAGCGTCCGGCGACCATGAACTTTTGCTGATGGATAGCCGGCGAGCCGACAAAGGCCACGCCGCAAACGTCCAGCTCTTCGTCCGCCAGCGCCGCCAGCAGCAGCGGGTCGCGGAAATAATGGCGCGAGGTCTCCTTGGTCGAAGGGCCGACGCAAGTCAGAGCATGGACGGCTCCGTCCAAGGCCTCCAGCGGCGACAGAAGCAGCGGCAGATTGCCCATGTCGATGTCGGAGCGCGCGCCGGCGATGCCGCAGGGCTGCAAGGGCAACAGCAGCTTTTCATGCATCGCCCCCTGCCCCATGATCTCTTTGACCAGCAGCACCTTGGGCTTGGCGGGGCGGCGATGATGCTCGTATATACGCAGCGCGTCGGCGGGGAAATCCTGCTCCGCCACATTGGTTAAGGCCGCGCGCAGCGCCTCGGCGATATGCTCCGCCGCCTGATGGCAGGCCAGCGGCCCCGGGCGCTTCATCCGCTCGCCGCTCTTGATGATGAAGGAGACGCGGATGATCAGCTCATCGCCGTCGGGCGCGCCGGGGCGGCCATAGAGTATGGTATCGCGAAGCGGCCCCTCCGAGGAGCCGGCTTCGCTGATCTGCTCGCCGTCCTCGTCCTTGCCCGCCAGCATCAGCACCACGCCGTCCAGCACGCGCGTCACGCCCGCTCCCAGCGGCGCGTCGCCCTCTTTGACCGCCAGCGGCAGCACGTCGAGTATGGTGTCGGAATAGCCGTCATGGTCGCGGTCGATGATATCAAGGCGCATCTGCCGCACGATGTCCTGATTGGCCAGCGCGAAGGCCTCGTCGCACAGGCCGCCGGCGATGAACAGGGTCGAGCCCTCGATGGCGGTATGTTCGGCGAATTGGATACGTTCGATCGGATAATAGCGTTTTCCCAGACTGTTCATAACCCACCTCATTTTAACGGGCAATAGAGCCGGAAAGCCTTTGCTATCCGGCTCCCGCCGTTTATCGTATTACAGGTATTGCGCCTCTTTCAGCAGTTCGACTGCTTTTTGATGATCCTCGTCCGCCACCAGCACCACCGGACCGGTGCAGCCCATGCCGCCGCTGGCGTAAATGCCGTGCTTCCATAGATGCTGTACCGCGTTCTCGATCTCGAATACCTCGATACCCGGTATCTCCTCGGTCACGACCTTTTCCGGCGGGGCGCTGACCTGCTCGGCGGCAGGCGGCGCGTTGTCGCAGCTCTCGGACAGCAGCTGCTCCATGCCGGCTTTCCTGGCGGCGGCGAATTCGGCGGCCGCCAATTGCGGCAGCTTGCCGCGCGCGCAGGCGGCGGCATAAGCGAGCGCGCCCGCGATCACCGGCGCGCCGGAAGCGCGGGAGATGATATTGATGACGCGGCCATAGTTCTCGCCTACGCCGGGGCCATAGCCGTCGCCCAGCGCCTCATAGGAGCCGCCGCTGTTGAAGGCGGAGAACATCTTGACCAGCACGTTGCCGGTGAGACTGTCGGCGATCATAATATCGGGAACGCCGCGCAGCAGGTCATTGCCGCGCATCACCGAGCCGCCGTCGGCGCGGTCGCTGTCGGCGAAGTTGATAGCATAGCCATTGGCCTGCATTTTGCGCAGGATGCGCTCGGCGGCGCGTGCGCCTTCGATATTCAGCAGGCCGAGCGTGGGCGCGGCGTTGCCGCAGGCCTTGGCGCAGGCGATAGCCGATACGGCGTTGCGCACCAGCGCCGCTACGCGCTCGGTGGCCGAAGTGCCGGTGGTGTTGCCCAGATATAGCTTCTTGCCGTAGGCCGGAGTGATGACGCGGCCCACCGTCGATACGCCGAGCGGAAAGCTGTAATGCATGGTCGCCGCCGCGTCTAACTGACCGGCGCTCAGCAGCTCGTCAAGCTTGGCGCGCGCGGACTCGGCGTCGGCGGCTTCGATCAATTGCAGCTCGCTGCTGACGCCGCTGCCGATCAGCACCACCTCTAAATTGGGGTCGGCGGCGGCGGCCTGCTCGGCGCCCTTGACTAATTCGGTGGCCGGATGCTCGCTGCCCATGATCGTCAGGCCGACGCGCGTTTTGGCTACGGCGGCGGCGACGCTGCTCGCGGAGCTTGCGCCGCTGTTGGCTTCGATAACGAAGGATACGCCGTCAAAGAGATTGGTCAGGCGGCCGAGGAACAGGCTGCCCTTGCCGATGATCATGGCGCGGCGCGCCTCGCCGCTCAGCAGCATCTCGCGGCAATGGCCGAGGAAGGGCACGCCGGAGGGGATATGCCCCTGCGTGGGGGCGAAGCCCGGCATGCCGATGCGCTCTACTATCTGCGGCAGGTCGGCTTTGGCAAATTCGCCGCGCATCACGCCCAGCGCCGCGATCATCTTGAAATTGGACGCCGGTACGTCTCCCGCGCCGGCCGGCTCGGTGATATCCGGATTCTGCATCTCGGCGGAGAAAACGTCGATATCGGCGATGGCAAGGCCGGCTTTATCCAGCGGATCGGCGACGATGGCCTGCATCACGGCCTGCGGTGAAGCGCCGCTGCCGATACGATGCCGCCCTACCGCGTCGAGGCGTATCACCGGGCTGACCCCGTCGTCCTCGGCGAAATGGACGGCGAACGCGCCCAGACAGTCCTCGAGCATCGGCAGACCCTTCTTCACATGGTCGCGCGAATTCATGCCCAACTTGGCCGAAGCGCCGCCGGCAATTATCAGCACATGGCGATATACGCCGGAGGCGATCAGGGCGGCCGCCTCCACCGCCGCATGGGCGGGGCCGGCGCAGAAGCTGCGCGTATCGGAGCCGGTGGCGTTGACGCAGCCGCAGATCTCGCCGATAGCCTTGGCAAAATTGCCGCCGCCGCGCTGATTCATATCGCCGCAGGCTTCTTCCGAGCACTCGATGATATACTCCACCTCGTCGGCTTGCAGCTCGCTCTTGTTGAGCAGCTGTTGCAGGCAGAAAGCGGCGCTGGCTTTAGCGACTAAATTCTCCAGCATCACGTGCGCCGACAGCGCCGCGTCGAATTCATGGGCGCGCTTGACGCAGCCGACCACCTGCTGCTGATAATACAGCGGCTCGGCATGATGCTCGCTGAGCTGCTCGGCGATGGCGGCGGCGTCGGCGGGGTTCTTATCCAGACGCTCCAGACATTTCCACGCGGCTACGCCGTCCAGCGTCAGTAATTGCTGCTTGGCGGCGGCAAGGAAACCGGCCTCCAGCAGCACCAGGTCGAATACGTCCACGGCCTTCATCAGACCGTATAACGCCTGCTCGTCGATGATCGCGCCGTATTTGCCGTCCGCCTTGGCGTTGGCCAGCGGATTGGCGTACCAGGGACGGGGCAGCTCGCGCAGCTCGCGCGGGCGGATATTGCCGATATATGCCTGATTAGGCGCATAAGCCACGGTATCCGCAAAGCTGCGGAAATGCTGCGGCAGTTCTTTCAAAAAGTCGGATTCGGGCGCGCTTCTCCGCTCACTGGTAGCGGTCGAGCCCTGATACAGAGCCATATCATTGGCCTGTATCAGGGCATAGGCGGCCCCTTTTAATACAGCTTTAGCCATGGGGCACCTCCGGTTGTTCTACGGACAGGCGGCAGGCCGCTTATCCGCGATAAGTCTTGACTTCCTCGATGATCGCGTCCACATCGAGGACCATTTCCATCATTGAGATCTGATCTTCGTAAATCCCTGCGTCAACCTGGTCTTTTAACTCAAACATATGATACGCCTTGAGTCCCAACGGAACCCCCGCTAATGGACCGGCAAAGGTCGGGTCGCCGGTGGCTACGGTCTCGGCCGCCAGGCCGGAAGCTTCCGCTTCCGCGCCGCCGAGCACTACCACCAATTCGTCCGCGCCGTATTGGGCGGCCAAATCCTTGATCCGTGCCTGATTTTCCAGATCCATTGCTCCTGCCGCCGTTCAGACGAAGCATTCTGTTGTCGAGAATACTACCTCCGCGCCGGCGGACTTTACGCATTCCTCGATCGCCGGACCGGGTATGCCGTCGCGGTCGCCGAGTATAGCTATTTTTTTACCAGCTAAAAAACTCATGCGCAATCCCTCCTTGATTTTTATTTTTGACAAACGCTGATAACTGTTTAACCGGCCAATTCGTCAAGCTTGGCCTGTACGGCTGCCATGTCGATGCTGTCCTTGTCAAAGCTGAACACGCGCTCGCCGTCCTTGTAGAAGTTGAATACCGGCAGGCCCATCACCTTCTCGGCGATGGCAAGACGGCGATTGGCGGCGGCGTCAAGCTTGCAGAACTTGGCCTTGCCGGCGTTTTTCTCCGCCAGCGCTTCGACGTCCGGCAGCAGCTCCATGCATTGACCGCATTTGGGGCTCCAGAAATCGACGAATACCAGTCCCGCGGCTTGTTTGACTTCGGCCTCAAAGTTTTCCTTGGTTAATTCGATCATTGTTGTTTCCTCCTGTCTGATGGCTAATGATTATTTATAGCTGCCAAGCAGGGCGCTCAGTTGTTCGTCGGCGGCCGCGCCCTCGACGCGCCCCAGTTCCCGCCCGTGGTCAAGCAGCAGCACCGTGGGTATTTGCTGCACGTTATAGGCGGCGGCGGTCTTTTTGTTGCGGTAGGTGTCGAGCTTGGCCTGCTTGAAGGCGCTGTTGCCGTCCAGCACGCGCTCGAGCTGGCTGATCGCGTCCACGCTCTCTTGCAGCTGCGGCGCCCAGAACAGCAGCAGCACCGGCTTGTCGGCTTGCAGCACCTGCGTATTGAAGGCCTCCATCTCCGCCAGATATTTCTCGGCGGCCACGGCGGCGATAGCGCCGTCGGCAGCGGCGGTGACGACCTGACGCAGGAATTTGACCCGCGCGTCGCCGACCGCGTACACGCCGTCCACGTCGGTCTCCATCAGCTCGTTGGTGATGATATAGCCCTGCTGATTGAGCGCGACATGCCCCTTGAGAAAATCGGTGCGCGGTATGGTGCCGACGAAGAAGAATACGCCGTTGGTCTCCAACTCGCTGATCTCATTGGTCTTGACGTTCTTGACCCTGACCGCTTCCACCAACTCGTCGCCGACGATCTCCTCGAGCACCGAATTCCAGATGAAATGCAGCTTCTCATTCTCAAAGGCTTTCTCCGCGGAGGCCTTATTGCAGTCGAGTATGCCTTCGTCATGGATGACGATGATGGTCACGCTCTCGGCAAATTTGGTCAGGTATTCGGCCTCCTCGATGGCCGCGTCGCCGTTACCGATAACGATAACGTCCAGCTCCTCGAAGAAGTCCGCGTCGCAGGTGGCGCAATAGGATACGCCCTTGCCGCGCAGCTTGCGCTCGCCGGGTATATCGAGGGTGCGCGGCTCCGCGCCCGGAGAGAAGATCACCGTCTTGGCCTGATATTCGGCGCCGTCCTTGCCGCGCAGCGTTTTCACCGCGCCGTCAAGCTGCATATCGACGATCGTATCACGGATCAGCGTCGTGCCGAAATGCTCGGCGTGCTCGCGGAAATTAGTCATCAGCTGCGGGCCGGTGGCGTCGCGGAAATAGCCGGGATAATTGACCAGCTCCTCGGTGGTGGCGGCCTGACCGCCGGGGCGGCCTTTCTCGATCACCGCCGTTTTCAGCTTGGCGCGGCTGCCGTAAACACCGGCCGCCAGCCCACCGGGGCCGCCGCCGACGATCAATACATCATAGATCTCTGTCATTGTCTATCCTCCTTACTACGCATGAGGCTGGCTGTTACACCTCAAATACAGTTTGCTCGCTGACCTCGGTCTGCAAGGCAACCAGCGCCTTTTCGACCATTTTACGCCTCAGCGCCTTGTCCTCGTCCGCCGACAGATGCGGATCGCCGAGCGGGTACGGGATGGCGGTGGCCGGCACGATGCGATTCGCGCCGATCGTCAGCGAAATGGGAACTACCGTGCACATATGCACTACCGGGATACCAACGCGGTCGATCTCTTTTACCATCGTTGCGCCGCAACGAGTGCAGGTGCCTCAGGTGGAGGTCAAAAGCACCGCGTCTACGCCGTCGGCTTTAAGCTTGGGCGCGAAATCCTCGCCGAATTTCTTGGCGTTGCCGGTAGAGGTGCCGGTGCCGGTGGTGGTGATGAAATATTCGGCGATCTCGCCGATCTCGCCCTCCTTCACCAAATCGCGCAGCACGTCCAGCGGTATCACTAAATTGGGGTTCTCAAGGATGAAGGTGCGGTCATAGCCGCCGTGAATGGACAGGAAGTCCTTCTTATCCATGCGCTCCATGCCTTCCAGCGAGTATTTGCCGTATTTGGAGGCCGACGAGGACTCGATACGGTCGGGATTGCCGGTAGGCACGATGCCGCCCGAGGTGACGACGGCGATCTTGCATTTGCGTATATCCTTGACCGCCGGAGCCGCCTCTACTCTGTCGATGACCGGCAGCGGGTATTCGCTGACCGGCTGCTCGCCGCGCATCTTCTGCACCAGCAGCTCTACCGCGCGCTCGGAGCCGCGCTTTTCGGCGAAGTAGTTGACGCGTATGCCGCGCTCGATATAGCCTTCCTCCTGCGGCGAGCCTATCTCCTCGCCATGCGCCAGCTTCTTGGCGCAAGCGGCCATCTTGGGGATGGCGGCGCGCATATCGGCGGCGGAATTGCGCGTCTCGATGATGATCATATGCTTCTTGAACGCGTCGGCGCCGGGGTTCTCGGGATACATGGCGGTCAGAACCGGTATCGCCAAATCGTCGGCAACCGCCTTGCAGATGGTACCGCAGGCGAAGCCGTAGCGGCCGGCGTTGAAGGCGGGGCCGGCGATGAACAACTGCGGCTGATCGGCGCGGATATAGCCGAGCAGCTCCGCGACCGCGTCGGCGGTATGCTCGCCGAAGTAATTGTCGCCGCAGACCAGCGTCGAGACGATCTCGAACTCATCGCCCAGCGCCGCCGCCAGACCGAGGCCGGGGCCGGCGGGGCCGACGCGGCGTTCTACGCCGACATGCGCCATTTCCTCGCCGCCGATGCCGGCGAAGAAGTTGTTTATATAGTGTACGACTTTGATCTTAGACATGATCTTTCCTCCTCTTATCTGCGCTTAATAGCCCTTGGCGGACAGCTTGTTGAAGCCGTTGGCAATGGTCGAAGCGATGACGATCTGCAATTCCGCCTCGATGCTGCCGTCTTCATGCAAGCTGCCGTCATAGCCGCCGATCATCATCTCCACATAATCGAGCGTGCCGATGACGCGCTCCATGGGCGGGAAATTGACGATGACGTTGCCGTTGCCGCAGGAAACGATGGTATCGGCTTGCGGCGTGCTGTCGGCCAGCGAATACGAGCTGCCGTCGCGGCCGGGGAATTCGTCGGTGATCAGCACGACCTTGACGCCCTTATCGGCGATGGATTTGCAATTCATCATCAGATCGGTATCAGGGTTGCCATAGCCCTCCTCGGTGATCAGTATGCCTTGCAGTCCCAGGTATTCGGCCAGCTTGCCGGTCATATCCGAGCAGCGGATTTTGTCGGCGAGAAAGACGTTTTCATTGGTCAGTATCACGCCCATGAAGTTGATATCCTTGCCGTGGCGCTTATACAGATCCTCGATCACCGGGTTGTTGAGATGATGATAGGTGGTGACCTTGTCGCAGGGGGCGACGCAGTTGCCGGAGACGATAGCGCCGTCCATGATCTCGGTCGGGTACATGATGGTGGGGAGGAATTGCTTGGCGTCAACGCCGTAATAGTAGGTGTCATGCAGCAGCCCCTGCGATTGCAGCATATGCAGGTAGCCGACGCGCGGCAGGTCGGGGTATTGCGCGATCTGCTCCAGCAGCGGCTTGGTCTCGTAGACGGTGATCTCGTCCGGCTCTAACTCACGCGCGGCCTCGCCGAGATAGGCGGCGACCTTCAGTCCGGCCAAGCGGCCGGCGGTCTCATACTCATGTGTTTCCAGACCCTCACGCGGCTCGATGACGACGCAGACGTTCTGCGTCTCGGAAAACGGGGTGTAGCAGGCGGCGGGGCCGCTCATGTCGATCAGACCCTCCTGGAAGCCGACGATCCTGCCCACCGTCAGCACTACCGCGCCGCTCAATACATGGGTGCGGCCGCAGCCGACCTGATTGACCTTGCCGATAATGCCGGGGAAGATCTGGCCGCCGCTGACCTTGACGCGCGGCTCGATGGCGTCCTTGACCGGAGCGATGCGCACGCTCTCGCCGGGATGCGCCAGCTCGACACGGCAGGCGATCAGATGGCTGTCCTCCAGCACCAGCTTCTCGATCTCCGCCGCGCAGACATACAACACGCCCTTATCCACATAGGTATGGTCGGCGAATTGTACGTCTTTGATAAAAATTTTGCCCAATTCCAGTTTCATAGCTTTGCCTCCTTTTACTTGCAACGATTACTAAACGCTTTGTTACAAAATGATGCTCGCCATGCTGTCATCGTTGAATTACGCTGTTCAAAGCTCCGTCGATCAGCGACAAATCCACGGTGGCAAAATCGCCCTTGACCTGCTCCGGCCATTGCTGCCGCCGTTTGCCCTGCATTTGCTTGTGATAGACCTCGATCGCGCCCTCGATCAGCTGCACGTCGCCGGCGTGGCTGCCGCTGGGATTATGCGCGGCCAGCAGCACCGAGCGATACGGCGTTTGATGCGGCTTGATCGAGCCGGCCAGCGGGGCGGTGAGCAGGCGCTGGCCGAGATGCACCGCGTCGCGCGCTTGCAGCAGCACTTGCAGGTAATCCCAGCCGCCGTCATAGCGCACCGTAAGGCTTGAGGCGTATTTTTCCGCAGCCAGCGGGTTATTGGTGATCAGCGTGACGCCCATAGTCCGCCTCCTTAGGCTTGCCTTATCGTCCATCTAATTATATTAATGAGCAATAATTGTGCCAGAAATCATGTTTTTTATAATAAGTCCTGCTATATTATGCCAAAATTGCTGAAAATTATTTTTTGCCCTGGTCTGGGCGGGTAAATAGTGAAATTTATTTCTTGAACATGAAGCAATTTTCATATATAATAGTCAAAACAGGGTGGGCGATGACGGTAAAAAGGGGGCAGGATAATGCAGCAGACGCGCGGCGGTAAAAGCCTTGAACAGCTAAACAGCGAATTCTTTCTCAAAACGCGCAATCCGGCGCTGAAAAAGACGCTCAACGATTGCCGGCAGGTGGCCAAGAGCAAGTCGGGTATTCTGCTGATCGGCGAGAGCGGCACCGGCAAAGAGGTGATCGCCAGCTATATCCATGCGCTGTCGCAGCGCGCGAACGGGCCGTTCGTCGCCGTCAACTGCGGCAGCTATTCCAGCTCGCTGCTCGATTCGGAGCTGTTCGGCCACGAGAAGGGCGCTTATACCGGCGCTGTGTCGGCGCGCGCCGGTAAATTTGAGATCGCCAACGGCGGCACGCTGTTCCTTGACGAGATCGGCGAGGTCGATCAGGCGATACAGATCAAGCTGCTGCGCGCCATCGACACCAAGAGCATCGAGCGCATCGGCTCCAATCAGTTGCAGCGCATCGACTTTCGCCTGATCTCCGCCACCAATCGTCCGCTGGCGGCGGCGGTGGCCGAGGGCAATATCCGCGAGGACTTCTTCTACCGTATCAGCACCATCGTCATCCGCGTGCCGCCGGTACGCGAGCGGCGCGAGGATCTGCCGGCGCTGATCCGCTTCTTCATCACGCAGTTCGAGCAGGAAAACGGCCTGAAAATGCGGCGCATGGACCGCGAGGTATGGGATTTTCTGCTCGAATACGATTATCCGGGCAATATCCGCGAGCTGCGCAATACCGTGGAGCGGCTGGTGGTGCTGTCGCCGAACGGGCATATCACCGCCGCCAGCCTGCCGATATTGACGCATATCAAGGGGCGCGCCGAGCGGCGGATCAACGGCGGCGGCTTAGGCGGCGACGGCGGGCAGCTGGTAAGCTGGAAGGAGTATAAGGAGCGCTCGGAGGCGGCGTATCTGCGCTACGCGCTGGACAGCTGCGGCGGCAACGCGGCGGAGGCGGCGCGGCGGCTGGGATTGAGCGCGCGGCAGATGTATAATAAGATCAATGCGTATGGGCTGAAATAAAGCAAAACCCTCGTTAAAGGGGGCGCAGCTTAAGGAGGCGCCGGTTTTCCGCAACAAATCAAAAAGCCCTGTGCAAGGCGGTGCAACTTAGGGAGGCGCCGGTTTTCCGCACCTTGATCAAAAAGCCCTGTGCAAACAGGGCTTTTCTTATGCGGAAAACTACGCAGTATTTCTGCGGCGAGAAATTTCGGCGCAGGGCAAGGCGCAAAGCGCAGCAATAGACGGAGCCTATTGCGAGCATTTGCAACGCCGCACTGCGGCGAAAGAGCCGACGCAGAAACGATGTATCCCTAAGGTATGTTTAGGAGCGCTAACGCAGCTCCGCGCGGCGATACGCCCGCTGGGGCGTATTGGTTCGAGCCCAATGTGCCTATGCGCGCCGCCTCAAACAGGGCTTTTTCTTATGCGGAAAACTACGAAGTATTTCTGCGGCGAGAAATTCTGGCGCAGGCAAGGCGCGATCATGCGCGCCCGCCTGGCAGCGTATCGCCGCGGCGGCAGAGCATGTTTGCGGGAGCGCGTGGTTACAGCCGGTTGCTGCTGCCGAAAACGCGCATTTTCTCGCGCACGATCTCGATCATCGCCTCGCGCGCCGGAGCGAGTATTTTGCGCGGGTCGAGCTGCTCGGGGTCGGCGGCCAGCGCCGCCCTGGCCGCGGCCATGAAGCGCTCGCGGATATTGGTGTCGATATTGACCTTGCGCACGCCGCGGGCGATAGCCTCGCGTATCGTGTCGTCGGGCACGCCGGAGCTGCCATGCAGCACGATCGGCACGTCGGTGAGGCCGTCGATCACCGACAGCCGCTCCAAATCGAGCTTGGGCTCGCCCTTGTACTGCCCGTGCGCAGTACCGATAGCGATAGCCAGCGCGTCCACGCCGGTCTGCTCGACAAAATAACACGCCTCCTCGGGGTCGGTATACATCGACTCCTTTTCGCTGACGAAAATGTCGTCCTCGGTGCCGGTGATCTTGCCCAGCTCGCCCTCGACGCTGACGCCCTGGGGCCGCGCTACCGCCAGCACGCGCCGCACCAGCTCGATATTTTCCTCGAGCGGATACTTGCTGCCGTCGACCATTACCGAGGTAAAGCCATGCTCGACGCAGGCTACGGCCTGCTCATAGCTGGTGCCGTGGTCAAGATGCAGGGCGATCGGTATATCGGTCAGTCCGGCGGCGATGCGCGTCAGCCCGACTATATAGTCGATACCGGCGTATTTGATCGCGCCCTGCGAGGCTTGCACGATCACCGGCGAGCGTTCCAGCTCGGCGGCGCTGATGATCGCCTGAATGATCTCCATATTATTGCAGTTGAAAGCGCCGACGGCGTATTTGCCGCGCTCGGCGGCGGTAAGCAATTCTTTCATCGGGACTAATGGCATGATTATTCCTCCTTATACTGCTGTGACGGTTAATGCTGTGACTGTGGTCTATGCCGCGCCGTTTGCGGCGGCGTTGATCAACTCTCGACGGCGGCGGAGGCGGCCTCCCACTCGGCCAGCGCCGCGTCCAACTGCATTTGCGCTTCCTGCAGCTGCGCGTTCAATTCCATCAGCCGCTGATAGTCGGCGGCGATCTCCGGCTCCATCAGGCGCTGGTTGAGCTGCGCTACCGCGTGTTCGGCCTGCGTTACCTCCTGCTCGGCGGCTTGCAGGCGCTTTTCCCGCTTGCGGCTGGCGGCCTGCTCCTGCTTGCGGCGGCGGTAATCGCCGCCGCCCGTCGGCTCCGCCGCGTCACGGCCGCCCGGCGGCGGCGCGGCCTCGCGTCCGGCGGCGCGGGACAGCTTTTCCAGATAATCGTCGTAATTGCCGACGCATTCCTCAAGATGGTCGGGGTGCATATAGTAGATCTTATCGGCCAGCTTGTTGATCAGAAAGCGGTCATGCGATATTACCAGCATCGCGCCCGGATAATCGAGCAGCGCCCGCTCTACCGCCTCGCGGCTGGCGATATCCAGATGATTGGACGGCTCGTCCAGCAGCAGGAAATTGGCCGGCGTCAGCATCAGCTTCAATAGCTCCAGCCGCGCCTTCTCGCCGCCGGAGAGCATCGGCAGCGTCTTTTCGATATCGTCGGCGGAAAAGAGAAAGCTGCCGAGCATGGTGCGGATGCGGCTCTGCGTCAGCCGCGGATAGCTGTCGGTGAACTCCGCCAGCACCGTTTTATCGGTTTGCCGGCGGCTCTGTATCTGATCGTAATAGGCGAGATGTATATTGACGCCCAGCTTGACCATGCCGCCGTCATAAGGCATGGCGCCGGTGATCATCTTCATCAGCGTCGTTTTTCCGCAGCCGTTCGGCCCAAGCAAAAACACGCGCTCGCCCTTGCGTATCTGCATATTCGCGCCATAAAACAGCTTTTTCCCGCCGAAGCTCTTGCTCGCCTCGCGGATCTCCAGCACCTCGTTGCCGCCGGGCAGCGGCGAATTGAAGGCGAAGGCCAGCGCGCGGTCACTCTCGCGCGGCTTGACCAGCTCCTTTTTCAGCCGCTCGATCTGCTTTTGCTTGGAGGCGATGGTCACATAGTTGCGCGCCTGGTTCCAACGCCGTTGCTGCTCTATTACCGCCTCGATGCGGCGGATCTCGCGCAGGCGGTTCTGATACTGGCGGCGCGCCGCCTCGTCCTCCTTCTCCATCGACAGCAGATGCGCGGAATAGTTATGATTGCTCGTCAGCAACCGTCCCTGCTTCAGCTCCCATGTTTGCTCGGTGACGCGGTCAAGGAAATAGCGGTCATGCGAAACGACGATGAAAGCGCCGCGATAGGCGGCGAGATAATTCTCCAGCCACTCGATGGCGTTGATGTCTAAATGATTGGTCGGCTCGTCCAGCAGCAGCAATTCGGCTTCGCGCAGCAGCATTTTCGCCAGCAGCGCCTTGGAGCGTTGGCCGCCGGACAAGGCGTGTACGGGCAATTGCAGGTCGTCCTCGCTGAAGCCCAGCCCCAGCAGCGCCGAGCGCAGACGGCCGCGATAGGTATAGCCGCCGCCCTCCGCGTAACGCTCTTGCAGCGCCTGCTGCTCGTTCAGCAGCTTGTCGCCGCTGTTATGCAGCAGACGCTCATTGAGCCGCTCTAACTCCCGCTCGATGGCGATCAGCGGCGCGAATACCTGCGCCGTAGCCTCGTACAGCGATATTTGCTCGTCGGCCTCGAGGAACTGCTCCATATAGCATAGCCGGAGCCCGCGTTGAAAGGACAGCTCGCCGCTATCCGGCTGCATTTGCCCGCTGATCAGGCGGAACAGCGTCGTCTTGCCGCAGCCGTTGACCCCGACCAGACCGATATGCGCGCCCCGCTCCACGCCAAAACTGAGGCCTTCAAAGAGCGTGAAGGCCGGAAAAGCGACGGATAGATTGGCGGCGGAGCATATCAGCATAGTATATTATATCTGGGGGCGACGAGCGGTGAGCGGCGGCGCGGATTTATTGCTGACGCAGCAACGGCAGCGATCATGCCTGCTCGCTGCCGCCGGTCTGGTCGGCGCTGTCGCCGGCGGGGTCGATGTCATAACCGCCGTTTTCAAAGTAACGCTGCGCCAGCTCTTGACGCAGCTGCTTTTCCTGCAAGCGCTGCTGGCGCTGCCGTTCGCGGCGCGCGGCGTTATAGCGCATACCGAGGCGGCACAGCCCGTAGAGTATCAGCGATATGGCGAAGCCGATGCGGCCGGTATTGAGATAGAACAGCTTGGCGCTGCCGTTGACCGCCAGCCCCTCCGGCAGCCAGCCCAGGTCCATGCCGTAATTGAGCCACACCACCAGGAATAACAGCGGCATCAGCAGCCCGGGCACGGGGCTGCGGCGCAGCGCGAAAAAGCATTGCAAAGCGATGAAGATGAGAATAAAAGCAAAGGCCAATATGATGATGATGCTATCGTCGTTGAGCATAGATGACGCCTCCTCGTGTTTTTATATCATATCAAATATTGGCGTATCATGCAAATAATAGTGGCATTTTTTTATCCGGTATGATAGTATTCTGTACGGAGGCGATATTTTTGGACGCGTTTCTATTCAGCTTCAACGCGGTATTCCCCATATTCGTTCTGATGGCTCTTGGCTTTGCGCTGAAACGGCTCAAGGTCATTGACGATAATTTTATCGACACCGGCGCCAAGCTGATGTTCAACGCCGCCCTGCCGTGCATGCTGTTCCTCGATATACTGCATACCAATGTCACCGAGGTCTTTGACCTGCGCCTGCTGATCTTCGCCGTGACTGCCGTATGCGTGGCGGTGGGGCTGATGCTGCTGATCGTACCGCGCTTGATCAAGGACCCGTACAGCTATACGGCGTTTATTCAGGGCAGCTTTCGCAGCAATTTCGCGATCATCGGCATTGCGCTGGTCAGCAATATCAGCGGCTCCTCCGGCGTGGCGGTGCTGGCGATGATGCTCTGCTTCATCGGCCCGCTGTTCAATATACTCAGCGTGCTGGTGCTGGCGCGCAATCAAAACGGCGAGGCCGCGCATCATCCGTGGCGCAGCATTATCACCAATCCGCTGCTGATCGGCATTCTCATCGGCACCGCGTGCTCGCTGCTGCGCCTGCAATTGCCGCCGCTTATCGAGCAGCCGCTGCAATATCTGTCCGATATCGCGCTGCCGCTGTCGCTGATCACCCTGGGCGGCGCTATCGAATTCAAGCATGGCGACGCGAATATCCGGCTGGCGGTGATCGCGGCGCTGATCAAGACCGTGCTGCTGCCGCTGCTGATGGTGCCGGCAGCCATAGTTTGCGGCATCGACGGCGTGTCGCTGGCGGTGGTGCTGGTGCTGTTCGGTGCGCCGGCCGCCGTCTCGAGCTTTCCGATGGCGCATCAGATGGGCGGCGACTACAAGTTGGCGGCAATGATCGTCGCCTTCACAAATATTTTCTGCATCGCGACGTTGTTCGCGTTTATTTACGCGATGCGCGTATGGGGATTATTATAGCAAGCGGCGCGCGATAAAGCTAAAAAAACCCGACCTCAACAGTGAACAGCACCCCAATTGTTAGACAAGTATGATATACTTGAAATAACGAATGG
>JAUNBC010000022.1 GCA_030527285.1 Bacillota bacterium | reverse complement strand
TTTGCGTCCTTTTTCTCTGCCTGTTTTCCCACCCTCAAAAAGTTCCTCTTGACAAGAACCCTAAGCGGTTTTTTTGTTATGCTCGATCGTTGTCCGGCGCCGCTTTAGCGCTTGCCCTTGTCATAGATCTCACCCAGCGCGCGCGGCGAGCGGTTGGTCTTGGAGAAGAAGATCAGCAGCAGCAGCGTCAGCAGGTACGGCAGTATCATGATCAGATCGGAGAAGGTGCTGGATAATTCCAGTACCTGCGCCAGACGATAGCCGCCGGAACGGGCGAAGCCGAACAGCAGACAGGCGCCCAGCGTGGGAAAGATCTTCCAGTTGCCGAAGATCATCGCGGCGATCGACAGATAGCCAAAGCCGGCGTAGATCGAGGAGGAAAAATTAGCGGAGATAGAATAGGCGAAGCACATACCGCCCAGACCGGCCAGCGCGCCGGATACCATCACCGCCGAGAAGCGGATGCGCGATACGTCTGCGCCGGCCGCGTCCACGGCATGAGGATTATCGCCGCAAGCGCGCAGTCGCAGACCGTAGCGGCTCTTATACAGCACGTACCACGCTATCAGCGCCACCACGATGATGATCAGCTCAAAGGGGTACATCTGCTTGAACAACGCGCCCGCCACCGGTATATCCGACAGCCCCGGCACATCAAAACGCGGCGAAACGCCCAGCTGGAAACGGTCGGACGGCTTGCCAAAGAGGCTGGAATTGATCTGACTGGTGAAGAAGCCGGTCAGCGCCATGGCGAGGATATTGAACACCACGCCGGATATCACCTGATTGGCCTTGAATTTAACGCACAGCAGGCCATGCAGCATGGCGCAGAGCGCGCCGCCGAGCATCGCCACGAGCATCGCCATATACATGGCTCCCTGACCGCCGGCAAAAGCGTCGCCCCACAGCACCACCGACAATGCGCCGAGGAAAGCGCCGGCTCCCAGCATACCCTCCAAGGCCAGATTGATCACACCGCTGCGCTCGGAGTAGATACCGCCGATGGCGATGATAAACAGCGGCAGCGTGAAGGACAACCCGTCGATAAAGATCGCGTCCATTATTCATCGCCTCCCTTCTCCGATACGGCGGCGGCAGGCGCCGCGCCCTCCGCCGTCGCGGTCTGCTCACGCAGCCTGTCGCGGCTGCGCGCCGTCAGATAGCGTATGTAGACGCCGCAAGCGGAAAACAGCAGTATCAGCCCGACGATCACCGAGGCTATCTCCTGCTCCACCCCCACGGCGCTGCTCATATAGGTGCTGCCCTTGGTCACCACCGAGATCAGGAACGAGGCGAAGATCACGCCGATGGGGCTGGAATTGCCCAGCAGCGACACCGCGATAGCGTCGAAACCGACGCTGGTAAGCACGCGCGGCTGTATCGACGAATAAAAGCCCAAATAGTAGGTAACGCCCGCCAAACCGGCCAGCATGCCGGAAATGAACATCGCCAGCATGATATTGCGTCCCACCGCCATACCGGCGTATTTGGCGGCCTTGCGGTTAACGCCCACCGCCTTAAGCTCATAGCCGGTCTTGGTCTTATCGAGCAGGAATTTCAGCGCCAGCGCCGTGAGCAAGGCCAGCAGCAGCCCCAGCGGTATATCCATCTTCAGCTCGCCGACCGCCAGATCGGTCAGCGTGAGCCGTGAGGCGGAGCTGATATAGCGCGATTGGCGCGATACCGGGTCGACAAAGTTAGTATTGATGAAAAAGGTGGAGACGTAGAGGATGATATAGTTGAGCATGATCGACGACACCACTTCATTGATATTGAAGCGGTGCTTGAGAAAGCCGATCAGCAGCCCCACCGCGCCGCCCACCGTCAAGCCGATGAGGATGACCAGCGGCTTGGCCAGCCACGGGCCGAGCGCCGAATAGCCGATGACGATGCTGGCGACAAAACCGGCGGCCAGCATCTGGCCGGATACGCCGATATTGAACAGGCCGGCCTTGAAGGCGATAGCCACGGCCAGCGCCGCGAACAGCATCGGCGTCAGCGCGTTGAGCAGGCTGAGAAAATCGGTGAGCATACTCTTTTTCGCCGCATAGGAAGCCTTGGGCAGCAGGCCGGAGCCTTGCAGCAGGCTCTTGAACACGGCAAGCGGGTCGTTGCCCACCGCGAGTATGACGACGCTCACGGCGATCAGCGACAGCAGTATAGCCAGCAGGGGTATGGTCACGGCCTGCCTCTTTTCATTGCCCAGCAGATTGCGGGTGACGCTAAACGGAGCGTTATTTTTCTTCATCGCTTTTCACCCCCATCATAAACTCACCCACCTGCAAGGCGGTGAGGCTATCCGCCGGCGCGATGCTCTGTAATTGCCCGTTATAGATAACGCCGATGGTATCGGCCAGACTCATTATCTCGTCCAATTCCAGCGAGATCAGCAGGACGGCGCGCCCCTTGCCCCGCTCGGCGATGATCTGATTTTGAATATTCTCGATCGCGCCGATATCCAGGCCGCGCGTCGGCTGCACGAATATCATCAGCGGCGAACCGAGGTCTATCTCCCGCGCTACGATCGCCTTTTGCTGATTGCCGCCGGACATCGAGCGCACCACCGTGCGCCCGCCCTGCCCGCTGCGTATATCGTATTCCTCGATCAGCCGCTCGCCGTAAGCAACGAATTGCTGATGATCGAGCACACCCTGCTTGCAAAACGGCGGCTGATAATAACGCTTCAACGCTAAATTTTCCGCCAAGTCGAAGTCGAGTATCAAGCCGCAGCTTTGCCTGTCCTCGGGTATGTAGGAAATACCGGCCAGCGCATGAGCGCGCACGCTCGCGGCGGTGATATCGCGACCGTTCAGCCATACCCGCCCGCCGGCGGGTCGGAGCACTCCGGCCACCGCATCAGCCAGCTCGGTCTGACCATTGCCCGATACGCCGGCGATGGCGAAGATCTCACCCGCGCGGATGGCAAAGGATACGTCCTTCACCACGGGGAAGCCGTCGCTGTTATTGACGCACAGCCGCTCCACGCGCAGCACCTCCGCGCCGAAATCGGGCGCGGGCTTTTCGCGCTGGAAGCTGACCTCGCGGCCCACCATCAGATTAGCCATGGCCTTGGTCGAGGCCTCGGCCACCTCCAGCACGTCGACCAGCCGCCCGCGGCACAGCACGGCGCAGCGGTCGGCCACCTGCTTGATCTCCTCCAACTTATGCGTGATCAGGATGATCGTTTTGCCGCCCTTTTGCAGCTCGCGGATGATCTGCAGCAGGAATTGTATCTCCTGCGGCGTGAGCACGGCGGTCGGCTCGTCGAAAATAAGTATTTCCGCCTCGCGATAGAGCATTTTCAGTATCTCCACCCGCTGCTGCGTAGAGACGTTCGCGTCCTCGATCAGCTGGTCGGGGTCGACCTCCAGCCCGTATTTGCGCGACAGCTCGCTGACGCGGCGGCGCGCCTGTGCGATATCCACCTGCGGCAGCAATCCCAGCGCACGCTTTTTCGGCTCCACGCCGAGGATGATATTCTCGGCCACCGTATAATTGGACACCAGCTTGAAATGCTGATGCACCATGCCGATATTCAGCCGCGTCGCCATCGACGGCGAGCCGACGCGCTCCGGCTTGCCGCGAATGATGATCTCGCCCTCATCCGGCTCATACATACCGAACAGCATACTCATCAGCGTGGATTTGCCCGCGCCGTTTTCGCCCAGCAAAGCAAAGATCTCGCCCTTGCGGATGCTGATGCTCACGTCGTCATTAGCCACCACGCCGGGAAAACGCTTGGTGATATGACGCATCTCCACGATATATTCTTCCTGCCGCTGATCGTCCATAGGCAACTCCATATCAAATATAGGGGCGGCGGCTGATAGCCGCCGCCCCTCAGACCATCGATAAACGGCCTGTCATGTTACCGCCTTTGCGATAACTTGCGCCTTGATCTACGAACTACTATTTATTTGAAGCTTTCCGGATCCACGCCGTTGAAATTGGCAGCCGGGACGATCTCGCCGGATTTGACCAGCGGATAGACCTCGGCCAGCGCGTCCAAGGTGGCCTGGCTCAGCTGATGACGGCCGTCTTCGGAAACATAGCCGGTAGCGTCATTGGTAGCGTTGAGCAGATTGTTGCCGCCGGCGAAGCTGCCGTCCAAAACGGCGTTCAACGCCTGCTCGACGGTCATATCCATCTTCTTCAGGCCGGAGGTGAGGACGATGTTCAGATCGCCGTTCACGCCGTCGTCAAACTGATCGACGTCACAGCCAATGACGAAAGCGTCGCTGGCTTCCTTGACGGCGGTGAATACGCCGTTGCCGGAATTGCCGGCCGCCACGAACAGAATGTCGCAGCCTTCGGCGATCAACGCCGCGCCGATGACCTTACCGGTGGCCTGATCGCTGAAGCTGCCGGCGTAATTGCCGCCGACGTTAGCGCCGGTCACATCGGTGCCGGCATAAGAGGCCAGCTCCACGATCTCGGCGGAAGCGCCGTAATGGCTGTTGGCATAATACACGCCGGACTCAAAGCCCCATTGATAATTGACGTTGGAGGGGAAGGCGATGCCGTTGACCACGGCGACCTTGCCGGTCTTGGTCTCCATCGCGGCAGCGATGCCGGCGAAGAAACCGCTCTCCTGCTCCGCATACTGAACGGCGTAGACGTTGTCCAGCGCCACTTCAGCGCCGGTGGCGTCGGTGGGGAAGGCATCGACGAGGATGAACAGGCTGTCGGGATTATCCTGAGCCACAGTGCCGATGCCGGCGAACTGGAAGCCGTTGCAGATCAGCACGTCATAGTCGGCCACAACGTCGGCCACCGCCTGAATGGCGGCATTGGTATCGCCGGTGGTCTCCTGGATCGGGGTAACGGTGCTCTCCGGGCTGGCATTAGCCACAAAAGCTAAAGCGCCCTCATAAATATTCTGATTGAAGCTGCCGTCATCCACGCCCGAGGGGCTGGAGATGACTGCGATCTTCAAGCCGGCCGAAGCCTCTTCAACAGCGCCCTCTTCCGCCGCGGGATCTTCCTCAACGGGAGCCTCCGCCGCGCAGGCGACCAAAGCCAAAGCCAAGCAGAAGATCAGGGTTAACAGTAACAGTTTTTTCATGGTGTTCCTCCTTCTTAATACAAACATGATTGATCCGGGGCACGTTCCGCGGACTTTATAATTATAGCACAAACAATACGCGTATTCAACACGGTGAAACAACAGCAGACAAACATTTATAAAAATCGTTAAAGCCACATAAACACATACTTTTTTGAGCTCTAAATGCGTACAAAGACCCACGATGCGTTAAGGGCGAGCGCACTCGTTGCTTTCGCCATCTTGATTGCCCATAAAGCAGGGGCAGGCAGTATTGCGGGCGACGGCAATAGCCGTTCATTTTATCATTGACAATGCTGAATGGCTCTGCTATCTCCTCGGTTAATATCCGTTTGCAGAGATAAGGTTATGCTCATAATCTCCGCTTACCGGGTAATTCGTTTCTTGCACATTCCGGATTTGCCGCACTTTGGACAAGTCAGCTTTCTCTTTGTAAAAGTATGATACCCTTTTACATACTCGCTTGTTGTCGGGATGAATAGTTCTTTGCAATGTGGACATTCAAAATATCCGGCCTTAACATCGAGTACACACGTAGTTCCTATACCAAGAGCTGCTGTTATGGCTGCAAAAAGAATAATAAGTATTCTATATATTGTAGCCATATCGATGAAAGATGCTATTACAATAAGCGCACCAACCGCAATAATTGTAATTACACCACAAACTACAGACATCCAAAATCTTTTTTTATTCTCCTCGTTTTCTTTCATTAAGTTCATCATGTTTTCCTCTGCTTTCTTTTGATAATCAGAGCCGGTAACTCTCTCTCCCGAAAGCAAATCATTTACGCTGATTTTCAGCTTTTCACACAGCGGAAGCATAAGCGATACCTCGGGAAGCCCTTTGCCGCATTCCCACTTGGAAACTGTTTTATCGCTGATACAAAGTGCATCCGCAAGTTGTATCTGAGTAAATCCAAGTGACTTTCTGCAATCGGCTATAAACCTGCCAATTTTTACTGTATCCATTGGGCTTCTCCTTTCTCTGTGCTCACATCATACTACCTTTTCGCGGGGAAAACACACACGAAACGTAGAGTTCACCGTATCTACGGAAAATAGATATGACTTTGAACTACATATTTGGGGATTTTTATCCCCTCCGCAAATTCCCGTTTATCATCCTATATATGAAATAGCCTACAACAAGACCATGAACATTTCTACCACAACTGATACATCGTTCGCCTACTCAAAATGAGCAGGCGCATTTTTACGTTCGTTAGGAAGGTTGCCCCACCTCTGCCGTAGTAGTGGTGAAAAAGAGTATGAAAATGCCGGGCGTTCTCATAACAGTCAAATGCTATAAGAACACCCGGCATGGTGCCGGTGGCCGGACTCGAACCGGCACGCCCGAGGGCACTTGATTTTGAGTCAAGCACGTCTGCCAATTCCATCACACCGGCTAAAGCTAACTGCACAGAGTATTATACACAAAGCCCACCGCGAATGCAAGACGCCGCGCATATTTTTTTCATAAAAACACCCCTCCCCGGTATGTTTAGAAGCGCTAACGCAGCTCCGCGCGGCGAGACGCAGGCCGGGGCGTATTGGTTCGAGCCTGACGCGCCGATGCATAGTTTACGCCGCCCGCGCCACAATAAGCAGATAGCCGTGATCGCCTTTAGAGGTGCCTATGCCCTATGGTCTGCTGTTATTGTTGCTGTTAGCTGTGTATATCGCCGTCGCGCCCGAGCGGCGTTTAGCCGCCGTTTGTCCGGTCGGCCGGCGGCGGCTGCTGCTATGGCTGGCGGCGGTGGCGGTGTTGCAGCTATGCTCGATACCGCTGCACCGCGTCTCCTTTGGCCTGTTCGTCAATGCCGGCGGACTGCTGCTGGCGCTGCTGTCGCTGCGGCTGCTGCGCCTGGCCGAATATCCGCTGCCGATACTGCTGCTGACGTTAGCGGTGGCGCTGCTGTATGCCGCCGACGCAGGCGGGCTGCTGTGGCGCTTAGAGCAAGCGGCGCTGCCAATGCAGCTGCTGCCGCCAATCGCAGCGGCGCTGCTGACCGGCATAGCGGCGCACGACGCGCTGACGGCGCTCCTCCCGCCGCCGCTTGGCCTGTACGCCGCCGATATGCTGCGGCGCTTATGGCTGGACGGCGCGCACGGCGAATTGGGCGGTATCGCCTATATCAATGAGGCGGCGCTGTTATCCGCCGCCGCGTGGCTGGTATGGCGGGCGAAAAAGCTACTGCATAGCGCCTTGACTATTAAGCGGAAATAGATGATAATACAAATGGGAATATTTTGTATTGCGATACGGAGGACGCTATGAACGATATTAACAGTGGCCGTGATAAGATCAACTGGGTCGGCGCGAATATGCCGATACTTAACAGCTTGCGCGAGGAATTGCGCGCGCAGCAGCCCTTTAAGGGCGCAACCATCGTCACCTCGATGCATCTGGAGGCCAAGACAGCCTATTTGCTGCTGACGCTGCGCGAGCTTGGCGCGGAGGTGATCTCCAGCGGCAGCAATCCGCTCTCCACCCAGCCGGATATCGCCGCCTGCCTGCGCGATCAGGGGCTGACCGTCAATGCGCGGCATGGCTGCACGATGCAGGAGTACACCGAGGATCTGCTGACCTCGCTGTCCGCCCGCCCGCATCTGTTGATCGACGACGGCGGCGACCTGCTGCAATTACTGCAAGACGACGCTTACCGCGCTTATGACGAGCGGCTGATCGGCGGCTGCGAGGAGACGACCACCGGCATTATCCGCCTGCGGCAGCTGATCGCCGACAAGGCGCTGCGCTATCCGATGATCAGCGTCAATGACGCTGATTGCAAGCATTTATTCGACAACCGTTACGGCACCGGCGAATCGGTATGGACGACGATCACGCATCTGACCAATCTCAGCGTCGCCAGCAAGACCGTGGTCGTGGCCGGCTACGGCTGGTGCGGCAAGGGCGTGGCGATGCGCGCCAAGGGCTTGGGCGCGCGGGTGATCGTCACCGAGGTCGACCCGATAAAAGCCATGGAAGCGCTGATGGACGGCTTTTCCGTGCTGCCGATGCGCGAAGCCGCGCCGCTCGGCGATATCTTCATCACCGTCACCGGCTGCAAGGACGTGATCACCGGCGAGCATTTCCCGCTGCTCAAGGATAACGCCGTCCTCTGCAACGCCGGACATTTCGATTGCGAGGTCTCAACGCGCGAGCTGCATGAATTAGGCGAGGGCGTGGAGATCAAGCCTTCGATCAGGCAATTCACGCTAAACGGCAAACATATCAATCTGCTGGGCGAGGGGCGGCTGGTCAATCTGGCCGCCGGTATGGGACATCCGACGGAATTCATGGATATGAGCTTCGCCCTGCAGCTGCTGTCGCTGCTGTCGCTGTATACGGAGCGCGAGCTGTACGCCAAGCCGGATCTGTACGCGGTGCCGCGCCATATCGACGAGCGCGTGGCCGCGATCAAACTGCGCAGCTTGAATGTAGCTATCGACGAATTGACCGAGGAACAGCGCCGCTATTTGGCCAAATAGCGACCCGTCAAAGGAGCGACATGGCAGGTCTGATCACCGAAATCCTACCCGGCAGCATTGCCGCCGAGCTGGGCGTCGCCGCCGGCGACGAGCTGCTGTCGATCAATGGGCAGCCGGTAGACGATATTATCGACTACAACTTCCTCAGCGCCGACAGCGAGCTGCTGCTGGAATTGCGCGCCGCCGGCGGACAGCCCTATATCGCCGATATCGAGAAAGATGAAGATGAGCCGCTGGGTCTGGTCTTCGCCGCCGATGTTTTTGACGGCGTGCGCTCCTGCGACAATCATTGCATCTTCTGCTTCATCGACCAGCTGCAGCCCCAACCCCGTCCCTCACTGCTGCTCAAGGACGACGACTACCGCATGAGCTTTCTTGAAGGCAGCTTCATCACCTGCGCGTCTTTAAGCGAGCAGGACTATCGGCGCATCGCGGCGCTGCATCTCAGCCCGCTGTACGTATCGGTGCACAGCAGCGATGATACGCTGCGCCGGCAATTGCTGGGCAATGCTCACGCCGCGCCGATACTGCCGGCGCTGCGCCGTTTGGCCAAGCTGGGCTGCACGCTGCATACGCAGATCGTGCTCTGCCCCGGCTTGAACGACAACGAACGGCTGAGCGCCACCTTGAACGATCTGGCCGCCCTCTATCCGGCGGTGCGTACCGCGGCGGTGGTGCCGGTGGGCTTGACCCGCTTCAACCGCAACAGCCGCCTGCGCCTGTATACGCCCGAGGAGGCCGCCGCTGTTATCGACAGCGTGGAGCGCTTCCAGCAGCAAATGCTCGACCGCCGCGGCAGCCGTTTCGCGTGGTGCGCCGACGAGCTGTACGTCAAGGCCGGGCGCGCCTTCCCCGAAGCCGGCAGCTATGAGGAATTCGCGCAGATCGAAAACGGCGTCGGCATGGCCGCCAGGCTGCTCGAACAATGGCAGGAGCTGCGCGGCGAATTGCCGGTCGCGCTCCCCGCGCCGCAGCATATCGGCATCGTCACCGGCGTGAACGGCGCGGCGGTATTGACGGATATAGTCGCCGGACTGCGCCGCGTGCAGGGGTTGGAGATCGAGCTGATCACGGCGGCCAATCATTTCTACGGCGCGAGCGTCACCGCCACCGGCCTGCTTTGCGGCAGCGATATCGTCGCCGCCGTACCGCCCGGGCGCTATCAGCGGCTGCTGATACCGGCCAATATGTGTAAATTCGACGCGGATATTTTTCTCGACGATATGACGGTGGAGCAGGTGGAGACGGCGCTGCAAACGCCGCTTAGCGTAGTGCCGGTATCGGCGTACGCATTGTACGACGAATTGTTCGGAGGAATTAATGGCTAAACCGATAGTAGCGATAGTGGGGCGGGAAAACGTCGGCAAATCAACGCTGTTCAACCGCATCATCGGCGCGCGTCATGCCATCGTCGAGGACACGCCGGGCATCACCCGCGACCGCCTGTACCGCGACGCGGAATGGCTGGATAGGCAATTCACGGTCATCGACACCGGCGGCATCCGCTTCAACGCCTTGGACGGCGAGATCGCGCCGCGCGTGCGTCAGCAGGCCGAGCTGGCGATCGAAGAAGCGGCGGTGATCATCCTCGTGGTGGACGCCGGAGACGGCGTTACCCCCGACGACGAGGATATGGCTGGTCTGCTGCGCGCCTGCGGTAAACCGGTGGTGCTGGCGGTGAACAAGGTAGACAATTTCGCCGATCAGCAGCAAATGCTCGGCGTCTATGATTTCTACACGCTGGCGCTGGGCGAGCCGATACCGATATCGGCGGTGCAGGCGTTGAATATTGGCGACCTGCTGGACGCGGTGATCGAGCATCTGCCGCAGCAAAACGCCGATACCGGCGAGGGCGACCGCGTCAATATCGCTTTCATCGGCCGCCCCAACGTCGGCAAAAGCTCGTTGGTCAACCGGCTGCTGGGCGCGGAGCGGGTGATCGTCTCCAATATACCCGGCACCACGCGCGACGCTATCGACACGCTGCTCAACCGCGACGGGCGCGAATATGTGATCATCGACACCGCCGGTATGCGGCGCAAGGCGCGCATCGACGAGCCGACCGAGCATTACTCGCTGTCACGCGCGCTCAACGCCGTAGACCGCGCCGACGTGGCGGTGCTGGTGCTGGACGCCGAGGCTGGTATCATCGAGCAGGATAAGCATATCGCCGGCTATGCGCACGAGGCCGGCAAGGGGCTGCTGATACTGGTCAATAAATGGGATCTGCCGGAAAAAGAGACCAATACGATGAAGAAATTCGAGCAGCAGATCAAGGAGGAATTTGCCTTTGCCTCCTATGCGCTGACGCTGTTCGTCTCCGCCAAAAGCGGGCAGCGCTGCGATAAGATACTGCCGCTGGTGGACTTCATCTCCGAGCAGAACAGCCGCCGCATCACTACCGCGCAGCTCAACGAGGTATTGCGCGAGGCGGTGGCGCTCAATCCGCCGCCCACCGACAAGGGCAGACGGCTGAAGGTGCTGTACGGCGCGCAGGTAGGCGTAAAGCCGCCGAAAATCGTCGTCTTCCTCAATGACCCGGAGATCATGCATTTTTCCTATGCGCGCTATCTGGAAAACAAACTGCGCGAGGCCTTTGGCTTCGCCGGCACGCCGATCTCGCTGATCTGGCGCAAACGCGATAAAGAGGACGGCGAATAGCCGGCGGAGAATGATATATAATGGTATCGTTGATCTGCAGTCTGAAATAAATAGGATAAGGATAAACATATGTGGTTGCTCTGGATACTGACCATCGCCGGCGGCTATTTACTCGGCTCCGTGCCTTCGGCGTATATACTGGTGAAGCTGAAAAAGGGTATTGATATCCGCAAATTCGGCTCCGGCAACGTCGGCTCGACCAATACCATGCGCGCCGCCGGTACGGCGACCGGCCTGACGGTATTCCTCGTCGATATGCTCAAGGGTATGCTGCCGGCCGCGGCCGGCCTGTGGCTGAGCGGAGCGGAGCTGGCCTGCTGCGCCGGTTTCGCGGCCTTCATCGGCCATCTGTTCCCCGTATGGCTGCAATTCAAGGGCGGCAAGGGCGTAGCCACGGCGCTGGGCGTGGGGCTGGTGCTGGTCACTAAATGGGCGCTGATCGGCTTCGCCATCTGGCTTATCGTGACGCTGCTCAGCGGCTACGTATCGCTGGGCTCGGTATCCGGCGTGGGCTTCGTGCCGCTGGCCTGCCTGTTTAGCGGCGCATACTGGCTGTATACGCTGGTCTTTTTCATCGTCGCCGCCATCGTCGCCATCAAGCATCGCGGCAATTTCCGCAACATCAGAAACGGCACGGAGAGCAAGAGCTTCCGTGGTATTATCCGTGGTATCAAGAATTAGTATTTAAGCAAGAATATATTTTGCAGGAGGTCACCACATCATGCGCATCAAGATCCTCGGCGCCGGCTCCTGGGGCACCGCCCTCTCGCTGCTGCTCTACTATAACGGGCATAACGTCTCGCTATGGTCATGGGACGGCGATCATGTCGAAGCGCTGCTCAAAGACGGCGAGAACAAGGTCTTTCTTCCCGGCGTGGCGCTGCCGCCCGATCTGCTGATCTCCAAGCATATCTCCGGCGTTAAGTCGGCGGAGCTGGTGGTCTTTTCCGTGCCTTCGCCGGCGATCAAATCGGTAGCCGAACAGGCCGCCGAGTTCATCCGCCCGCATACGGTGCTGGTATCAGCGGCCAAGGGCTTTGTCCCCGGCGGTCACAGCCGTATCTCCGAGGTTTTGCGGCAAATATTCCCCAATAACCCGGTAGTGACGCTGTCCGGCCCCTCCCATGCCGAGGAGGTGGCGCGCAACCTGCCCACCACGGTGGTGGTGGCCGGCGACGATCCCGAAGCCTTGCAGGTCGTGCAGGATACGTTCATGTCCTCCGCCTTCCGCGTCTATACCAACAACGATATCATCGGCGTGGAGGTAGCGGGCGCGGTGAAGAATATCATCGCTTTGGGCGCGGGCGTGATCGACGGCCTGGGTCAGGGCGATAACGCCAAGGCCGCGCTGATCACGCGCGGGCTGGCGGAGATCACCCGCCTCGGCGTGGCGATGGGCGCTAATCCGGCCACCTTCTCCGGGCTGGCCGGCATCGGCGATCTGGTAGTGACCTGCACCTCGCATCACAGCCGCAATTATCGCGCCGGACGCGAGATCGGCCATGGCCGTCCATGGAATCAGGTAGTGGACGATATGGCGATGGTGGTGGAAGGCGTTTACGCTACCGAGGCCGCCTATCATCTGGCGGAGAAATATCACGTCGATATGCCGATCACCGATCAGATCTATCATATGCTATATGAAGGCCGCTCGCCGCGCGAGGCGATGTGGGCGCTGATGACCAGAGCCAAAGCGGCCGAAGAAATATATTAGCAGACAAAAGACAGTTTTTACCAGTAACTCTATGCAGGGCTTGCATACACGCAAGCCCTGCTTTTTACTTTCTATGTATAGTTATTCGTTGACAAAGCTCCCTGCTTCCTTTATAATGACAAATAGGCTCTAATTCCGTATCGCAAAATACGGTCAAAATATCATAACTTCACAATATGCCATAAAGACAGGAGACGCCTATGTGGAAATACGTCGTTAAGCGGACAGGGCTGGCGATACTGACGGTGTTTATCATTATCGCCATCACCTTTTTCACGATGAACGCCATACCCGGCGGTCCGTTCGACTCGGAGAAAGCTCCCGACCCGGCCGTGCAAAGAGTATTAGAGGCGCGGCATCATCTCGACCAGCCGGTATGGAAGCAATTCCTGATCTATCTGGACGATATAGCGCACGGCGATTTCGGCATCTCGCTGAAAAGCGGCCGCGATATCATGTCGTTGATACAGGAAAGCTTCGCTATCTCCGCCAAGCTGGGCGGGCTGGCTATCGTTTTCGCGGTCATTCCCGGCATAATTTTCGGCGCTATCGCCGCGCTGTTCCGTAATAAATGGCCGGACAGGGTGATCATCTTCTTTACCACGCTGTTCGTCGCCGTGCCCAGCTTTGTCCTGGCGACGATACTGCTGCTGGTATTCTGCCTGCTGCTGCATTGGCTGCCGGTATGGAGCATCGAAAACCCCAGCTACATATTGCCGATCATCGCGCTGGCTCTCTATCCGATGTCCTACATAACGCGCCTGACCAAGACCAGTATGCTCGACGCTTTCGGCCAGGACTATATACGCACCGCCCGCTCCAAGGGCGTGGCCGAATGGAAGGTCATCTTCAAGCATGCGCTGCGTAATGCGCTGATACCGGTCATCACCTACGTCGGCCCGCTGACCGCCTATATCATCACCGGCTCGCTGGTGGTGGAGACGGTATTCACCATCGGCGGACTCGGCTCCAAATTCGTCACCGGCATCACCAACCGCGATTACCCGGTGATCATGGCGACGACGATATTCCTCGCGGTGCTGATGGTGATCATGATGCTGATCTGCGATCTTATTTACAAGCTCGTCGATCCGAAAATCAAGTTTGAATAGGCGGGGGTGCGATAATGACCGAGAATAAACCGTTCAAAAAAACGCTCCTGTCAACGCAGGTCGATCTGTCGAAATTCAACTTAGCCTCGGACGAAGCCAAAAAGCAAACCGACGTCATGCGCGAATCGACCACCTTTTTCAAGGACGGTATGCGCAAGCTGTCTAAAAATCCGCTGGCCATGGGCAGCTTGATCGTGCTGCTGCTGATCGTGCTGATGATCATTTTCGCGCCGTTTATCGTACCCTACGGCTACGAGGAAATGATCACCATCGACGGCACGCGCGACCGCGGCGCCAAGAATTTGGCGCCCTTCACCTACTCCGAGCTGGAGCAGCAGTATATGGAGGAGACCGGCGAAAAGCTGTTCCCCCATATCTTCGGCACCGATCATCTATGCCGCGATTATTTCATCCGCACCATATACGGCACGCGCGTATCGCTGATCGTCGGCCTGTTCGCCAGCCTGATCGTGCTGATCATAGGCCTGCTATACGGCTCTATATCCGGCTATCTGGGAGGTAAAGTCGACTTGATACTGATGCGTATCGTCGACATCATCTACTCGCTGCCCGACCTGCTGATGATCATTCTCCTGCAGGTGGTGCTCGATCAAACGCTGTCCACGCTGATCAAGGGCATACCTTTCTTAGCCAAGATCGGCACCAATATGCTCTCGATCTTCATCGTCTTTGGCCTGCTGTACTGGGTGAGCATGGCGCGTCTGGTACGCGGGCAGATACTGACGATCAAGGAGAACGAGTATGTGCTGGCCGCGCGCTCGGTCGGCGCCAGCACCGGCCGCATCATTCGCAAGCATATCCTGCCCAACTGCATCTCGGTGATCATCATCGCCACGGCGCTGCAAATACCCTCGGCTATCTTTACCGAGAGCTTCCTCTCCTTCATCGGGCTGGGCGTGCAAGCGCCGATGCCCTCGCTCGGCTCGCTGGCCAACGCGGCGCGCGAGGGCTTGCAGAGCTATCCGTACAAGCTCGTATTCCCCGCCTCAATGATCTGCTTGATCGTGCTGTCCTTCAACCTGCTGGGCGACGGGCTGCGCGACGCGTTCGATCCCAAATTAAGGAGGTAGAGATAATGAGCGATTATGTGCTGGAAGTAAAAGATCTGCATACCTCCTTCTTTACCGACGCCGGCGAGGTACAGGCAGTAAACGGCGTATCCTTTACGCTGGAAAAGGGCAAGGTGCTGGGTATAGTCGGCGAGTCCGGCTCCGGCAAAAGCGTCACCGCCTATTCGATATTGCGCATACTCGTCGATCCCGGCCGCATCACCGCCGGTCAGGTCCTGTTCAAGGGCGAGGACGTGCTCAAATTCTCCAAAAAGCAAATGCATGATTTCCGCGGGGCGCGGATCAGCATCATATTCCAGGACCCGATGACCTCGCTCAATCCGGTATATACGATCGGCAATCAGATCGAGGAAGCGATACTGCTGCATACCAAACGCAGCCGCAGCGAAGCGCGCCAGCGCTCCGTGGAGCTGCTGACCTTAGTCGGCGTCAATGAGCCTGAGCGGCGGGTCAAGCAATACCCGCATGAGCTGTCCGGCGGCATGCGCCAGCGCGTGATGATCGCCATGGCTCTGGCCTGCGAGCCGGACGTGCTGATCGCCGACGAGCCGACCACGGCGCTGGACGTGACCATTCAGGCGCAAATACTCGAGCTGATGCAGGAGCTGCAAAAGAAGCTGGGTATGGCGATCATCATCATCACCCACGATCTGGGCGTGATCGCCGATATGTGCGATGAGATCATCGTTCTCTATGCCGGCCGCGTTTGCGAGCGCGGCAGCGCCGACGATATCTTCTATGACCCGCAGCATGAATACACTAAAGGCCTGCTGCGCTCCATCCCCAGCTCCACACAGGCCAAAGACCGCCTGCAGCCGATCGGCGGCTCACCGATAGATCTGCTGAATATGCCGGCCGGCTGCGCTTTTGCCTCACGCTGCGACGCAGCCATGGATATCTGCATCGAGCAGCCGCCCGAGGAGCTGGAGGTCGGCGAGAACCATTATGCCGCCTGTTGGGTGAACGTCAAGAAACTGCTTGAGCAGCAAGCGCGCAAGGAGGCCGCCGATGAATGATTATCTGGTAGAGGTGCAAAACCTCAAGCAATATTTTCAGATCAAGACCGGCCTGTTCGCCACCACGCCGCTCAAGGCGGTAGACGACGTTTCCTTCAATATCAAGCACGGGCAAACGCTGGGTCTGGTCGGCGAATCCGGCTGCGGCAAGACCACGGTCGGCCGCTCAATGCTCTATCTGTATAAGCCTACCGGCGGGCGCGTGCTGTTTGACGGCGTGGAGATCGAGCACAAGAATATCCGCGAGCTGCGCAAAAAGATGCAGATGGTGTTTCAAGACCCCTATTCCTCGCTCAATCCGCGCATGACCGTGGCCGATATTATCGGCGAGCCGCTGGACGTGCATCGTATGTACGCCAACAAGAAGGAGCGCGACGAGCGCATCGCCGAGCTGATGAGCCTGGTCGGCCTCAGCTCCGAGCATGCGCGCCGCTATGCGCATGAATTCTCCGGCGGTCAAAGGCAGCGCATCGGCATTGCCCGCGCGCTGGCCGTGGACCCGCAATTCATCGTCTGCGATGAATCGGTATCGGCGCTGGACGTTTCCATTCAGGCGCAGATCATCAATATGTTCAAGGACTTGCAGCAAAAACTCGGCCTCTCCTATCTGTTCATCGCCCACGATATTTTAGTGGTCAATCATATGAGCGACGAGGTCGCGGTAATGTATCTGGGTCGTATCATCGAGCGCGCCGCCACGCGCGACATAAATAATAGCCCGCTGCATCCCTATACGCAATCGCTGCTCTCGGCGGTGCCGCTGCCCGACCCCAGAGAGGCGCGCAAACGCCAGCGCATCATCCTTGAGGGCGACGTACCTTCGCCGCTCAACGTGCCGTCCGGCTGCTCCTTCCGCACCCGCTGCCGCTTTGCCACCGAGCAATGCGCGGCGGAAATACCGCCGTTAACCGATCGCGGCGGCGGTCATATGGTCGCCTGCTGGAATAAATAAAACTGCCCCGGCATACAGCGTCTATAAGCGCGATTGACAAACGGCGGGGTTTACTGTATAGTTAAGGAACAAGTTCACATAAAATTCACATACTTACCGTTATAATTGCCAATGTTTCGACAGCGGCATTTATAAATAGCAGCGCTTTATTTTTGAAGTATATTGAAAAGGGAGGAATGTGTTACATGAAAAAATTCTTATTGCTGCTCGTTATCGCTATGTTAGCTCTGGCTATGGTCGCCTGCGCGGCTCCCGCCGAAGAAGAGCCCGTCGATGATCCCGCGGCGGCTGAAGGCCCGGCTCCGGATTGGACCGAGTACAACAACCTGATCGCCGAGATCAAGGCTTCCACCGACTTTGCCGCGCGTGAAGCTCTGATGCATCAGGCTGAGGACATCCTGATGGCCACCGGCGCGATCTGCCCGATCTATTATTACAATGATATTTACATGATGAGAGATGGCATCGAAGGCTTCTATGCCACCGCTTACGGCACCAAGTACTTCATGAACGCGACTTTTGGCGACGCCACCAGCCTGCGCATCAACCTCGCTTCTGAGCCCGACCGTCTTGACCCGGCGCTGAACAGCTCCGTGGACGGCGCTTGCCTGGCTGCCAACTCCTTCATCGGCCTCTACACCTATAACGCCAATAATGAGTTGGTTCCGGCTGCCGCCGAGAGCTATGAAGTATCCGAAGACGGCCTGGTCTGGACCTTCACCCTCAAAGAGGGTCTGAAGTTCTCCGACGGCTCCGACCTCACCGTGGATGACGTTGTTTATTCCTGGAAGCGCGCCGCTAATCCGGAAACCGCCGCTGACTATGCCTACATGTTCAACGGCATTGTCGGCTATGACACCGGCGATATCGCCGTTGCCAATGTTGACGGCAAATTCCAGGTCACGCTGGCCGCTCCTTGCGCCTATTTCCTCGATCTGTGCGCCTTCCCGACCTTCTTCATTCTCCAGCAGGAGAATATCGAAGCTGCCGAGGGCTACATGGATGAGTCCGGCGCGATCATCGACGCGGGCGCTTGGGCCACCGAGGCCGGTTTCGTTTCCTCCGGCGCTTACGTGCTCGAGAGCTGGGTACATGATGAGAGCATGGTCTATGTCAAGAACCCCTACTACTATGACGCCGATAACGTCAAGCTGGAGCGCCTCGAATTCATGCTCTCCGCTGACGATACCGCCATCTATGCCGCCTATCGCGCCGGCGATCTTGATTTCATCGACACCGTTCCTACCGATGAGATCGCTACCCTGCTCTCCGATCCGGAATTCTATATCGTTGACGAGCTGGGCACCTACTATGTTATCTTCAACGTCAATTCTCCGCTTTTCGAGGGTATGACTGTTGATCAGGCCGCCGCGATGCGTCTTGGCCTCTCCGCTTTGATCGACCGTCAGTACATCATTGACACCGTCGGCCAGACCGGTCAGCAGATCGCCACCTCGTTCATCCCCGCCGGTATGCTGGACGGCCAGGGCGGCGTATTCAAGACCAACGACGCCGACTACACCTATCCGATAGGCGACGGCTATTTCGCCGAGGAGCCTGACGTTGAGGCCGCTATCGCCCTGTTGGAGACCGCCGGCTTCGTATTCGAGAACGGTATGCTCTCCGCCGACACTCCGATCAGCTTCGAGTACCTGACCAATGAGACCTCCGGTCATATCGCGATCGCCGAGTGCATGCAGCAGGACTTCGCCGCTATCGGCATCGACATGTCGATCAAATCCATTGACTGGGACGTGTTCCTGCAAGAGCGTAAAGCCGGTAACTTCGGCATCGCGCGTAACGGCTGGATCGCTGACTTCAATGACCCGATCAACATGCTGGAAATGTGGACCACCGACTCGGGCAACAACGACGCCCAATTCGGCAAATAAGCGTTTCGTTTCTTACTTAAAAGAGAGACGCTAAAGGCGTACCGCCTTAGCGTCTCTCTTTTTTTGCGCAGCGGCATAAAACCCCTCCCCCGCTCATATCTAATAAAGAAAGCTTTTACCAGACGACCAATATAAGGGAGGGAGAGTAGTGGAGAAATTTGATGTGGCAAAAGATATAGCCGAGCGCACCGGCGGCGATATCTATTTGGGGGTTGTGGGGCCGGTCAGAAGCGGCAAATCCACCTTCATCAAGCGCTTTATGGAATCTATGGTCCTTCCCAATATCGAAGATTCCTATCAACGCGCACAGGCTGTCGATGAGCTGCCGCAAAGCGGCTCCGGACGCACGGTGATGACGGCGGAGCCAAAATTCGTACCGGCGGAGGCGGTGAACATACAATTAGGCGAGGGCATAGAGATGCGCGTGCGGCTCGTCGATTGCGTCGGCTATGCCGTAGACGGCGCGCAAGGCTTTGAGGACGAGGATGGGCCGCGCATGGTCAATACGCCATGGAGCGATCAGCCGCTGCCCTTTGCCGAGGCGGCGGAGATCGGCACGCGCAAGGTCATCGACGAGCACAGCACTATCGGCGTGGTAATGCTGGCCGACGGCAGCTTCGGCGATATCCCCCAGCAAAGCTATATGCCGGCGGCGGAGCGCGTGATCGACGAATTGCAGGATATCGGCAAGCCGTTCGTGATCGTGCTCAACAGCGCGCAGCCTGAGGCCGAGGAAGCGCTGGAGCTGGCCGAACAGTTAGCGGAACGCTATCAGGTGGCGGTGCTGCCGCTGGACGCGACGGCCATGGATGAGGAGGATATTTACAATCTGCTCCACGCCGCGCTCTATGAGTTCCCGATACGCGAGGTCTCCGTTTCGCTGCCGCGCTGGGTCGAGGAGCTGGAGGACGCGCATCCGCTGCGCCAGCAATTGTCAGCCGGCATCTCCGAGGCGATGAACGGGGTAAAAAAGGTGCGCGATATCGGCGGGCTGATCGAGGGACTGGCGCTGGAGGGGCTGACCGGCGAGGTGGCTCTAAGCTCGTTGGAGCTGGGCAGCGGCGTGGCGCAGGTAGCGGTGTCCGCCGCCGACGGCCTGTTCGACCGCGTGCTGTCGGAGATCGCCGGCGAGGATATCGAGGGCGAGCATACGCTGCTCAAGCTGATGCAGAAATACAGCCGCGCCTCCCGCGAATGGAACAAGATGGCGCAGGCTATGGAGGAAGTATATGCCGGCGGCTACGGAGTGGTCACGCCGCGTATCGACGAGATGTATTTGGAGGAGCCGGAGCTGATCAAGCAGGGCGGGCATTTCGGCGTGCGGCTGCGCGCCTCCGCGCCCAGCTATCATATCATCCGCACCAATATCTCCACCGAGATCACGCCGCTGATCGGCACGGAGAAGCAATGCGAGGAGCTGGTGCGCTATATCACCAATGAGTTCGAGGATGATCCGGCCAAGATCTGGGATACCAACGTCTTTGGCAAATCGCTGCATGAGTTAGTGCAGGAAGGCATATCCGGCAAGCTGTGCCGTATGCCGGAGCAGGCGCAGGTCAAATTAGCCGATACCCTGCAGCGCATCGTCAATGAAAGCGGGGGCGGGTTGATCTGCATTATCGTATAGCGCCTCCCCAGCCGTCTATAAAAGCACAAAAAAGCCTCGCTATGCGAGGCTTTTTTGTGCTTTAGCGGCGCGGCTTAGGCTTGGCAATCGGCTTTATGCGCGCTCCGCTTTGCGCTTACGGCGGCGGCGGACGATCGCCGCTATCACAACTACCGCTATGGCTATCAGCAGCAGGAACGGCAGCAGGCTGACTATGCCCACCACTATCCAGGCGATAAAATCGCAGAAGGCGTTGAGGCCGCTGATAAAGCCTTCCTTAGCGTCCTGCCACAGCCCCTCAAAGCCTTGCGGGTCCAGCGTCTGCGTGTATTGCCGTGGCGTATACAGGTTGATGCTGATCAGCGACAGCGAGGTCATCTGGTCATAGTAGTTGATCATCCCCTGCAAGCTGTCGATATTGATATTAACTTCGTTGATCTTGCTCTCGATCTCCAATATCTCGCTGAGCACGGTAGCCTGCGCGTACAGCTCATTCAGCCGCGTCAATTGACTCTGATACTGCTCCAGACGGCCGGCGATATCATAGTATTCCATCGTCACGTCCGAGCTGGAATATTCCTCGCTATCCAGCGAACCAAGCTCGCCCAGCTCGCCTACCGCCGCGGTCAGCGCCTCGGCGTCTACGCGGATCTCGATATAGCCGTTGCGGTAAACGCCGTCGCTATCCTTCCAGCGATTGCCCGATACCACGTAGCCGCCGTAATTGACCGCCATCTGCTCTATCGTCTGATAGGCGTTGTTCAGGTCGTCCACCTCGAGCGAGATATAGGCGTTTTTGATGATCTTGCGCTCCATGGACGCGGTGGCGTTAGCCATGCGGCTGTCGTTCGCGCCGGTCAGCGCGCCGTCGCCCATCTCGGCCTCCATCACCGGCTCTTCGATCGCCATCTCTTCATCCGTCGCCATATCATACGTTTCGACGGACGCGGCATAATCAGCAGCCTGCGGCTCTGCTGCGGGCGTATCGCTGCCAACCCTGCCTAACAGCGCCGACGCGCCGAACAGCAGTACCAGACAGGCGGCGGCGGTGGCCATTATCCGAACCCAAGCGCGCTTGGCCGCCGGCTTGCGTTGGCGCTCCGCCGCCTCGGCCATCAGCGCCTGGTGGACGCGCTGCTTAAAACCCTCGGGCAATTCCGCCTCGCCGACCGTGGACAAGGCTTGATGCAGGCCGCGCTCCGCCGCTAATTGGCGGCGGCAGCCGGCGCATTCGCTCAAATGCTGCTCAAATTGCGCCTGTTGTCCGGCTTCAAGACTGCCTTCTATATATTCGCTGAATAACTTTTCCGCATCTATGCAATTCACTATTTAGCACCCCCTTCGTCTATCAGGCGCTGCGCTTGCGGATACGACTCCGCATCAGCCAGCAAACGCTTGCGCATCACAGCGCGCGCGCGGTTGATCCGCGATTTGACCGTGCCGATAGAAATACCGGCCGACTCGGCGATCTCCGCATAGCCTAACCCCGATATTTCACGCAGCACCATCACGATACGGTACTTGGGCGTCAGGCCGTTGATCAACTCCAGCAGATAGCGGTCGTCCTCGCGGTCAAGCATTTGCGCGTCAGGCAGCGCCGAATAATCGGCGACGTCGATCTCGCGGTCGTCGTCATCGGCGGAGCTAAAATCAGAGAAAATGCGCTCGCGGCGCTTATAGGCCGAGCGCAGCATATCGCGGCAGGTATTGACGCTGATGCGATATACCCAGGTAGAAAAAGCCGCGTCCCCGCGAAAAGAAGGCAGGCTGCGATAGATCTTCAGCAGCACCTCCTGCGTCATATCGGCGGCGTCCTCCGCATTGCCGAGCATACGCAGGCCGATATTATAGATGCGGCGCTGATGCGCGGCCAGCAGGTACTCAAAGGCGACGATATCGCCCTCGGCAGCGCGGCGTATCAGCACCTCTTCCGGCAGCTCAGCCGGAGAGATGGCGTCGCGCGCCGTCTTTTTCATCACTGCGTTCATCGTTAGCTCCTTTTCTGATAGTATGCCTGGGCTAAATAGATATTGCTCATGTATATTCGCTCCCCAAGCAGCATTTTCCTATCGGATTTGTGCTTAAGACGGCGGCGGCGCTTTTTTTGTTCCCGCTTGACAAGCGGTTGACGCTGATAGTACAATGAATTAAAGCGCAAAGCTGCTTGACCGTCATTAACAAGGAGCGTTAGATGAGTTTAGGCGAAATGTCCATCACCTATAACGATATCGTCCTGCGGCTGCTGGCGGCGACGCTGATCGGCTTTGTGCTCGGCCTGGAGCGCAAGCACAGCGCCAAGCCCGTGGGCGCGCGCACGCATATACTGGTTTGCCTGTCCGCCTGCGTGGTCGCGATGATCTCCGCCTACGGCTTCGTCGGCGTGCCGCAATTCAACCCCAACGCCGATCCGGCGCGGCTGGTGGTCGGCGTATTGACCGGTATCGGCTTCATCGGCGCCGGCATTATCTGGAAAGCGCCGGCCGGAAACGTGCATGGCATCACCACAGCGGCGGCGATCTTCCTGCTGGCGGCGCTCGGCATCGCCTGCGGACTGGGGCTGTTCTTCCTTGCGGGGATAACGGCGCTGATCGCCTTCATCACGCTGGTCACCAATGACTGGGTCAAGCATTATCAAAACTACAAGCTGCGCAAGCAAACCGCCGCCAAGATGGAGGAATACGGCCTGGACAAGCCGAAGCCGCAAAAAGAACGGGCTTACCGGCGCATCAATGACCCGAAAAAGCATAGCGACCAGCCATGAACCGCGCTTTTACCCGCTCCCCTGCCAACAAAAAAACGCCGCTATTAGGCGGCGCGCCTTAGGGATACATCGTTTCTGCGTCGGCTCTTTCGGCACAGTGCGGCGTTGCAAATGCTCGCAATAGGCTCCGTCTATTGCTGCGCTTTGCGCCTTGCCCTGCACCAAAATTTCTCGCCGCAGAAATACTGCGTAGTTTTCCGCATAAGAAAAAGCCCTGTTTGCACAGGGCTTTTTGATTAAGTTGCGGAAAACCGACGCCTCCCTAAGTTGCACCGCCTTGGGCGGCGTTTTATGCTGTCCGTTATTTCCCGACGGTTTTTCTTTCGTCGGCGTAAAAGTCATTCAATACTTCGTCGATGGCCTTAAAGTCGCTGTCCTCATAATATTCCTCGGCAGCGATGCGGACAAACGGTATATCGGCCGAGGTAAGGATGCGGCAGATATCGCGGCCCAAATGGTCTTTCTTCGCGTCCTCATCAAAGGAGGAGTCGTCAAACAGCACCGCGCAGATCGTCCATAGCTGCACCGGCTCGCAGATCACAAAGTCGGTATATTTCTTGACCGCGCGAAAGTGATACAGCTCCTTGTATTTATCCTTGGCCGGCAGATCGACCAGATCAAGCGCGCGCGTCTTGGGTATGACCACGGCGCGGTCGCCGATATAATTGCACAGCGCCTGATAGAACAGATACTCGGTATCGTTGATCATACGATCCTTCCTTGTATAAGGCCAGGGCTCGATATTCTCGGTCGGGTCCTTATACTTGCCCTTGCTGGGGTTGCTGAAAAACAAAGCCACCAGCGCCACCAGCAAAATGCCGATCAAAATCAATAAAGGCTGCATATACTCCCCCCATTTCTTACGCATGAAAAAAACAAAGCCCTAATTCCGGCTGTTACTGATAAGCTGACAGGACGAAAATTAAGGCTGTGCCGATGGTGCCGGAGACCGGGGTCGAACCGGTACGGTATCGCTACCGCAGGATTTTAAGTCCTGTGCGTCTGCCAGTTCCGCCACTCCGGCAAAAGCATGGAGGCGCCACCCGGACTTGAACCGGGGGTAAAGGATTTGCAGTCCTCTGCCTTACCACTTGGCTATGGCGC
>JAUNBC010000007.1 GCA_030527285.1 Bacillota bacterium | reverse complement strand
GCGGGCGGTTTTTTGTAGCGAACGCTTTGCGTTCGCTACTCACTAAAGTTGAACAGAAAGCCCTGTCCGTATCGGACAGGGCTTTTGCTATGCGCTGCGGAGCAAACTATTTGAGCTTGGCGTTGCGCAAGGCCAGCATCGTCAGCGGCAGGCCGAACAGGTTGATGAACCCGGCGGAATCGCTTTGATCGTAGATCTCATCCTCGCCAAAGGTCGCCAGCTCCTCGTCATAGAGGCTATGCTCGCTTTGTACGCCGGCGGGGAAGACGCTGCCTTTATACAGCTTGACCTTGACGGTACCGCTGACATGCTCCTGAGTAACGTCGACGAAAGCGTCGAGCGCCTTCTTCAGCGGCAGGAAGCATTGGCCGTAATAGACCATTTCCGCGTATTTAAGCGCGATCTGCTCTTTGTAATGAGCGGTGTCGCGGTCGAGAGTGATGCTTTCCAGCGCTTTATGCGCCGCATAGAGAATGGTTCCGCCGGGGTTTTCGTAAATGCCGCGCGATTTCATGCCCACGAGACGGTTCTCCACCATATCGTCTACGCCTACGCCGTGCTTGGCGCCGATGGCGTTGAGCTTGGTCAGCATCTCGATCGGGCCTAAGGCCTCGCCGTTCAGCTTGACCGGTATGCCCTGCTCAAAGTCGAGCACCAGGAATTCGGGTTGATCCGGCGCCTGCTCCGGCTCGGCGCAGAATTGCAGCAAGCCCTGCTTATGCTGATTCCAGGGGTTCTCCAGATCCGCGCCCTCATGCGAGATATGCCAGATATTGCAGTCGCGGCTGTACGGGTCCTTCTTGGTCACGGGGATGGGGATGCCATGCGCCTCGGCGTAGTCGATCTCCTTATCGCGGGAGGTCAGCTCCCATTCGCGCCACGGCGCGATGATCTTCATCTGCGGGGCGAAGGCCTTGATGCCCAGCTCGAAACGCACCTGATCGTTGCCCTTGCCGGTACAGCCGTGGCAGATAGCGTCGCAATTCTCCTTGAGCGCGATCTCCACCAGATAGCGGGCGATCAGCGGACGCGCCATCGCGGTACCAAGCAGGTATTTGCCCTCATATACCGCGCCGGCCTTGAGCGTCGGATAAATGTAATCGGTGATGAATTCCTCGGTCAGATCGCCGATATAGCATTTGCTGGCGCCGGAAGCGAGAGCCTTCTTCTCCAGAGCCGCCATATCGTCGTTTTGCCCGACGTCGCCGCAAATGGCGATCACCTCGCAATGATAATTGTCCTTGAGCCAGGGGATGATCACCGAGGTGTCCAGACCGCCGGAATAAGCGAGAGCTACTTTTTTGATGCTGTTCTTGTCAACTTTGTAAGACATGGTAAAGCCTCCTGAATGTATAATTAATATAAATTTATACGCAAATCTGCGCGGAATATGCTGATATTATACATTCACCCGCATAAAAATGCAAGCCCTTTTTGAAAATTTTTTCATAAAAATCCATACAAAAAAACGACGCCGCTATTTGTTGACGCAAAAGCGGCGCCGTTTGCTATGTGTCGAGGAGGTCGTGCCTGGCCTTACAGCTCCGATTGGATCAGGCCGCCCAGACGCTCGATGGCAAGGCTGATCTGCTCGGCGTTGGAGGAGGAGAAGTTGAGGCGCAGGCAATGCTTGCCGTCGGCCGGATCGACGCAGAAGGGCGAGCCGGGGACGAAGGCTACCTTATGCTTCTCGATCGCTTTCTTATTCAGCTCCGAGCAGTCGATATCGCCCGGCAGCTCGGTCCAGACGAACAGGCCGCCCTCGGGCTTGGTGTATTTGCAGCCGGCGGGGAAGTGCTTGGCCATACCGTCGAGCATCGCGTCCAGACGCACGCGGTAAATATCGGCCACCTCGTCCAGATGCGCGGGCAGCAGGCCGCGATTCAGGTATTCGGCGCAGATGGCCTGGGTCAGCGTCGGCGTATGCGTATCCGCGCCTTGCTTGACCAGCTCGATCTTCTGGATGATATCGTCGGCGGCGCACATCGCGCCGACGCGGATGCCGGGGGCGATGATCTTGGAGAAGCTGTTGAGCAATATCACGTTGCCGGCGGCGTCAAAGGACTTGATCGGCGGCACGGCCTCGCCGCGGAAACGCAGCTCGCCATAGGGGTCGTCCTCGAGCACGATCATGTTATATTCGGCGGACAGCTCGGCGATGCGGCGGCGGCGGGCGGCGGGAATGGTGCGGCCGCTGGGGTTCTGGAAGGTGGGGATGGTGTAGAGCATCTTGGGGTTATACTGCTTGATCTTGGCCTCAAGGTCTTCGACTATCAGGCCGTTCTCATCGGTGGATACCGGTATCAGCCGCGCGCCGATCTTGTTCAGCACGTTCAGCGTCGAGAGGAAGGTCGGCGATTCAACGAGTATGGCGTCGCCCTTATCGACAAAAACGTCGCAGATCAAATAGATGCCCTGTCCGGAGCCGGTGCAGGTGAGGACGTTCTTGACCTCGGCCTGTATGCCCTTGGGCTTGAGCATATGCTCGATATAAGCCTCGCGCAGCGGCATATGGCCGCAGGTAACGCCGTATTGCAGCATTTGCACCGGGTTTTCGGCGATCAGCTTATCGGCGATCTCGCGTATCGTCTCCACGGGGAAGGACTCCTTGGCCGGAGAACCGCCTGCCAGCGAGATGATCTGGGGATCGGCCATCATTTTGAATATTTCGCGGATCACGCTGCCGACCAAGCGATCCATCTTTTCTGAATAACGTCTCATCAGTACATAGCCTCCTATATAATATATAGTGATTATGAATTATAATTCTGCTATACAAAACATTATATGACAAATACACGGCAAAAACAAGAGTGATTATTATGCTGCCGTTGCCGCCGCCAAAATGTGGAAAACAGGTGGAGAAAAGGTGAAATTATTGTGGATAAAAGGAAATAGACTGTATATGTCGAAAAATAAGTTGTTGAGATATACTATATATGGTAGAATAGCTGCACAGCCCGAAATCTTTGATTTCGCAGGCTGAGCGCCTATTTTATAGCTGAGGCTTTCCCGTCAGGGAAAGGCCAGCAATAACCGCGTCAGCGGTTATGGTAGAATTAGCTGCACAGGCCATGCGCGCCGGAGCGGACGGAACAAAAACCGCCGCCGCGCGGCGTTGCGGAAGCAACTATCAGGGAGACAGATATGCTGCTGCAAACAGTCAATGTCGGCAAAACCTATAAAAACGGCATCGTCGCTTTGGCCAATATCAATATCTCCATTGATTTCGGCGAATTTGTTTTTCTCACCGGCGCGTCCGGCGCCGGTAAATCGACGCTGATCCGCCTGCTGTTTCGCGAGGAAATGCCCACCGCCGGTCAAATACTGATCGACGGCCGTTCGGCGCTGCGGCTGTCCAATTCGGAGATCGTGCGCCTGCGCCGCAATACCGGCGTGGTGTTTCAGGATTTCCGCCTGATGGAGCGCAGCTCGGTATTCGATAATGTCGCCTTCGCGTTGAAGGCGGTGGAGCGGCCGTGGCCGGAGATCAAGGAGCGCGTGCCGGCGATACTGGCCAAGGTCGGTCTGGCGGGGCGCGAGAACGATAACGTTATGCATCTGTCGGGCGGCGAGCAGCAGCGGGTGGCGGTGGCGCGCGCCATTATCAATAATCCGCTGATCCTCTTTGCCGACGAGCCGACCGGCGACCTCGACCCGCGCACCTCGGACGAGCTGATCGAGCTGTTTCTCAAGATCAATGCCGGCGGCACCACCGTGGTCATGGCAACGCATGACAAGTCGATAGTCGACCGGCTGAACAAGCGCGTTATCACCCTGTCGGCGGGGCGCGTGATATCCGACGCGGTTGGGGGGTGGGCGCTATGAAAGCCTCGTCGTTCCGCTATGTATTCCCGCAGGCTACCAAGTCGATGCTGCAAAACGGCTGGATGACCTTTGCCGCGATCATGACCATCACCATCTCGCTGTTCCTCTGCGCCTTTTTCTGGCTGCTGCTGGTCAATCTCAACGCCAACGCCGAGCGCATCGAAAGCGACGTGCGCGTGGTCGCCTATCTGGCTCAGGAGGTCACCGAAGCCGAGCTGCCGGAGATCGAGAAGCAGATCAAATGGATAGACGGCGTGGCGGAGCTGGAATTCACCGATAAGCTTGAGGGCTTGAGCGAGTTAGAGGAGCGTTTCGGCGGCGTTGATCTCCAGGCCACGCTGGGCGGTGCTAATCCGCTGCCCTTCCGCTATTCGATCACCGCTGAGAGCACCGAGCAGGTAGCCGCTATTGCCGAGGAGCTGCAAACGATAGCCGGCGTGGATACGGTGCGCTACGGTCAGGATACGGTAGAGAAGCTGTTTGCGCTGACCGCTACCCTGCGTCAGGTGGGGCTGGCGATCATGGCGCTGCTCGGCGTAGCCGCCGTGGTGCTGATCGCGATGGCGATACGCATGACGATCATGGCGCGGCGCAAAGAGATCATGGTGATGAAATGGGTCGGCGCTACCAATGGCTTCATTCGCTGGCCGTTCTTTATCGAGGGGCTGATACTGGGCGTAGCCGGAGCGGTGGTGGCGCTGACGCTGGTGCTGATCACCTATAATTCGGCGGCGTCCTATATACATAGCGCCGTGTCCTTCGTCACCATACTGTCGCTGTCTGAGATCTGGCTGACGGCTACGGCGTTCACGCTGGGCGCGGGTCTGATACTGGGCGCGCTGGGCGCGGTGATACCGCTGACCAGGTTCATGGACGTATAGGCAAGAGGGTAGATAATGGTCAAGCATCTGCGCAACAAACTTCTATATATAGTGCTGACGGCTGTTTTGCTGCTGGGCTGCGCGCTGCTCCTTGGCGGCGTCGCGGCATTTGCCAGCGAGACGGCGGCGGAGCAGCAAGCCGCGAGCGAGTCTGCGTCATCCGAGCCGATGACGATCGAGGAATACCGCGAGCTGCAGCAAAACAGCCGTCAGCGTATGGAGGAGCTGCGGCAGGAGATCGAAAGCATCGAGGCCGACAGCGCCAATTATCGCGCCGAGATCGCCGCGCTGGATGCGGAAATGGCCGTCATCGGTCAGGAAATGCAGGCGGCGCAGGCGGTGATTGAGAGCACCAATCTGCTGATCGAGGAATGCATCCTGGAGATCGACCTCGCCAATCAGCGGTTGGCGGAGCGGCAGAAGCAGCTGGAGAGCCGGCTGGTCGACCTCTATGTTTACGGCGATATATCGCTGCTTGACGTGCTGTTCGAGAGCGTCGATTTTGACAGCTTCATCGTGCTCTACGATATGATAGATATGCTGATGCAAAACGACCAGCGGCTGCTGGACGGCATCGAGGAGGAGCGGGCGCTGATCGAGGAGGAAAAGACCGCGCTCGAATTGCGGCGCATGGAATTGATCGAGCTGCAGGAATCCTATCGTATTCGCCATGAGCAGCTGGCGGAGCTGGAATTTGCCAAGGCGGCGGCGCTGGATCAGGCGCAGATGAGCATGGACGAGCTGGAAGCAATGCTCGACGCCGAGGAGGCGGAAGCGGCGGCGGCCGGCGAGATGATACGCGAGCTGCTGCTGACCTCAGATTCCTCGCTCAAATTCAGCGGCGCTCTGTACTGGCCCACGCCGGGCTATTTCAATATCACCTCGCCCTATGGCGGGCGCAATCATCCGATCACCGGCGTTTATCATACGCATAGCGGCATTGATATCGGCGCGGACGGCGGCTCGCCCATCTATGCCGCCGGCGACGGCAAGATCATCTATGTCGGCTGGCTGGGCGGCTATGGGCAAACGGTGATGGTCGATCATGGCGACGGGCTGGTGACCCTGTACGCGCATATGTCGGCCTACGGCGGCTTCAGCGTCGGCGATTATGTGATCGGCGCGGTAGATATTATCGGTTATGTCGGCACTACCGGCAATTCCACCGGCAATCATTTGCATTTTGAAGTGAGATTGAACGGCAGCCACACCGACCCCGGCAACTACCTCTCTTATTAAGCTGCGCGGTTATCGAGCGCAATCCCATTCATTAACAGGCTGCCAAAAGCGCGCCGCCTAATAGGGCGGCTTTTTTTTCTTGCATATTGGGCGGCGGTAAAATATAATTATATAGTTGGAGGGTAATCATGTGAAAAGAGCCTTGCTGCTGTTATTGATATGCATAGCGTTGCCGTTGACTGCTTGCGGCAGCGGCCTGACGCTGGTTCACAGCGGACCCGCGCCCAGCGTCGCCGCTTATGCGGACGAGCTGGACGGCGCGTTGGCCGCGCTTATGGAGGAGAATTTCGACCTCTATGCCGCCTATTTTGACGAGGACGATTATCGGATGATCTTTGAGGATTATTACGGCGAATTCGGCGGCATCGGTATTCGCATGATCAACGAGAACGGCGGCGTTGTCATCTATGGGCTGTTTGCTGATTCGCCGGCGGAGCGCGCCGGCCTGCTCGCCGGCGATATCATCATCAGCGTCGATGGCGTGCCTGTGCCGGGCGACGATACCGAGCAGGCGGCAAAGATGATACGCGGCGATGAGGGCAGCACGGTCTCGCTGACCGTCAGCCGCGACGGCGAGCAGCACAGCTTTACCATGACGCGCGAGATCATCGAGGTGACAAATATCACCGGCGAAAATCTGCCCGAGTATTACGGCGTGGCCTATATCGAGATAGAAAGCTTCGCCGAGAATACCTTCGCCGAATTTGCCGATACCTTCAACCGCCTGTACGCCGAGCGGCCGATCGAAACGCTGATCATTGATCTGCGTACCAATGGCGGCGGCGCGCTGCCGGCGGCGATAAATATCGCCAATCTATTCGTGCCGGCGGGCTCGGTGATCGTTACTGAGAAGACGGCTTTTGGCGAGACTGCGAGCGTCGGCGATAACGGTCAGCTCAATTCGCTGCGGCTGATATTGCTGCAAAACGAATATACGGCCTCCGCCTCGGAGGTGCTGATCGGCGCGCTCAAGGATAGCTGCGGCGCGCTGCTGATCGGCACTACCAGCTTCGGTAAGGGCATCGCGCAGAGCATCATCCCCTTGTCCAGCGGCGGCGGCCTGCGCTATACGCGCAGCATCTACTATACGCCGTCCGGTTTCTCGCTACATGAGGTGGGCCTCGAGCCGGATATCGTTGTCGAAACGACGGAGGATATCAGCTCCGACGATTATTATTCCACCGACGCTGAACGCAATCCGCATCTCGGCGCGGCTATTGCCTACTTGCAGGAGCAGGGCTTGCTGTAAGGCGGCTCGCGAATATTTATTACGGAGGGTATTATGAGCAGATATTTCGGTACGGTGGCGCGCGGCCTGCGCGCGCCGATCATCCGCAGCGGCGACGATTTGGCGCGCATCGCGGCGGATACGCTGATCGAGGCGGTGACCGCCGAGCAGATCACGCTGCGCGACAATGATATTTTCACCATCACCGAGTCGGTGGTGGCGCGGGCGCAGGGCAATTATGTCAGCGTCGACGACGTGGCCGCCGATATCCGCGACAAATTCCCCGGCGGCGAGGCCGGCGTGATCTTTCCTATCCTCAGCCGCAATCGTTTCGCCATCGTCTTTTCCGGCGTCACGCGCGGGCTGAACAAGGTGTGGCTGATGCTCTCCTATCCCGCCGACGAGGTGGGTAATCATCTGATCAGCATCGACGACGTGGACGCGGCCGGTATCGACCCCTGCCGCGACGTGCTGAGCGAGGCGCGCTATCGCGAGCTGTTCGGCTATCGCACGCATACCTTCACCGCAATCGACTACGTCGAATACTATAAGCAGATCGCCGCTGCTAACGGCTGCGAGATCGAGATCGTCTTTGCCAACGACGCGCGGCGGATACTGCAATTCACGCCGCATGTACTGTGCGCCGATATACATAGCCGCGCCCGCTCCAAGCGCTTGCTTGCGGCAGCCGGCGCCAAGAGCGTGTACGCGCTGGACGACGTGATGCGCGCGCCGCGCGGCGGCAGCGGCTATAATGCCGACTACGGCCTGCTCGGCTCCAATAAGTCCGATGAGCAGACGCTCAAGCTGTTCCCCCGCGATTGCGCCGAGTTTGCCGAACGGCTGCAAAAACTCATCTATGAGAAAAGCGGCGTGACGCTGCAAGTGATGGTATACGGCGACGGCGCGTTCAAGGACCCGGTGGGCAAGATCTGGGAGCTGGCCGATCCGGTGGTATCGCCCGGCTATACCCCGGGGCTGGAGGGGCAGCCCAATGAGCTGAAGCTCAAATACCTGGCCGATAATAAATTCGCCGGTTTACGGGGCGAGGAATTACGCCAGGCGATCAAGCGCGAGATCGAGCATAAGGACGCCGACCTGACGGGCAAGATGGAGACGCAGGGCACTACGCCGCGCCGCCTCACCGACCTGCTCGGTTCGCTGTCCGATCTGATCTCCGGCAGCGGCGATAAAGGTACGCCGATGATCCTGATCCAGGGCTATTTCGATAATTATGCCGACGAGTAGGCGGCGTGTTTGAGCACGGCGGTTTCATGCGGGCAAGCGGCGAGGGCAGGATATGCGCTTTTTCCATTTAGCCGATCTGCATATCGGCAAGCGGCTCAATGAGTTTGAGCTGCTGGACGATCAGCAGCATATATTGCGGCAGATCATCGAGCTGGCGGCAGAGCGCCGTCCGCAGGCGATAGTGATCGCGGGCGACGTTTATGACAAGGCTGCGCCTGCTGCCGAGGCTTACAGCCTTTACGACCAGTTCATAACCGAGCTGGCGCGCCTCGACCAGCCGCTGCTGCTGATCAGCGGCAACCATGATTCGCCGGAGCGTCTGGGCTGCGGCAGCCGCATCATGGCCGCGCAAAACGTGCATATTGCCGGCGTGTTCAGCGGTACGGCGGAGCGGGTAGCCATCGCCGACGGCGAGGGCGAGACGCTGTTCTGGCTGTTGCCGTTCGTCCGCCCCGCGCAGGTGCGGCGCTATTATCCCGAGCAGCGCATCGACAGCTATGACGAGGCGCTGCGCACGGTGCTGCAAGCCACGCCGCCCGTAAGCGGGCGGTTGAACGTGCTGGTCGCGCATCAATTCGTTACCGCCGCCGGCCTGCAGCCCGAGCGCTCGGACTCGGAGCAGATCAGCGTCGGCGGGCTGGATAATATCGACGCCGGCGCGTTTTGCGGCTATGATTACGTGGCGCTCGGGCATTTGCATCGCGCGCAATCTATCGGCGCGCCGCATATCCGCTATGCCGGTTCGCCGCTCAAGTATTCGTTTTCCGAGGCGACGCAGCAAAAGTCGCTGACCGAGGTGGAGCTGCATTATGGCGCCGAGCCGCGCATCGAGCTGCTGCCGCTTACGCCGCGCCGCGATTTGCGCGAGATACGCGGCAGCCTGGAGCAGCTGACGCAGCCCGAGGTCTATCAGCAGGCCGATACCGCCGATTATCTGCATGTTACGCTGACCGACGAAGCCGATCTGCTCGACCCGCTGGGCGTGCTGCGCGCCGTTTATCCGAACATCATGCGCCTGGATTATGATAATTCCCGCTATGCGGAGATCAAGAGCAGCACCGCCGCCGACGCGGTCACGGAGAAAAGCGCCGAGCAGCTGTTCCGCGACTTTTATAAATTACAGCAGAACATCGACCTCGAGCCGGAAAAAGAGATCATCGTCAGCGAATTGCTGCAAAGATTGCGGGGTGAGCGCTGATGCGGCCGCTTAAACTGACGATGAGCGCCTTCGGCCCCTTTTCCGAGCGAACCGAGGTCGATTTTAGCTTGTTCGGCGATAGCGGCCTGTTCCTCATCACCGGCGCTACCGGCGCGGGCAAGACTACGATCTTCGACGCTATCACCTTCGCCCTGTACGGCGAATCGAGCGGCAGCGTGCGCAAGCCGCAAATGCTGCGCAGCGATTATGCCGATGCGGCCACCGAGACCTTTGTCGAGCTGGAATTCAGCTATCAGGGGCAGAGCTATACCGTGCACCGCAACCCCAGCTATATGCGGCGCAAGCTGCGCGGCGAGGGCATGGCGCAGACGCTGGCCAATGCCTGGCTCAAGCTGCCCGACGGCGCGGTGATCGCCTCGCTGACGGCGGTGAACGAGCGTATCGAGCAGCTGATGGGCGTCAATTACGAGCAATATACGCAGATCGCGATGATCGCGCAGGGCGATTTTCTCAAACTGATACAGGCCAAGACAGACGAGCGCAGCGCTATCTTTCGTCGCATCTTCGACACCGAGCTTTACCGCCGCCTGGAGGAAGAATTGTCGGCGCAAGCCAAGGCCTTGCTCGATGAATTGGACGGCCATTATGCGGCTATCCGCCAGTACGCGGCGGGTATCGCCTGTCCGGCTGACGATCAGCCGGGACAGCAGCTGTTGGCCGAGGTGCAAAAAGCCGCGCACGCCGATCACAGCGCGCGGCTGATCGAGCTGCTGCAACGGCTGAGCGTCAGCGACGAACAGCAGCAGCGGCAGCTGACGCAGCAAATGGCGGCGCTGGATCAGCAATCAGCTGCGCTGGAGGGGCGTATCGCCACGATCGACGAGATCAACGGCCAATTCGCGCAGTTGGAGCAGGCGGAGCTGCAGTTGCGGCAATTGCAGGCGCGGCAGCCGCAGCAAGCAGCCGCGGAACGGCGTTTGCAGGCGGCGATGCAGGCGGCGCAGTTGCGTCCGGCGCGGGAGAAGATCGGGGAATTGCGGCGGCGGCAGCAGGAGAGCGAGAGCGAGATCGAGCAGGGGCAGCGGCAGCTGGCCGAGCTGTCGGACGCGCTCAATGCGCTGCTTGACGAGCAAAAGCGCTGCCGCGAGCAGCAGCCGCTGCTCAAAGAGTGGGCGGCGCGGCTGGCGGCCTTAAACAGCCATTTGCCAAGCTATGACGGATTGCAGCCGCTGCTCGACGAGCAGCAGGCCGCGCAGCGGCGATTGAGCGCCGCCGAGCGGGAGCTGAGCGAGCTGGAGCAACAGCGGGAAACCTTGGCGCAGCAATTACAGGCGGCAAACGACGAGATCATGCAGATCGCGGCGGATAAGCTGCAATATGAGCGGATCAAGAGCGAATTACAGCAGGCCGAGAGCATGGCCGAAGCCCTGCGCGCGCAGCAGCAGACGCTGAACAAATACCGGCGGCAGCAGCAGCTATACGAGCAGGCGCGGCAGACGGCGGAGCAGGATATCGCCGCCTTCAGCCGCCTGAATGAGCAATATGCGCAAATGCTGTCGGCCTTCCTGCGCGATCAGGCCGGCGTGCTGGCCGAGGGCTTGCGCGACGGCGCGCCTTGTCCGGTATGCGGCGCGCTCGAGCACCCGCAACCGGCCGAGCGCAGCGGCGAGCGCTATAGTCAGGCCGAGGTCGATACGGCGCGCGAGCAGGCCGAGCAGGCGCGGCAGACCGCCGAGCTGAGCAGCAATAACGCCGCCGCCGCCGAAGCCGAGCTGCAAGCATTGCAGCTTGCGCTCGACGCAAGCGGGCTGGACGGCGCGGCGCGGCAGCAGGAGCTGCCGCAACTGATCGCAGCGGCGGAGGAGGCGTGCAGCCGTTTGCGCGCCGGGCAAGACGAATTGCCGGATAAGCTTGACGATACGGAGCAGCAGCAGCTGACGGTGCAGTTGAGCGAGCAGCAGCGTTTATGCGAGCAGCAATTACAGCAGGCGCGGCAGCAGCGCGAGCAGCAAGCGTTGGCGGCTGAGAGCGTTTCCGTGCGTCTAAGCACGATGCGGCAGGCTTTGCCTTACGATAGCCGCGAGGAAGCTGAGGCGGAGATACTGCGCTTGCAAACGCAGAGCGAGCAGCATGAACGCGAGAGCGCGCGCATCAATGACGATATCGCCGCCAAGCAGGGGGAATTGCAGGAACAGCGGGCGCTGCTTGGCGAAAGGCAGCGGCAATTGCAGCAAACGATACAGCAGCAGGCCGAGGCTATGGACGAGTACCGGCTGCAGGCCGAGGCGGCGGGCTTAGCCGCGCCGGGCGCTTATCAGCAGGCGTATATGGAGGCGGAGGCCATCGAGCAGCTGCGCGCGCAGCTGGACGAGCAGCGGCAGCAGCTGACGGCGGCGCAGGCCGCCGCCGACAGCCATCGGGCTAACGTCGCGGGCAAGACGCGCGGCGATACGCAGCAATTACAGCAGCAGAAGCAGCAGTTGCAGGAGCGGCGGCGGCAGTTGGAGCAAAGCGATAAGCAGCTGCACAGCCGCTTGAGCGCTAATCGCGATATCGGCAGCCGTATCGCAGCCGAGCAGCGGCAGTTGGAGAAAAAAACAGCGGTGTATCTGCGCTATGACGATCTGGCGCGCACGGCCAACGGCAATTTGAACGCCAGGCGCAAGCTGTCCTTTGAGCGATATATACAGGCCGCTTATTTTGATCAGATAATCAACGAGGCTAATAAGCGTCTGCGCGCCATGACCGACGGCCAGTATCAGCTGCTGCGCCGCGAGGAGGGCGCGGGTCGCGCGCAGATGGGGCTGGATCTGGACGTGCACGATTATCATACCGGCAAACGGCGCGACGTGCGCACCCTGTCCGGCGGCGAATCGTTCAAGGCTTCGCTGGCCTTGGCGCTCGGCCTTTCGGACGTGATACAGCAGCACGCGGGCGGCGTGCAGCTGGACGCGATGTTTATCGACGAGGGCTTCGGCAGTTTGTCCGGCGAATCGCTGGATAAGGCCATCGACGCCTTGGATCAGCTGCGGACGGCGCAGCGTTTGGTCGGCATTATCTCCCATGTTGATACGCTGCGGCAGCGCATCGAACGCAAGCTGATCGTCAGCAAGGGGAGCGCCGGGAGCAGTATTCGCATAGAAGCGTAGCGATAAGCCGTCTTGGAGCTGTGCCATGCCGTGTTGCGGCCTCGCGCTGAGGGCGGCGAATTCCATAATAATGCAGTAGCATTATATTGACGGCAAAAACGGGCCGCTGCTGTTCATCACAGCGCCGACCCGTTTCTTGTTTGGGTAATATGCCTGAGCTTATTCTGTTACCCGCTCCCGCGTCAAGCTATCCCCGCACGGCGCACAGCAAAGTTGCCGACGGGCGGGGTGCGGCTATGGCGCAGTTATAGCCGTCTCAATTAGAACTCGCTGATAATTCGCCCTGCTCCGTCTAAATCATAGCCTCCCGCGGCGGCAGCTTGCGCGGCGAATTCCTCGCCGGTCAGCACCGCCAGAAATTGCCGCACCAGATCCAGCTCAAGGAAGCGCGCGTCGATCAGAAAGTCATATTCCTCATCGCAAATGGGCAGAAAGTCCAGCCCGCAGGCTTGCGCCGCCGCGTAGATGCCGAGGCCGCAATCGGCGCTGCCGCTGGCGATCTGCGTAGCTACGGCGATATGCGTCGGCTCCTCGCGGTTGTAGCCGTAAACGGCGGTCGAAGACATACCGCGCTGTTTGAGCAGATAATCGAGCAGGATGCGCGTACCCGCGCCGCGCTGGCGGTTGACGTAACGCAGACCCTCGCGCTGCAAGTCGCCGATACCGCCGAGCCCCAGCGGATTGCCCTTGGCCACCATCAGCCCTTGTATGCGTTTGAAGCCGCGTATCAGCGCCACGCCGCCGTCGGGGAAATGCTGGCGCAAATAGGAGAAGTTGTAGCTGCCGTCCTGCTCATCGAGCAGATGAATGCCCGCCAGATGCGCCTCGCAGCGCTTGATCGCGCTGATGCCGCCCATCGAGCCGACATGCGCCGAGGCGATATAGGAGCGCGGATAGCGGCGGTGCATGATATCGGCGATATTGTCGATCAGCGGGTCGTGGCTGCCGATGATGGTCAGCGTGTTCTCGATCTGACCGCGTGGGCGCAGCAGCTCCACGCGCACCGTCTGTCCGGCTTCATAGCCCTCGCAGTTTTGCGGCAGATCGAGCAGCGCGTCGGCCTTGAGGAAGCTGGTGATCACGCCCGCGCCGCGATCGAGCGGGGTGGCGATCAGCCGGTCGCCGACGCGCCCCAGCTTGATGCGCACGAATTCGCGGTACTTCAGCCCGGAGACGATGGCGCGCGACAGCACCGCGTCGGCCTGCTCGTCGGTCGAGGGCGCCATGCCGCACAGCGCCGCCAACAGCGGACGCAGCAGCTCGCGCAGGACGATGATGCCTGATACCGGATAGCCGGGCACGCCCAGCACCGGCGTATTGCCGATCAGCCCCAGGATCGTCGGCTTGCCGGGGCGGATCGCGATACCGTGATGCAGCACCGTGCCCAGCTCGGCGATGGCGGCGGCGGAATAGTCCTCGCGTCCGGCGGAGGAGCCGGCGTTGATCAGCACCACGTCGCATTCGCTGCAGGCGTCGAGCAGCGCCTGTTTGATCGCCGTCAGATCATCGCGCACGATGTCGTAGGGCCGCGGCTCGCCGCCCCATTGTTTGATCATCGCGGCAAAGGTCGGCGTATTGAAATTGATGATCTCGCCGGCTGCCGGCGCGGGACGCGGGCTGACGATCTCATCGCCGGTGGGGATGACGCCGACCAGCGGCCGCTTATATACCTCGATCTGCTGTATGCCGGTAGCGAGCAGCGCGCCGATGGCGGCGGGAGTGATGACGCTGTTGGCGGGCAATATCATCTCGCCGACGCAAACGTCCTCGCCGATCTGCCGCACATGCTGCCACGGCGCGGCGGCGGCATACAAGGTCAGCTCGCCCTCGGCCTCCCCCTCGACCACGTCCTCGACCATCACCACCGCGTCGCAGCCCTCGGGCAGCGCGTCGCCGGTATCGACCCATACATACTGGCCGCTATGCAGGGTCAGCGGCGTGGTATCGGTAACGCCGGCGGTGAGCGCGGCGTTGAGGGCGACGCCGTCCATGGCGCAGGCATTATAATGAGGCGCATTGGCGGCGGCGGTGAGTATTTTGCAGTTGACGCGGCCCAGCGCCCGCTCGTCAACAGCGATCAATTCGCCGGTCAGCCTGCCATGCGCGGCGGCGGCGGCGCTGCAAAAGTCGTCTACCGCCTGCTCCAGCGTGATATTCTCCAGATATTGATAAGCCATATTTCCTCCTTGTGCGGATAGGCCGCAAGCTATGTTAAAACAGCGTCACTTCTACCGCTTGCCCTTTGGCCGCGCCCTCTTGCTCGCGGCTGATGCGGATATAGCCGTCGGCGGCGGACAGCAGGCCGATCAGCCCGCTTTTGGCGAAAATGGGCCGCGCCGTCAGCTGTCCGTCAACGTCGCTGAGCGTCACCGGCACGTATTCCTCGCGGCCGCTGTTGCTCGGATAATTGACCGCCATGCGCGCCGTGCGGCGGGCGGGCGGGACAGCGGGCGCGCCGCTCAGCCTGGCCAGCGCCGCCTCGACGAACAGCAGATAGATGAAATAGGCGGACAGCGGATGACCCGGCAGGCCAAAGACGATCTTATTATCGTCGCTGACGCCGAGCAGCGTCGGCTTGCCCGGCTTGACCGCCACGCCATGCACCAGCAATCGCATACCGGGCAGCGCCTCGATCACGCGCGCGGTGTTATCCTTTACGCCGACCGAGGAGCCGCCGGAGATCAGCAGCATATCGGCCTTGGCCAGCGCCTGCGCGGAGGCTTGCAGCAGCGCCTGATAATCGTCGCGCACGATGCCGCATAGCTTGGCCTCGATGCCGCGCGCGCGCAGCGCCGCCGCGAGGAAGTGGCTGTTGACGTCGCGTATTTGCCCGATGGCGGGCTGCTCGCCGGGCGGTATCAATTCGTCGCCGCTGGAGATGATAGCCACGCGCGGCAGACGCAGGCAGTCGAGCTCGGTGATACCGGCGGCGGCCAGCAGCCCGATATGATGCGCGTGCAGGCGCGTATGAGCCGGCAGCAGCATTGCGCCGGCGGAGATATCGTCGCCGCGGTAGATGAGATTATTGCCCGGCGCGACGGGCTTGCGTATATACACGTAGCCGTCGCCCGGCTCCTCGGCGTATTCGAGCATCGCCGCCGCGTCACAGCCGGCGGGGATCACGCCGCCGGTCGGCACGTAGACGGCCTCGCCTTCGCCCACGGCGTAGGCGCTGTCCGCGCCCATCTCCACCGCGCCCAGCAGCTTGAAGCGCGCCGGCAGCGCTTCCGAGCAGCCGTAGCTGTCGGCGGCGCGCAGGGCGTAGCCGTCGACGGTGCTGCGGTCAAAGGCGGGTATATCCTCGGCGCTGAACAGCGCGGCGGCGCTGACGCGGCCCACCGCCTGCGCCAGCGGCAGCGGACGCTCGTCCGCGCCCAGCGGCCGCAGACGCTCAGCTATCAGTTGCAGCACCTGCGCGGCGCTTTGTACCTCTAACATCGGCGTTCCTCCGTTTTTGTTTGCCGTCGCTATCATTATAGCGCAAAAAAGCCGTCCTGCCAAGGCATGCTTGTTCAGCATCTCCCCGCAGAACGGCTTTTATTCAGACGACGCTACTCGGCGCTACCGGCGTCTTGCGGCAGCGCGGTGTTGATATCGGTGGTCAGCGCTGCCTCTTGATCCTCCGCCGTTTCCTCCTCGCCGACTAATTGCCGCAGGTATTCCTCCAATTGCTGCAAATAGCGGCCATAGGCGGCCCAGTCGCCGTTTCGCTGCGCGGAGACGGCGCTTTCATAGGCCTCGTTGGCCTTTTGCGCCAGCTCGTCAAAGCTCAATTCCGGCGTCACGACGGCGGTGCCTTCCGTGTCCTCGCCGTCGCTGATGCCGCCGCTTTCGCCGCCGTTTTGCGCTAACTGCTCCAGCACGTCCTCGACCTGCAGGCTGGTATCGCTGAGCACGGCGCTGGCGCCTTCGCCGAACATATCCTCAAGAGCCTCGGCCAGCGTTTCCGCATAGGCGATGCGCTCATCGTAGTAGATGATCACGCGCTTGACCTCGGGCAGCGAGGAATTGGCGGATTCGAGATAGATCGGCTCGACGTACATCAGCGAGGTCTCTATCGGCACGACGAACAGATTGCCGCGCGTATAGGTGGAACCGGCCGAGCTCCACAGCGTGAAGTCCTGCGCGATCTCCGTATGCTGATTGATCTGCGCCTCGATCTGCTGCGGCCCGTAGATGATGCGATCCTTGGGCAGCTGGAACAGCACCAGCTCGCCGTAATTCTCGCCGTCGTTGCGGGCGATCAGCAGCGCCGTCATATTGAATTTGCCGGTAGGCGTATAGGGTACGGAATTGATGAATTCCGCGTCCTGTTCGCCGGGCAGCTTCATGATATAGTAGTTGGGGGTCATGGTCGTGGTCTCGGTACCGTAGACCTCGGTGGCGATATCCCAGCCGTCCTCGTTCTGATAGAAGACGTTAACGTCGGTCATATGATACTTGGTGTAGACGTTGGCCTGGATGGTGAACAGCGTATTCGGGTAACGGATATGGCTTTGCAGCCCTTCCGGCATCGCGGAGAAATCCTTGAACAGCGAAGGATAGATCTTTTGCAGCGTTACCGCGATCGGGTCGCTATCGTCCACCAGATAGAAATTGGTATCGCCGTTATAAGCGTCGATCACGACCTTGACCGAGTTGCGTATATAATTGACCGAGCTGCCGAGGGTGTACGGCTCGGAATAGGGGTAGTAGCTGGATATGGTATAAGCGTCGATGATCCAGTACAGGCCGCCGTCCGCCGAGACGATATAGGGATCGTCGTCGTAGCTGAGGAAGGGCGCGATCTGCTGCACGCGGTCAACGATATTGCGGTTGATGATGATATTGGAATCGGCGTTGATATTCGTCGATACCAGCAGCTTGATGCTGCCCTCGCGGATGGCGAACAGCAGGCGGTTGAACAGATTGAGCTTGATACCGGCATTGCCCTCATAGGTGGAGTAGACGTTGTTATCGCCGGAGGGATAGTCGAATTCCAGCTCGTCGGTATTGACGATGATATAGTTATCGGTATTCTCGCCGAAGTATATCTCCGGACGGGTGATCTGGATCTCCGGCACGTCGGAGATGGGCGGGATGCTGTCGATCAGCATATCCGGCTGGCCGGACTCGGTGACCTTGTCCACGCGCGACAGCGTGATGCCGTAGCCATGCGTATATTTGAGATGCGTGGACAGCCATTGATCGGTGATCGCCGCCTCGTCGATCTCACGCGCCGAGAGGAATACCTGCGTATAATCGCCGTCCACCATATAGCGATCCACGTCTACGTCGGTAAACTTGTAGTAGAGGCGTATCGACTGTGTCTGATTGTAAAATTTCTCCGCCGGCTCATAGTCGTTGATGCGGATATTGGCGATAGTCTCGGCATTATTCAGCACGTCCTCGAGCGACAGGTCGTTGGTGGCGGCAAACTCGCGTATCGTGATGTCCTGCAAGTCATAGGCATAGCGGGTAAAGGCGATATTATTCTCCAAATACTCATATTCCTTGTTGATCTCATCGGGATCGACGATCAGGTTCTGCACCAATGAGGTAGCCACGCCGCCCAGGATCAGCACCGCTATCATTGCCAGCGGCGCGATCAAGGTGGTGCGCAGCTTGCGCTTGCTCACGCCGATCACGAACATTACCGCCGCCACCAGCGCCAGCACGACCAGCAGCCTGTACATCCACAGCGTGACGTTGATATTGGCGAAGCCGGCGCCGTAAACCACGCCGGAGCTGCTGGTATATAGCAGGGTGTATTGCTTGAGGAAGAAGTTGAAGCCGACGGCGAGGAAGAACAGCACGCCCAGCACCTTGAGCTGATTGGAGGCGATGCCGAGCAGCTCCTTCATCGTGCCCTTGTCCATTTGCCGCGGTTGCTGTTTGGGCGGGCGCGGCGGCGCGGCTGCTCCGCCGAACATACCGCTGAACATACCGCCGAACATATCGCCGAGATTGTTCTGCGCGGATTGCCAGTTGCGCTGCGGCTCGCCGTCATCAGGCGAGCTGGCCTCGCCCTCGCTATACAGCCGGGGCTTGCGCATCACCAGCAGTATCAAGTAGAAGACGACGATCACGGCGGCAAAGCCGAGCAGGATGCCGATCAGCAGGCCGTTGACGCGGGTGATGAATTCGAGTTTGAAGATATAGAAGGAAACGTCGCGGTCAAAGATGGGATCGGCGATGCCGAAATCGGTGCTGTTGATGTACTGCAATATCTGGAACCACAGCGAACCGGCCACCGCAATGGCGACGATCAGACCGAAAACCATCGACACGCCCAGCGCGGCAAAGTTGACGCGCTTCTCCGGCGTGGCGCTCATGTCTTCAATGTCTACCTTTTTATAGTAGCCTTTTTTCAGCCCCAGCAGATAGAAAAAGGCGATGGCGGTGATGACGATGAAGGCCGGTATGCCGAATTCCAGCTGCGTGACCAGCTCTTTGAAAAACACGCTCACATAGCCTAATTCCTTGAACCACAAATAATCGGTGATGAAGCGGATCAGCGCCGTAAACAGCAGTACCGCCGCGATAACTATACCGATTATCCATTTGCGCAGATTTTTTTTCTTTTTCAAAACAGTTGCTCCTTTCTCATGCCATGCTGATGCGGCTGCACGCCGTTGCGGAGGCGGCTGCCTGATTGCAGCAAAAACCTTGTATTTTACATTATAGCATGCCCGAGAATAAAAAGATAGTGCATAGTTCCGCGGATAAAAAAATAGCGCATGCGCGTATCGGGCGCGCGGCGCAGGCGGCGGTGTTGGATTAAGAAAAAAAGGGCGCGCCATACGGCAAAAAGCGGGCGAACTATTTGTTCGCCCGCTTTCTTCAGCTATGGACGACGGCCGCGCCGTCAATCATTCGTTCAGCAGCTTCTCCACCGCCGCCAACTTGACGGCGATGACGAACAGCACCATCACCTGCCGCAATTCCTCGAGCGGCGGATAGGTGGGCGCGATGCGGATGGTGTTATCATGCGGGTCGATACCATGCGGATAAGGAGCGCCGGCCGGAGTCAGGGTCACGCCGGCGTCCTTGCATAGCTGCACGATGCGTTTGGCGCAGCCGTCCGGCGCATAAAAGCAGACAAAATAGCCGCCCAGCGGGCGATGCCAATGGGCGATGCCCAGCGGCGCGATCTCTTTGTCCAGCGTGTCCAGCACCGTGTCGAATTTGGGGCGCAATATCGCCGCGTGACGGCGCATATGCGCCTCTACCGCCGCCAGATCGGGCAGGAAGCGGCAATGGCGCAGCTGATTGAGTTTGTCATAGCAGACCAGCTGATACATGATCAGCGAGGCGGCGTATTCGATATTAGCGGGCGAGGCGGCCATCGCGCAGATGCCGCTGCCGGCGGTGGTGATCTTGGAGGTGGAGGTGAACATCAGCACGCGGTCGGCATGACCGGCCTGCTCGCAGGCGGTGTAAATGTTCGCTAAACGGTCGCGCTTGTCGTCGTACAGATGATGCAGGCAATAGGCGTTATCCCAGATCAGCCGGAAATCATGCGCGGCGGCAGGCATGGCGGCCAGACGGCGCACCACCTCGTCGGAATAGGTGACGCCGCTGGGGTTGGAGTACATCGGTACGGTGATCATGCCCTTGATCGACGGGTCGGCGGCAACCAGCCGCTCTACCTCGTCCATCAGCGGGCCATGCTCATCCATCTCCACCGCTATCATCTCGATGCCAAAGGTTTCGCAGATATGAAAATGCCAGTCATAGCCGGGTACGGGGCAGATGAATTTGACCTTATCCAGCTTGGCCCAGGGCGTATCTCCCGGCAGCGCGCCGTTGAGGAAGCAGCGTTTGAGCGCGTCGCAGATCATGTTGATGCTGGAATTGCCGCCGACCAGCACCTGCTCCGCCGGCACGTCGAAGATCTGCGCGAACAGCCGCCGCGCCTCGGGTATGCCGCGGTATTCGCCGTAATTGCGCACGTCCATGCCGTTTTCGGCGATGAAGTTGTGATCGTCGAGCACATGCAGCAGCGGCAGCGACAGATCGAGCTGCTCGCCGGAGGGCTTGCCGCGCGACATATCCAGATGCAGGTCGCGGGCGGCGAATTGCTGATAGTCGGCGCGTAATTGCTCCTGTAATCGCAGCAGTTGCGCTCGGTCAAGCTCAGAATATTTCATGTTCATCCTCCTTATGATAATCTGGGTATGCAGTCATATTGGACGCCGGGTATGGCACCGCTATTGCCGCCGCGCTGTCAGCAGCAGGCGCCGCTGAATTCAGCCTTACGCGAGGGGCAGCGCAGGCGCGGGCAGAATTGGCAGTTGTTGTATTCGGCCGGGGAGCTGAAATATATACCCGATACGCTCTTTTGCGGCCGCATCATGCAGTATTCGGTCAGTTGCACGCCGACCTCTTCCGCCGCCTTGCCGAACAGCGCGAACAGCGGTTTTTGCTCCTCCAGCGGCCAGACGGGCAGCGAACCGGGATTATAGGAGGCCAGATAGCGGTTTTCTACCAGCTTCGTTATCTTGTCCTCCAGCGCGGCGACGGCTGTGCGCAGCGCCTTCTCGGCGATAGCGTCCGCCCAGAATTGCCGCAGCAGCTCGCCGCGATAGCTTTCCTGCCAGGCGTCGATCTCCGGCCCGCAGCTGGCGAGGAAGGGGTACACGGTTTGCCCCGGCTGAAATTGCCGGCTGAACAAACTGCTATGGAAGCGCTGGCCGCCCAGCGTCATACCGCTGCCGTCGAGCTGCTTGATATCGGCTTGCAGCCATATGGCGCGCGGACGCGCCAGCGTGGCCGCCTCGTCGAGCAGGCGGCGGCAGGCGGCGTGGCGCGGGGAGTCGGCGGACAGACGCATCTCGGCAAAGAAAGTCTCGCTGTCGGGTTTGAAGGTGATATGTTCCAGCAGATGATACTCCATGACGCTGCTCCTTGCTCGCCGGTGAGCTTTAGCGGCGCATAGCGCCGGTGGGCAGGGACTAAAAAATATTGCTCAGCAATTTTCCCAGCACGTCGCCGGAGCTCTTGCCCTCTTTTTTGCCGACCAGTTTGGCGAGCATCTCGACCACGGCGTCAAGGTTTTTGCCCTTGAGCATCGGTATATTATCGAGATCGACGTCGATATCGCCGTCGCCGTCTTTATCGAGCAGGGCTTTGAGATCCTTGAGGTCGATGCCGTCCAGCAGGTCGGATATTTGCAAACCCTGCTCCTTGGCGGCGGAGGCGCTTGCTTCCTTTTCGCCGCCCAGCAGATCGGTCAGCGAGCCCAGATCGTCCAGATCGAGATTGCCGAGCAAACCCTTGAGTAATTTTTTGTTGATGTTTTTATCAGCCATTATAGAACCTCCTGATGATTTTTTACTGAGTATTCACAGCAATTCAATTCTATCTTATTATGACATAAAAGGCAAATCTTTTTATTCTTGCTTTTTGCCGGCATTTTTGCTATGATGGGCAGGTAATACGGCGTATAGGAGGGGATAAGATGAATCGCGCTTTTGTCAAGGCCGACGACGGCTGGGGCTTTTGCATTCAGTATTTGGATTCCTGCATGTTCGCCGATGAGAACGGCAAATGCACGCTGGCCGCCTGCCGCTTCCACGAGGGCGAGCAGCCGCCCGAACAGCCGCGGCAATAGCCCTGTCACCGCGAACCAAAGCCCCGTCTTAGGCAGCGCGCCTTTTTAAGCTGCGCCGCCTCAAGACGGGGTTTTTTTATGCGCCGACGTCGATATACTGCAATACAGGCGGCGCGGCGTTGTCTGCTTGCAGGCATAGCGCCAGCGCATAGCCGGGGATATGCTGATAGCGAAAGAAGCTGCAGCCGTTAAGGCGCGCCTGCGGCTGCCGCGCGGCGTCGGTATAGACCTCAAAGCAGGTATTGCCCCAGGGCAGAGCAAGGCCGCGGGATTTGACGTAGCTTTCGCGCAGCGTCCACAGGGCGAAGAAGGCCGCCTGTTTATCCGCCGCCTGCTCCAGCAGCTCCAGCTCGCCGGCGCTGAAACAGCGCCGCGCCAGCCGCAGATAGTCGAGCGCGCGGTATTGCTCGATATCCACGCCCACCGCCGCGTCGGCCACCGCCAACGCCAGCAGCCGGCCGGAATGGCTGAGGTTGAAGCGCGGCCCGCTTTCGGCATAGGGCTTGCCGCGTTCGTCATAGCGCAGACGCGCGCCGATATCCGCGCCCAGCGCCGCCGCCAGCAGCAGCGCCCCGCCGATCAGCTGCCGCCGTCCCGCGGCATGCGGGCAATGCTCCAGCCGCCGCTGATAGCGCTCAGGGAAGCCCGTCGGCAGCCGCGCTCCCTCGTCCAGCCGCCGCAAGTCGGCGATATAGAGGCGGGCGCTCATCGCGCGCCCTCCGCGTCGATCAGCAGCAGCGCATGAGCGCGCGCAGGCTCGCGCGCGGCGAATTGATCCCAGCCGCCGTGAAAGACGCCGCGGTCGTTATAGAAGCTGTATGCGCCGTCGCGCCGTTGGGCGGCCACGAAATGCCCGCCGCCCAGGCCGCGCCGCAGAAAGCCGTAGATCAACACCCGTCCCGTGCGCGGGGGCGCGGCATGACGCAGGCCGTAGCTGGTGCGCACCGTGCAGCCGTGCCGCCGCAGCAATCGCGTCAGGGCGGAGGGCGCTACGCCGAGCGTGCCGCCGATCAGCAGCCCGCCCTCTAATTCGCGTATCAGCTCCGCCGCGTCAGCCGGACGGCCCAGCAGCAGCAGCGCATTGTAGGCGGCGATCCAGCCGCAGCCGTTATAGTCGCTGCCATGCGCGCCGAAGCGCCAGCCGCGCAGCCGCCGCTGATGGATTATCAATCCGTTATTATCCTCGGCCACGGATAGCGATAACCGGCGGTTATGTATATAGTTTTGTTCGGAATCAAACATTGCGTCTCCTGTTTAGCGGCTGGTTTAGCGGTTGGCTTGGCCGACGGCGAATACTATCCGCCTTTTCATTGTATTATAAAGCTCCCCGAAAAACAATCGTTTTCGGGGAGCTGCAGGCCGTCGGCGAACGGCGCTTTGGCCTTGCTTTACCGTTATCTAAAAGCCCTGCTGCTCGGTGCGGAGAATGATCTCGTCTTGCAGCGCCGGGGTGAGGTTATTGAAGTAATCGGAATAACCGGCCACGCGCACGATCAGGTCGTTGTAATTCTCCGGATGCTTTTGCGCGTCGCGCAGCATATCGCTGTCTACGACGTTGAACTGAATATGCTGGCCGTCCATGCGGAAATAGGTGCGGATCAGATCCTTCAGTCCGGCCAGGCCGGTCTCGCCGGCCAGCACGCCGGGGGTGAACTTCTGATTGAGCAGCGCGCCGCCGGTGCGCTGATGGTCGAGCTTGGCGGCGGATTTGATCACCGCCGTCGGGCCGTTCTTATCCGCGCCCTGTACCGGGGAAATGCCCTCGGACAGCGCGACGCCGGCCTTGCGTCCATCGGGCATAGCGCCGGTGACTTTACCGAACCACACATGGCAGGTGGTGGGCAGCATTTCTACGCGATAGGTGCCGCCGGTGGGGGTGGGACGGCCGTTGACCAGCTCATAGATGATCTCGAACATCCCGCGGATCAGGCTGTCCGCCTCGTCGTCGTCATTGCCGTACTTGGGCGTTTTGTTGAGGAAGATCTGCCGCTCCTTCTCATAGCCCTCGAAATCAGCGTCGATGGCCTTGAGCAGCTGATCCATGGTCATCGTCTTGTCGTCAAAGACGTGCTTCTTGATCGAGGAGAAGCTGTCGGTGATGCTGCCAAGGCCGACGAACTGGATATAGCGGCTGTGATAACGCGCGCCGCCGTTATTGTAATCGCGCGCCTTCTTGATGCAGTCGTCGATGATCACCGACATGAAGGGCGCGGGCATCAGCTGGGAAAACAGCGTCTCGATGATATTGTTGCCGCGAATGTCGACGTCGATGAAATAGGCGATCTGTTTTTTGAAAGCGTCCATCAGCTCATCCCAGCTCTTGAAGTCGCGCGCGTCGCCGGTCTTTAAGCCCAACTGCTTGCCGGTGCGCGTGTCCACGCCGTTATGCAGGGTCAGATCGAGTATTTTCACCGTGTTGAAATAGCCGGTGAGGATATAGGACTCCTTGCCGAAGCAGCCGACTTCGACGCAGCCGGAGGTGCCGCCCTGACGCGCGTCCTCGATGCTCTTGCCCTGACGCAGCAGTTGCTCGATGACGGTGTCGGTATTGAAGACGCTGGGGAAGCCCATGCCCTCGCGGATCACGCGCGCCGCCTCGATGACGAATTTGTCGGGGTTCTTGCGGCTGATCTGCACATTGGTCGAGGGCTGCAAAATGCGCATATCCTCGATCACTTCCAGCAGCAGATACGATACGTCGTTCACGCCGTCGGAGCCGTCTTTAGCCACGCCGCCGATATTGATATTGCAGAAGTCGGTATAAGTGCCGCTCTCCTGCAGCGTGATGCCGACCTTGGGCGGTGCGGGCTGATTATTGAACTTGATCCAGAAGCTCTCCAGCAGCTCCTTGGCCTGCTCGCGGGTCAGCGTGCCGGCCTCAAGCTCGCGTTTGTAGAAGGGGTAGAGATGCTGATCCAGCTTGCCGGGGTTGAAAGCGTCCCAGGTGTTGAGCTCGCTGATCACGCCCAGATGCACGAACCAGTACATTTGCAGCGCCTCATGGAAGGTGCGCGGCGCATGGGCGGGTACCCAGTCGCAAATGTCGGCCATCTTCTCCAATTCGGCGCGGCGTTTGGCGTCGCTCGCGGCGGCGGCTGCTTCGCGCAGCGCGTCGCGGTAACGATGCGCATAGGCGATGATCGCGTCGCAGGCAATGTCGAAGGATAACAGCGCCTGCTGCTTATCATAGGCGTCCATGTCGTGTACGTAGTCGAGCTTTGCCAGCTCGGCGGCGATATCTTCCTTGAAATCGAGGAAGCCGCGCTCATAGATTTTGCCATCCATCACCGTATGGCCGGGCGCGCGCTGCTCCATGAATTCGGTGAAAATGCCGGATTCATAGGCGTCCCGCCATTCGGGAGTCATCTGCGCGAGCATCAGATCGCGCATGGATTTGCCCTGCCAGAAGGGGATGATCTGCTCGACGTGAGTACGCTTGGTCTCCGGCGTGACCTGGAAAAAGATCTTCTCGCGCTGGTCGATAACGTCGAAATCCTCCGGCGAATGGCAGCATAGCTCCGGATAGGTGGGAGCGGCCTGCGGCGCAGGCCCGCGCTCGCCGACGATCAGCTCGCCCTCTAATATCGGCAGCGCCTTATGCGTCATCAGGTGATAGAAGCTCTTGGCGCGCAATACCGGTATCGAGACCTTGCCCTGCCATTGTTTGTAGGCCTCGGTGATCAGCAGCGCCCGCTCGATGGATAGGGTGGGCATCGTGCCGACGCTTTCGGCGCGCTGTTTTTGGATGCGCTCGTTCATGCCGAGCACGCGGGTCGTCTCCCGCTGCACGGCTCCGGCGCCGCAAACTGTTCTCATACGATCATCCTCCTATATGTGCATTAGCTCCCGTGGCGGACAGTATATCCGCCAGTTCTTCCAACTGTTGCTGCTGCGGTTCTTCCAGCGCGCCCAGCGTATAGGGCAGCTGCAGGCGGGCGTACTTGGCGGCGGCCATGCGATGATAGGGCAGCAGGTAGATCTCTCTCAGCCCCAGCCGCCGCGCCAGCTCGCCGATACGCCGTATATGCCCGGGGTCGTCGTTGACGCCCGGTATCAGCGGTATGCGCAGCCAGATCTCGCGGGCGAGCTGCGACAGCTTCTGCAAATTATCGAGTATCGGCTGATTGGGCACGCGCGTATATTGCTCATGGATATCGCTATCCAAATGCTTGATATCGTAGAGGTAAAGGTCGATGTATGGATCAAGCTGCTCAAACACTCGCCACGGCACAAAACCGGCGGTATCGACGGCGGTATGGATGCCGTCGGCCTTGAGCCTTTGCAGCAGCGCCAGCGCGAATGCGTCATGGCTCAGCGGCTCGCCGCCGGACAGCGTCACGCCGCCGCCCGATTGCTGATAAAAGAGCGCGTCCTTGATGATCTCGGCATAGAGTTGCTTTGGCGTATAGCTCTTGCCCAGCAGCTCCATAGCCAGCGACGGGCAAATATTGGCGCAAGCGCCGCAAACGCCGCATAGCTCGGGGTCGATGGCGACGCCGTCCGCCGCGGCGCTGATCGCCTGCTTGGGACAGGCGGCGACGCAGGACAGGCAGCCGATGCATTTATCGCCCTGCCATTTGATCTCGGCGTTGAACACCTGCGTTTCCGGATTGTGGCACCAGGCGCATAACAGCGGGCAGCCCTTGAAAAAGACGGTGGTGCGGATGCCCGGGCCGTCATGTATCGAGTATTTTTGGATATTGCTGATCAAAGCGGTGATTTCCGTCACGGTGTTCTCCCATAGCAAAAGAAGCTATTCAGCTCCTTTTGCACCACTATTATTATATCACTTGCCGGCGGCAGCTGTAAAGCGGTAACGATAAAGATTATTGATAAAGCGTCTTTTCGATCAGCTCGATCAATTGCCTAAGCGCGCCGGTCGGCGAGATTTGTCCGTCTAGCACCTGCTGCTCGATGCTCTGCATCGGTCCGGCGATCTGTGGATTGCGGTAGATCAGATTATGCACATAGTCGTCGGTCATCTCGCGCACCCAGGTGAGGTTTTGCTGCTGGCGGCGCTGCTCCAGCAGGCCGCTTTCGCGCATTTGCGCCATGAAGTCCTCGACCGTCGCCCATAATTCGGCTACGCCTTCCGCGGTCAGCGCCGAGCAGGTGTAGGCATGAGTGACCCAGCCCTCGGTAGCGGGGCGCAGATAATGGAGTATCTGCTCGTAGTCGGTGCGCGTTACCAGCGCCTTTTGCTTGTTATCGCCGTCGGCTTTGTTGACGACGATCGCGTCCGCCAATTCGAGTATGCCTTTTTTCAGCCCTTGCAGGTCGTCGCCCGCGCCGGTGATCACTACCGTCATGAAGAAATCGACCATCGAGCGCACGGTAGTCTCGCTTTGACCCACGCCCACCGTCTCTACTAATATCACGTCAAAGCCGGCGGCCTCGGCCAGCAGCAGCGTCTCGCGGCTTTTGCGCGTTACGCCGCCCAGGGTGCCGGAGCTGGGCGAGGGACGGATGAAGGCGTTCGGCTCTTTGGAGAGCTGCTCCATGCGCGTCTTGTCGCCGAGCAGCGAGCCGCGCGATACGGTGGAGGACGGGTCTACGGCCAGCACCGCGACCTTATGCCCGCGCCGGCACAGCATCGTGCCCAGCGTCTCGATCAGCGAGCTTTTGCCCGCGCCGGGCACGCCGGTGATGCCGACGCGCACCGCGCGGCCGGTATAGGGCAGTATGCGCTGCACTATTTCCTGCCCCAGCTCAAAATGCTTCTCGGCATTGCTCTCGATGACGGTGATGGCGCGGGATAATACCATGCGGTCGAAATTGAGTATGCCCTGCACGTAGTCGTCGAGCGTCAGCTTGGGCGGCCGCGCCGCATTGGTGGCATGAGCGGCGATGCGGTGCTCGGCGGCGCCGCCTTCTTCGATGCCGGTCATGACGAAGCTGGCGTATTTTTTATCCGCCTTTTTATCCTCGTCTATCCATTCGGGCTTATAAGTATCGTATTGTTCTTTATCCGCCATATCGTCCTCTGTTTGATGTTGATAAAACGGCGGGGCGGGCGTTGGCCCGCCCCGCAGCTTTTGTTTTAGTCAGCCAAGCGTTTGTTGAGTATTTCCAGCATTTCCTTGGCGGCGGCGGGTATCACCGTACCGGGGCCAAATATGCAAGCCGCGCCGTTTTCCTTGAGGAAAGCGTAATCCTGCGGCGGGATAACGCCGCCGGCAATGACCATGATGTCCTCGCGGCCGCGCTTCTTCAGCTCAGCCATCAGCTGCGGCAGCAGCGTCTTATGACCGGCAGCCAGCGAGCTCATGCCGACGATATGCACGTCGTTATCGACAGCGTCCTGCGCCGTTTCCTCCGGAGTCTGGAACAGCGGCCCCATGTCAACGTCGAAGCCCATGTCCGCAAAGGCGGTGGCGACGACTTTGGCGCCGCGGTCATGGCCGTCCTGACCCATCTTGGCGACCATGATGCGCGGACGGCGGCCTTCGTTCTTCTCGAATTCGTCGGTCATGGCGCGCACCTCGGTGATGATCTCTTCATCGGCAAACTCGGCGGAATATACGCCGGAGATGCTGCGGATGATGGCCTTATGACGGCCGGCGACCTTCTCCACCGCGTCGGAGATCTCGCCCAAAGAGGCACGGGCGCGGGCGGCTTCTACTGCTAATTCAAGCAGGTTGCCGTCATTGTTCTCCATCGCCCGGGTGATGGCGTTAAGGCAATTTGCCACCTTGTCGCCGTCACGATTGGCGCGCAGCTTCTCCAAGCGCTCGATCTGCGATTGACGCACGGCGACATTGTCCACGTCGAGAATGTCGATAGCGTCCTCATGCTCGAGCTGCAAGTGATTGAGGCCGATGATCTTTTCGTTATTGGAGTCGATGCGGGCTTGCCGCCGCGCCGAGGCTTCCTCGATACGCATCTTCGGCAGGCCGGTCTCGATAGCCTTGCTCATGCCGCCCAGCTCCTCGATTTCCTGAATATGCGCCCAGGAGCGGCGGATCAGCTCGTCGGTCAGCGCCTCTACGTAGTAGGAGCCGCCCCACGGATCGACGACCTTGCAGACGCTGGTCTCATCCTGAATATACAGCTGCGTATTGCGGGCGATGCGCGCCGAGAAATCGGTAGGCAGAGCGATCGCCTCGTCCAAAGCGTTGGTATGCAGGGATTGCGTATGACCCAGGGAGGCGGCCATGGCTTCCATGCAGGTGCGGGCGACGTTATTGTACGGATCCTGCGCGGTGAGGCTCCAGCCGGAGGTCTGGCAATGAGTGCGCAGCGCCATCGACTTGGCCAGCTTGGGGTCGAATTGCTTGATGATCTTGGCCCACAGCATACGCGCGGCGCGCATCTTGGCTACTTCCATGAAGTAGTTCTTGCCGATGCCCCAGAAGAAGGACAGGCGCGGCGCGAACTGGTCGATGGTCAGACCGGCGGCCAGGCCGGCGCGGATATATTCCAGACCGTCGGCCAGCGTATAACCCATCTCGATATCGGCGGTAGCGCCGGCTTCCTGCATATGATAGCCGGAAATGGAGATGGAGTTGAACTTGGGCATATTGCGGGAGGTGTAGGCGAAGATATCGCCGATGATGCGCATCGAGGGAGCCGGCGGATAGATGTAGGTGTTGCGCACCATGAATTCCTTGAGGATATCATTCTGGATAGTACCGGCCAGCACGCTCTTGTCCACGCCCTGTTCCTCGGCGGCGACGATGTAGAAGGCGAGGATCGGCAGCACCGCGCCGTTCATCGTCATCGATACCGACATCTGGTCGAGCGGGATGCCGGAGAACAGTATCTCCATATCGAGGATGCTGTCCACGGCCACGCCGGCTTTGCCGACGTCGCCGACCACGCGCGGATGATCGGAGTCATAGCCGCGATGCGTGGCCAGGTCGAAGGCGATGGATAAGCCCTTCTGTCCGGCGGCTAAATTGCGGCGGTAGAAAGCGTTGGATTCCTCGGCGGTAGAGAAGCCCGCGTATTGGCGCACCGTCCACGGACGCACCACGTACATCGTCGGATAAGGTCCGCGCAGGAAGGGCGGGATACCGGCCAGATATTCCAGATGCGTAGCGCCCTTATAATCGTCCTCGGTATAGAGCGGCTTGATATCTACCTGCTCCATCGTATGCTCATAGAGGTCGGCCAGCGACTTGCCGGTTTGCTGCTCGAGCTGAGCCTGCCATTGTTCGTAGCTGAGGCCGGTTTGCTGGGCGGCGTCAAAATTGATGGCGGAGAAATTCGGCTTAGTCATTAGCATAACCCCCTTTCTTTTTGGATAGTGGTAAGTATGCTCAGGCAGTCGGCCTTCACATGGATGAAGTCGTCGATACCGGCGGCGATATAGGCGTCCTTGTACTCGGCGGCGGGAGCGCCGGCCAGCAGCACCTTGGTTTGCGGAGATGCGGCCTTGACGCCCTTGGCGATGGCCGGAGCCAGCTCGGGGTAGGTATCGTCGGTGGAGCAGATGACCACGACCTCGGCCTTGCTGTCCAAGGCGGCCTTGATCGCTTCGTCGGCGGTGGGGAAGCCGTTGTTTTTCAGCACCTTGAAGGCGGCTACCTCCATAAAGCCGGCGGCAAAATCGGCGCGCGCCTTATGCTGCGGTATCGGCCCCATATTGGCGAGGAAGACCTTGATATTCGGCTTACCGGCAGCCACGGCGGCTTCGGTAGCGCCGCGCAGCGCCTCGAATTGCTCGGTCCAGCGATGCGCCGGCATGGCTTTGACCGGCGCGGCGGAACCGGCATTGAGCTTGGCCTTGACTTCGGCCACGGTAGCGCCGGCGGCAAAAGCGGCGGCGACGGTGCAGATGCAGCAGTCTATCTCGGATAGCGCCTTATCGACGGCGGCCTGATCGCGTTTGCCGGCAAAGGCGGCGGCGGCTTGCGCGCGCGCCTGCTTGATCTCCTCGCGGCGGCAATGCTTGTCCAGCGGCTGCTCGGCGGTGTTGGGATACATATTGGAGCCGACGGCCTTGTCGGCGCGCACGGCTAATTTCTTGAAGCGGTCGGCCAGTACGGCGGCGACAGCGTCTTGCAGGCTGCCGTCGGCGAGCGCGGCGATGATGCCGCCCTTGGCTTCGATGTCCTGCAATTGCTTCCACGCGGCTTCGGCCAATTGACCGGTCAGCGTCTCGATGTAATAGGAGCCGCCCGCCGGATCCACCGGCGAAAGCAGATTGAACTCCTCCTGCATCATGATCTGGATATTGCGGGCCACACGGCGCGACAGCTCGTCCGACTTGCGCACCGCCGCGTCGAAGGGCGCGACGTTCATGGCGTTCACGCCGCCGACAACGCCGGAGAAAGCCTGCGTGGTCGTGCGGAGAATGTTGACGTAGGGGTCGTAGACGGTGGCGGTGAAGGCGGAGGTGCGGGCGGCGACGTCGATCTTGGCCGCCTCGGCGGAGCCGCCGTAGGCTTTGATCAACTGCGCCCAGATCACGCGGACGGCGCGCAGCTTGGCGATCTCCATGAAGAAGTTAGCGCCGATCGAGAACTCGAAGCGGATGGCCTTGGCGATCTCGTCGATAGCGAAGCCGCGCTGCTGCAGCGCGTCGATATAGGCGATGGCCGTGGTCATGGCGGCGGCGATCTCTTGAACGGCGTTGGCGCCGGCATTATGATAAACGGAGCCCTGAATGTAGATGGTCTTGAGCTGCGGCGTGTTCTTGGAGGCCCAGCGCAGGCAGGCAGCCATTTGCTCAAAATAATTGTCCAGCGAAGCGTCAAGCTTGCCGTCGCGGGCGTAAACGCCGATCGGGTCGGCGCCGGCGGCGCCAACGATGCCGTCCAGCGGATAGCCGTTTTGCTCATTGCGCGTCTGCAGCAGGCCGAGGAAGGCGGCGGCGGAAGCGCCGCAGAAAACGTTTGGCTGGCTGACCTTGAGGCAGATATCCTTGAGCAGAGCCTGCATATCGTCGATATTCTCCAGATACAGGCCATTCTCAGCGTCAAAGCTGATACCGTTACCGCCGGCTTGCAGCTCCTGGAGGAACAGCTGATTAGCCTCCGCCGGTAATACCGCGTCGCTGCCTTGGGCGATCACCCACGGCTGCTGCAGGTAGCCGCCGGCCTTAACGCCGCGCAGATAATCCATCGCGCCGGGGAAGCTGTTCTTCTGGGCAAAGGACTCGGCGTCATCCTTGGTGTACAGCGGCTGCAAGACGATGCCCTCATAGGTCTTGGAGAGCAGCTTTTTCTCAAAGGGAGCGCCCTTGAGACTGGCCGTCGCTTCTTCCTTCCACGCGTCATACGAGGTCGGTGCAAACTCGTCAAAGCTGACGGGCTGCGGTAGAGCGGGCTTTTTGTCTTTTTCCATCTACAACATCCTTTCTGCATTGAGAATGATACTTCTAATATTTTGAAGCAAAATCAAGAGCAAAAAAAATATGTTGACCCATAAAACCGTATTATAATGATATAACGCAAGCGCCTAAATGTCAATTGCAGAGCGAGTATTCAGAATATAGGCGCAAGCCGTCCGTTTTTGGACGAGCGGCGTATTGTTAAAGCCTTTTTGTGAAATTTCCTTGTTAAAAAGCGCCGGTTATAGTACAATAAATCATTATACGCAAAGGAGCGGGAGCATGAGCGAGAATAAGATCATCACCGCCGCTGACGTTGAGTATGTGGCCAAGCTGGCAAATCTGCGCTTCGACGAGGCCGAAAAGGCCGAGACCGCCGTCAAGCTGGGCGCGATACTGGAGTATATGCAGCAGCTCAACGCCATCGACGTCACCGGCGTGGCGGCTACCACGCATGTGCTGGAGCTGACCAACGTGTTTCGCGAGGACGCGGTCGGCGAGAGCCTGAGCAACAGCAGCGCCCTTGCCAATGCGCCGGATAAGGACGGCGCTTATTTCAAGGTGCCGAAGATCATCTGAGCCGCGTGAGCAGCGGGGCTTAAGTATATTAAAGAGGTGAGCTATTTGACTTATACGCAGATGAGCATGGCTGAGATCCGCGTCCTGCTCGATGATAAGCAGCTGTCCAGCCGCGAGTTGACCGAGGCCTATTTGCGGCGCATCGAGAAAATCGAGCCGCGCCTGCACGCCTATATCAAGGTCACGCCGGAGCAGGCCTTAGCCGACGCGGATGCGGCCGACAGCCGCCGCGCCGCCGGACAATGCCTGTCCGCGATCGACGGCGTGCCGATGGCGCTGAAGGATATTTTCTGCTCCGAGGGCGTCGTCACCACCTGCGCCAGCAAGATATTGTACAATTATCAGCCGCCCTATGACGCGACCTGCTGGGCTAAGCTCAAGGCCGGCGGAGCGGTGCTGCTCGGCAAATGTAATATGGACGAATTCGCCATGGGCAGCTCCACCGAAAACTCCGCCTATGGCGTGACGCATAATCCCTTTGACCCCGACTATGTGCCGGGCGGCAGCTCCGGCGGCTCGGCGGCGGCGGTGGCGGCGGATCTGGCCGCCTATACGCTGGGCACCGATACCGGCGGCAGCGTGCGTCAGCCGGCGCATTTTTGCGGCGTGGTCGGTATCAAGCCCACCTACGGCCGCATCTCGCGCTATGGTATCATCCCCTATGCCAGCTCGCTCGACCAGGCGGGCGTCTTGGCCAAGAGCTGCTATGACGCGGCGACGGTGCTGGAAATAGCGTCGGGTCAGGATCGCATGGATTCCACCTCCGCTCCGCAGCCGGTCGGCGCTTACCGCGAGGCTTGCGGGCGTTCGGTCGCGGGTATGCGCATCGGCGTGCCGCGCGAGTTTTGCGGCGAGGGCGTGCAGAGCGCGATATTGGACGAGCTGTGGGCGGCGGTGGATAAGCTGCGCGCCCAGGGCGCTGCGGTCGAGGAGGTATCGCTGCCGCATACGCCCTATGCGCTGCCCGTCTACTATGTGCTGGCCTGCGCCGAGGCGTCGAGCAATTTGGCGCGTTATGACGGCGTGCGCTACGGCCTGCGCGAGGCCGCCGACAATGTCTATGATATGTTTGCCGCCAGCCGTTCCGCCGGTTTCGGCGCGGAGGTCAAGCGGCGCATCATGCTCGGCACTTATGCGCTGTCGTCGGGCTATTATGACGCGTATTACAATAAGACCCTGCAGGTACGCACGCTGATCAAGCAGGATTATGACCGGGTGTTCGCCGACGGCTTTGACGCTTTGCTCACGCCGCCCGCGCCCTCGCAGGCCTTCAGGTTAGGGGAGAAGGTCGACGATCCGCTGACGATGTATTTGCAGGACGTTTGCACCGTGCCGGTCAATCTGGCCGGTTTGCCCGCCATCGTCGTACCGGTGGCGTTGCATCAGGGCTTGCCGCTGGGCCTGCAGCTGATCGGCGCGCCCTTCGCCGAGGAAAAACTGTTCACCGCCGGCAGCGCCATCGAGAGCGCGCGCTTAGTGCCGAGCGGTTTATAGGAGGAGCGACCATGAGTGATTATATCACCACTATCGGGCTGGAATTCCATGCCGAGATGAAGACCAAAACCAAGATTTTCTGCTCCTGCCCTACCGATTTTGCCGCCGCGCCCAACACCCACGTCTGCCCGGTATGCCTCGGCCTGCCCGGCGTGCTGCCGGTGCTGAACAAGCATGCGGTGGAGTTAGCGGTCAAGGCGGGACTGGCGCTGAATTGCCAGATCTCCGAGTACAGCAAATTCGACCGCAAGAATTATTTTTATCCCGATCTGCCCAAGGGCTATCAGGTGACGCAATTCCCGCTGCCGATCTGCAAAAACGGCTGGCTGGAGATCGAGGATGCGGCCGGTCAGGCGAAAAAGGTGCGCATCAACCGCATCCATATGGAGGAGGACGCCGGCAAGCTGGTGCATAGCGGCGATAATATCGGTAATTCCGACTATTCGCTGCCCGATTATAATCGCGCCGCCGTGCCGCTGATCGAGATCGTCACCGAGCCGGATATCAGCTCCGCCGACGAGGCCAAGGCCTTCGGCGAGAAGCTGAAGCTGACGCTCGAATACGCGGGCGTATCGGACGTGCGTATGGAGCAGGGCTCGCTGCGCTGCGACGTCAATATCTCCATCCGCGCCAGGGAAAGCGATCCGCTGGGGGTCAAGGTCGAGATCAAAAATCTGAACAGCTTCCGCGCCGTGCATCGCGCCATTTGCTACGAGGAAATGCGGCAGGCCGAAGCGCTGGAATACGGCGAGAAGCTGATACAGGAAACGCGGCTATGGAATGACGCGCTCGGCGAGACGCGCCCGATGCGCTCTAAGGAGGACAGCCACGACTATCGCTATTTCCCCGAGCCGGACCTGCCGCCGGTGATCGTCTCGCCGGAGTGGGTGCGGGAGATCGCCGCCACGATGCCGGAAATGCCCGATCAGCGCGTCAACCGTTTACGCAGCGAGCTGGGCTTATCCGACTATGACAGCGCGCAGCTGGTGGCGGTACCGGCCTTGGCGCTGCTGTTCGATGAGGCGGTCGGCCTGGGCGCGGAGCCCAAGATGTGCGCCAACTGGCTGTTGGGCGACGTGGCACGGCTGCTCAACCCCGATCAGCCGCTGCCCTTTACGGCGGCGGATTTCGCTGCGCTGCTGGATGAGGTCAAGTCCGGCGCGATCAACAATAACAGCGGCAAGGAAGTATTGGCGGAAATGTTTGCCACAGGCGGCAAACCGGCCGATATCATCGCCGCGCGCGGCTTTGCGCAGATATCGGACAGCTCCTTCCTTGAGGAAGCGGTGGCCAAGATCATCGCCGCCAATCCGCAGCCGGTAGCCGATTTCAAAGGCGGCAAACAGGCCGCGATCGGCTTCTTGATCGGGCAGGTGATGAAGGAGACCAAGGGACAGGCCAATCCCAATATGGTCAGGGAGTTTATGCTCAAGGCGCTGTCCGAGTAAAAGGTAATGTCCGGCGGGAGCGACAAGAAATCTCTTGCCCCTCCCGCCGAAGTATGATATATTAGCTGTGCAATATCGCTTGGAGAGGTATCGAAGTGGTCATAACGGGGCTGACTCGAAATCAGTTTGGGAGCAATCCCACGCGGGTTCGAATCCCGCCCTCTCCGCCAAACAAAAATACCCCATCGGTTTTTGATGGGGTATTTTTGTTTGGCAGAAAAGATCGTAGGGATTCGAATGGGAGCGCAAACATGCCGGTGGCATGTTTGCGCGAACCACGCGCTGAGCGGCGTAGCTCTCACATCAGCGGTAATACCCGAGGACAAAACTTGTCCCGTGCCCATTATCCCGCCCTCTCCGCCGCGTCGGAGCAAGGTATGCTTTGCTCCGACGCTTTTTATGCCTTCGGCAACAAAAACGTCATCTGCACGCTTCCTTGCTCCTCCTTTTCCGCAAAAAGTCGCGTTTGCTGCGGCTGCTCGCTTGTAAACGCGCTCGCGACGCCTCCGCTGCACTACCAACTTTTTGCGGGGACGAGAGTTCGTTCTTATGTGCGGTCGCATCCATTCTCATCTGCCCTCACAAACAAAAATACCCCATCGGTTTTTGATGGGGTATTTTTGTTTGGCAGAAAAAGTTATGGCGACTAACACAAAAAACAAAGCATACGGTTAGGTTATATCCGGCTGTTTGTTTCTAACAAAGATATTTGCTGATATTATCTGGGTATAAATCAAATATTGATATTGACATATTATTTCATTTATGACATAATGGCTATATAGTGACATGTCAATATAGTAAGGGAGGGGGAACAAAATGGCTCAAAGAAGTATTAAAGGCAATCAAGAACTTGCGAAAAAGATTAGGCTTAGACGCAACGAACTAAATCTGACAATCGAAGAAGCTGCCTTGCGAGCTGGGGTGGGTACAAAAACTTGGAGCCGTTATGAGACGGGCGAATCCATTCGCCGGGACAAATGCAGAGGAATTTGTAAAGCACTAAACTGGCGTGTTTTTCCCGATAGCGAAAGTGATGTTGAGAAAAAATCTCTGGTTGAAGAATACCGGGATCACGAAGCTTGGTCTCAGTATCTTGCGGATAACTACGGTCTCGGAGCCGCCGCGGCTTTTGCGGCAGGCAGCGATATGCTGCTCGATTACATTAAACAGGATCAATCAGATCTTGCGTCTATGCCGGCTGGAGCTCATATTGGTCAATTACCTACATCATTTATTTCTCCAGAGCTTCCGGAGCAGTTCCTGATGCGGTATGATTATGTCTTTCTTTATCAAATGAAGTGCGCACTTATCCAATTACGAGGGCGGGCAAAACATGGCATGGCAATGACTGCGCACAGCATTTTAGAAGAATTGATTATTTATCTCTGTAATGAAGAAGCTCAGGTGCTTATCGAGCTCGGCTCAGACACAGATAACCCTGATGATTTTGAGAACTCAAAGGATTGGGTCTTTGACCTGTTTGATGACATGGATATCATCACTTTTCTATATTCCGATGAGTACCTGAGCGAAGATCACCCATTTCATTTTGCGTATTGGGGCGAGCAGCAATTATATATGGATTGATTCTGCTGTCAGCAGTAATTGAAGCCGGAAAAGCGCAAAAAAGAACAGAGGAAGTATATATTTGAACAGATGAGCTGGGAGGATGTCTATGAACTCTGGGAAACGGGCAGTTATAGCCGTGGAAGTCAAAAGTGATTTGCGTGTGATCGTCCGCGCGCCGCTACGGACGGCAAACAAAGATATAGAACGCTTCCTGACGGAAAAGTCCGGCTGGATCGAAAAGCATTTGGGCATGGCGAAGGAACAGCAAGCGAAGCAGTCGTCCGCCTTTACCGACAGAGAGATCAAAGCGCTTGCCGAGACAGCCCGGGAAGACATATCGCAGCGAGTCGTAAAACATGCCGAGCTGCTGGGCGTGACGGTTAGCCGCATCACCAACTACGACAAGCGTAAGCTCCCGGATGTGCTGGAATACTACGCCGCCAAGGGTTGCCGCGCGGAGACGCTGAAAGATGTGATGTAAGAAAGACTCTCCTGTTAGTACTTGGATGATGAGGTACTCATATGGCATTATCGATTTTATATTTTTCGTATTTTTGGGAAGGCATAATTCTTTTTTTTCTGATTAACGCATTGGGGAAAAACATGCGAGAGTGCGGTATTAGCAGAATGGAGTATGCAATCTTTTCTTTTGCGGATACTGAATCAGTTTCGTTTGGCTTAAACATCAGGCTGAGAGTGTTTTTGCCAAGCATATATATGCTAATTTTAGCCAACATCTATAATGTTAAGTTCCAAACAACCCCTCACCTCATTTTTTTAATGGTAATTTGGTATTATGTTTTTCGATGGTTCTACATTTTTTATATTCTTCGAAGAAAAGAACTCGTAAACATAAAAAGTGAAATAACAGTTGCAATTATCGGCAGCGCCTTGGCTTGTATTATTTACAACGCCTTAATAGCGTCTTCCGTTAATATCTGGGTGAGTTGGGAAGATATAAAAACGGAACTATGGTTAATTGTAATATTTTTTGTGTATGAACTGCTGAAGACCAACATTGACCAAAAGATAATTACCGATGAAGAAAAATCACGAAATAGAAAGTTGGCATATATAAAGAACAAGTATCACCGCCTGTCTCAAAAATATGATAACTATATCATCCCTGATAATAAATACGATTTTTACTATCCATTGGTCTATGCTATTATGATTTATGAGGATTATTGCCGCCCAAACGCAACAAGATTATGCGAAAGGATATGGGCAATATATAAACTCAAGATAAAAAAGCAGAAAATGTCCTTGGGTATTATGCAGTTTACAACTCATACGATTATTACAGATGATAAAAGTGTTCAATTAGCTGTCGAAATGATAAAGGATGAAATAGCTACTTATTGTTCAGATCCAGATAATTATACAAACGAAACGAGCGACAAATACATGAAGTGCATTAATAAGCATAGTTGTGTGCGTACTGTGCTCGAAAAATATAATGATGGGGAAAATTACAAAGATGAGGTGCTATATATCTTTGATCGAATCAACGATATTCTCGGCAAAAGCGTAGATCTTGATGAAGATATAATAATTTCCTATGACGATAATGGAGCATTTAATACAGAGAAAGAGTTAGACATTGACGCGTGCTGCGCGGAATACTGTGAGCAGATTCCGACATCTTCTAATAGAGAGACTATGTGATGTTCCGCTTTTTTATTAATTAATCGTCACGGTTTTCGCTCCTGCGCCGGAACACATCGCAGAGCATTACAAGCAGGCGCGTAATGTTGAAGCATCTCCTGAAATTATGCTGTATGGCGGCGTTGGCATCGGAAGGCATGCATACTATCTGCTTGAAATCGGAGAACAGTTAGGGACTGTGACATTGGAGAAAGGCCTGACCGGACGGTATAGGATTACTCACCTTGGCTATGGTGATGGGAATTTTTTAGACGGTATCATTGAAAATGACGGCGAAAAGTATTTTCTGTTTGGTGGTCGGGATATGCCTGCTCAGATCCGCAAAATTGAGGTTATGATTGACGGCCGGACCTATGAGTTAGAGAACGGAAGCGCAAGAGACCATTTCCTGTGCTATACAAAAATAGATGATCGCGTTGAGGATGACCATGTGGATAGAGACAGTATCATTCTTTATAATGAAGCAGGAGAAGATATTACCGATCTCTACAACCTGAGCGGCGGAGGTATTCAGTAATTATTTCTCTATCGCACTAATCAATAATATCTCTTTTGTCGGGATGTCGTAAATCGGAATTTGATAAGGAGAATGTGATCGTATGAAAAAGGTGCTGATAACCATGACGGCAATGTTTGTCGCGATGATTCTATGTGGTGGATTTTGGGGGCTGATTTTTAAGCCTATCATTGGCGGAGGAGTAGAGCAGAGTTTTATTTATCCTCTTTATGCGGGGATTATTCTTCTTTCGGGAATTATCGTGGGATGCACAGTGATTGTGCTTGAAAAAATCGAATCTCTGAAAAAGGATGAAACGGATGAGAGCAAATAATTGAGCTTGTGGAATAATCAGACAGCACCCGCTTTGTCGGGGCGATTAAGCACATCGGCGGGTAGCTTTTTTGCCCGCCGATTTTTCAAACCACAAGTTATCACGCTTGTTGCGCAGCACGTGATCGAAGATGGATTATGCGAAAAATCTCTTTATGTCCGGAAGAAGGGTTCGTAAAAGTTTGCCATAATGTAATGCTTATAAAGCGAATTCAAAAAACGATTTGACTTTTTGCTATAGAAATCATAATATTTGTTTATGTAAAGTAAAAACCATTATCATAGCTATTTCTGTATAGCGTATGAAATAGGGATACGGTGTTATCGTTAATAGAATAAAGGAGATTATCTATATGTCAAACAAATCCGTGAATATAAAAAGCACTAAAATCGTATCTTCTGTGCAAAAGGCAACGGAAATACTAACTGTACTTGCCGAGTCGGAGCATGGTTTGGGAGTCACGGAGATCAGTAATAAGCTTAATTATAAAGTTAGCGCAACTTATCATTTACTTAATACGTTGCATCAATCCAGTTTTATTGATCAAGATAGTAAAACAAAGAAATACAGAATAGGTTTTGGATTATTCAAGATTAGCAGTATGGCCAAAAAGCAGAGTACTGTTGCAAGTATTGCGCAGACATATTTAGAAGAATTGAGAAATAAGCTTGACGAGACTTGTAACTTGTCGGTATTGGACGGGAATCATATCGTGTATATTGCGCAGGCGGAAAGCAGTAATCTTCTAAAACTGTTCACTCAATTAGGAGCCAGGGTTCCATTTTATTGCACCGGGGCGGGAAAGGTTATGCTGTCATACAAACCGGAAAAGGTGCAGGATTATATAATTGGCGCTACAACGATGGAAAAGTATACCAAGAACACTCTGGTAACCGCTGAGGATCTAAAAAAAGAGTTTGCGTCAATAATTAAAAAGGGCTATGCTTTAGATAATGAAGAGCGTGAAGTCGGCGTTACTTGTGTCGCCGCCCCTGTTTTTGATTGCAATTGCGAAGTTATCGCCGCTATTAGTATTGCCGGCCCCACTTCAAGATTAGTGGAAAAAGATCTGCATAATATAATAAGTAATGTCATTGATACGACAAATGAGTTATCGCATAGGTTAGGTTATATAAATAAGCAGATTTAGCTTGATGGCGTAGTTTATCTTATTGTTGTTGGGCAACATATCTGTAAACGATAGTCCTTGACATGAAAAGAAATGACGAAAGTGGAGATAAGACTGTCGAAGATACTTAGTTAAAACATATCGGTCGGGCAAGCGATGAAAAAAGCTTTCCCGACTTGTTTTTTATGGCGTAATGCCGGCTGAGCAAAGCGTGAACTGTTTATTGGCGTAACCGACGCTATCGGAATAAAAAGGTATATATGATCATGCTGATACACGCTTAGCTTTCGTGCCAATCGCGTAATTTTCTTACTGGCAAACACAATACAAAAAATGTTGAGAAAAAGAAGGAGAATTTGCAAAGATGAAGAAATAGATAATTTAATAACAGTAAATGTATATTTACTATGATTAAATCGTCTATTTTGGAGGTGTTTCTTTTGAAAAAGCAGTACGCGCAATTATCATCCGAGTATAGATTATTATTAGGGCCGGGGCCGGTGGAAGTATCGCCACGGGTTCTAAGCGCAATGTCTCACCCTTTGTATGGGCATTTAGATCCCAATTTTTTCGAAATTGCTAATGAAAGCATGGAATTGTTAAGATATGTTTTTCAAACAAAAAATGCGCTGACTTTACCGATGTCCGGAACGGGAAGCGCCGGTATGGAAACGGTAATGGTCAATTTGATAGAACCAGGGGATAAAGTAATTATTTGTGTGTGTGGCGTTTTTGGCGAAAGGCTTAGAGATGCGGCCGGGCGGTTTGGCGCAAAGGTCGTTAGCGTGGAAGCGAGTATGGGTGAAGCGATCGATCCGGAAAAAGTACGCGAGGCTTTTAAAGCGCATAAGGATATCAAATTGGTCGCTATTGTTCATGCGGAAACTTCTACCGGCGTTAAACAGCCCTTGGAGAAGATATCGGAAATCGCTAAAGAGTATAATGCTCTGTTTGTTGTTGATGCGGTTACTTCTTTAGGCGGCGTGGAGTTAAAAATTGATGAATGGGGTATAGACGCTTGTTATAGCGGTACGCAGAAGGCTCTGAGTTGCCCGCCCGGTTTATCTCCAGTAACTTTTAACGATAAGGCAGTGGAGGTTATCGGCAATAGAAAAACTAAAGTCAGCAGTTGGTATTTTGATCTAAATATGATTAAGAATTATTGGGGCCAGGAGAGATTATATCATCATACGGCGCCTATCAATATGGTTTATGGACTGAGAGAGGCTTTGCTGATGGTGTATGAAGAAGGGCTAACGGCGCGCTTTGCCAGGCATCAGTTGAATTCCGACGCTTTTGTTGCCGGCATCGAGGCAATGGGCCTCAGCATGACGGTTAAAAATAAAGAACACCGGCTGCCTACCTTAAACGCGGTCAATATTCCCGATGGAGTCAACGATGCTTTGGTACGGAGCTTTTTGCTGACCAAATACGGCATTGAAATCGGCGGAGGGCTTGGAGATTTCAAGGGCAAGGCATGGAGAGTTGGCCTGATGGGAGAATCATCAAAAAGGAACAACGTTATACAGTTATTAGCAGCCTTGAGCGATGCTTTGTTAGATCAGAAATTCAAGGTTTCCGTGGGACAAGGTATTGAAGCGGCTTTGGCTGTTTATAACGGCCGTTAATCTGGACACCGATATCGGGTTTTATGTCAGAGGTAATATAAAGGGAGAACAGTATGCAAAAAAAAGACATTGATTGGTCGGAATTGGGTTTTAGCTATATCAAAACAGATAAGAGATATATTTCATATTGGCGAAACGGCCGCTGGGATGACGGCCAGCTTGTCGAGGACAATAAAATTACTATCAGCGAAGGATCGACCTGTTTGCATTATGCGCAGGAATGCTTCGAAGGCCTTAAAGCTTATAGCACACAAGATGGCGGCATACAATTATTCCGGCCAGATGAAAACGCAAAGCGTATGCAGCGAGGCTGCGAAAAGCTTTTAATGCCGACTGTTGCGACAGAGAAGTTCATCGAAGCTTGCGCACAGGTTGTAAGGGCGAATGAAGCATGGATCCCCCCTTATGGTTCCGGGGCGACCTTATATTTGCGTCCTTATATTATTGGCATTGGCGATAATATAGGTTCTAAACCTGCGTCGGAGTATATCTTTTCTATATTTGTGCTGCCTGTCGGGTCGGGGTATAAAGATAAATTGCGTCCCGTGAATTATATAGTAACCGAACAGGATCGGGCGGCTGCGCATGGTACGGGCGCTATAAAGGTCGGCGGTAATTACGCAGCCAGCTTGCAGGCTAATGCTGAGGCTGCGAGTAGGGGGTTTGCCGGTTGCCTGTTTCTCGACCCGGTTACTCATACAAAAATTGATGAAGCCGGCGGAGCCAATTTCTTTGGCGTTACCAAGGACAACAAGTTTGTAACGCCATACTCGCCGTCGATACTACCCGGTATAACAAAAATGTCATTGATGCAAGTTGCACGCGATTATTGTGCGATGGAAGCGCTTGAAACGGACATTTATATTGATAAAATTGACCAATTGGCGGAGGCGGGCATATGCGGAACGGCTAAGCTTGCAACTCCTATCGGTCGTTTGGAGTATCGAGGCAATCCGCATGTGTTTTATAGCGAAACAGAGGCCGGCCCTGTGATTACCAAGCTGTATGATACCCTGTTTGGTATTCAAACAGGTGATATCGAAGCGCCCGCAGGTTGGATATATAAAATATGATAATGGCATTTGGAGTCTTTAATTCGATAGTTTGTCTGAGGCGTCAATAACCAAGATAATTATTTGCTCTTTCATTGCTGCCGGGTTTGTGTTCGAAATAAAGATGGCGCATTCATACCGTGAAAGCAGGAGGAAAAATGGAGACCAATATTTTTAGATTAGAAAAAAATCTTTACGCAGTAGGTAATATCGGCAAAAACGAGCATGGCGGTATTACCAGAGTTGCCTGGAGTAAAGAATACTATCAAGCCGCAGAAGTCTTGGCACAACAGATGAAGGCCGCAAATCTGACGGTGCATATGGATGAACTGGGAAATGTAATCGGCAGAAGAGAGGGTAAGAATAACGATCTGCCGGCGATCGTATTAGGTTCACATTTGGACACGGTTGTAAATGGCGGCATTTTTGACGGCAACTTAGGCGTCGCAGCGGCGTTGGAATGTCTTAATACGTTGAATGATAATTCATACTATACGCGGCATCCTCTGGAAATAATTGCCTTAAACTGTGAAGAACTACCCGAATTAGGCGGGTGCTTCAGCAGCAGGGTTTTGTTAGGCCGCGAGAACACCCAAACGGAAGAGGTTTTGTTAGAATTACAGAAGCTCGGCATTGATCCCCGCGTTTTAGAGTTGAGAGCAGATACTTCCAAAATCAAGGCTTTTTTGGAGCTGCATATCGAGCAAGGGAAAGTGCTCGACGATGAGCGCATCCCGGTGGGTATTGTGAATAACATAGTTGGGATCATGACGTACCATATTACAATAATTGGCGAAGCCAATCATGCCGGCTGCACGCCCATGAATAAAAGAAAAGACGCGGTCATGTGCGCGGCCAAGTTTCTATGTAAAGTTGAAGAGATAGCCAAAAAGTATCCACATCCTTTTGTATGGACGGTGGGAGAATTAAACGTGTTTCCAAATGCGTCTAATGTTATTCCCGGACGAGTGGAATTATCTCTTTCGATTAGAGATTTTAGCTCAAAGAATATGGAAGAATTCATTTGCGAAGTACAGAAGGAAGCTAATAAAGAAACCAGATGCAAGATCAGCTACAACCTGCACGTTTATAAACCGGCCGTGGCCATGGATGAGCGTTTAGTAGACATAGTAGAGAGCATATGCAAAGAAAATGGCCAGAAATATAAAACCATGGGCAGCTCCGCAGGGCATGACGCGAAGGAATTTGGCTTGCATGTGCCTACGGTAATGATATTTGTGCCCAGTAAGAATGGCGTCAGCCATAGTCCTGAAGAGTTTTCGGCAATGGAAGATATCAAGATAGGAACTGATTTATTATTGGAAACTATTATCAGGATCGATGAAGCGGATATTTGATGGACCCCAGAATTATTTCTCGTGCTGATTGTATAATGGCGGCTATTATCTGAGTACAGGATCTGAGCACAGGAGGAGAAAAATGAAAAAAGCCTTAAAATGGATTGACGATAATTTTGAAGGGATAATTATGGGCAGCGCCTTATGGGCAATAGTATTGATCATGGGCATATCTGTCATAATGAGGTATGTTTTCCATTCATCTTTATCTTGGTCTGACGAACTGTCGAGATACATTTTCATTTGGTTTTCTTTTTTGGCGCTTAGCTACGGGATCAATAACAACACTCACATCCGGCTGGATTTAGTAGAGTCTTTTTTCCCGAAAACAAAAAAATTCTTATTAATATTTGGCGATATCTTATTTGTCGTTTTTATCGTATATATGATAAAGCCGGGAATAGAAGTGATAAATTATCTAATCAACAGCAATCAAACCAGCGCCGCCCTCAGTATTCCCATGTATTTAGTATATTTGTCTTTTCTGGTGGGGATTTTCTTTTCTTTAGTCAGATTTATTGAGAAATATATTAAAAAGCTTTATAGATTTAGTCAAAGGAGGGCGGATTAGTGACAGCATATGTGTTTGCGGTTTTTTTGATTACTTTACTGGTGGGAGTACCTATTGGTATTTCGATAGCCTTATCTTCGCTGGTTCCGTCTATGGTGCTGCCGTCATTTGCAGCTGACGCCGTATATGTTTTCCGCAGTATGATAACAGGTATCGATTCGTTCACCTTGCTTGCAATACCGCTTTTTGTTTTATCCGGAAACCTGATGGCAGCCAGCGGTATATCAAAAAAGATATTCGATTTTATTGCATATTTTGCCGGTAATAAAACAGGCGGGTTGCCGATAGCGATCATTGCCACCTGTTTGTTTTATGGCGCTATCTGTGGTTCCGCAGGGGCTACAGTAGCGGCGGTCGGCGTTATGACAATCCCGATTTTGGTCAATTTCGGGTACGAAAAGAATTGGGTAGTTGCCATTGTAGCCGTCGCTGGTTCTTTGGGGGTAATCATTCCCCCAAGCATTCCGTTTATCGTTTTTGGTGTTGCGACAGGGGAGTCTGTGGGCGACCTGTTTATTGCCGGTATTATTCCGGGCATAATCATGGGTTTGTGCATGATGCTGTACGCCTATTACTATTGCAAGAAAAAGGGCGAAGATAAAGAAAAACTGCTGGAGAACTACGTTGAATTACGAAAGATGAGCTTCTGGCAGCTGTTCAAGAACAGTTTTTGGGCGCTATTATCACCGGTAATAATCCTTGGCGGTATTTATGGCGGCATCGTCACTCCTACAGAAGCAGCAGACGTTTCAGTTGTTTATGCTCTGATAGTTGGATGCTTTATTTATCGTTCGTTAAGTATCAAGGACATTATTCGAGTTACTAAAGACTCCATATGCTCTATTGGTCCGTTAATGGTGATAATGTCTGCGGGACTGGTTTTCGGGAGAGTGCTTACCTTGATGCAGGTGCCGCAGCAATTAACAGAAACTTTGCTGTCTATGGTATCAACGCCGGTTGGAGTGTTCTTAATACTCATTGGCTTCTGCACGATTGTGGGTATGCTTATGGATGGCCTGGTTGCGATCATGATCCTTGCGCCGATCTGTATGCCAATAGTAAACGCAGTAGGTATAGACCCGATTCACTTTGGCGTCGTAATGGTAATTACTTTTGCCATAGGCTTCATTACACCGCCCATTGGCGCTAACTTATTTGTGGCAAGCAGGATAAGCGACGTACCGGTGCTGTCTATTGCCAAAAAAGCTGTACCGGCTATTATTTCATTTATTGTGGCGTTGCTGATCGTAACATTTATTCCGGAATTAAGCTTAGTGCTGCTCAAATGATTTCTCGTCAGGGGCGCTTAGACGCTGAGTGTAATCCTCGCAGCGTGCGCAATAATGATACAGGTTAAAAGTTGTTGTTAAGTAGATAACTGATGCTTGCAACGAACGTATATTCTATATGGTACTGGATGTATTTTGGATAATAATTTTTGCTGGGAGGTATGAAAAATGATTATTCGATGAAGCATAAGCGCAAAACGGTATTGAATATCAAAAAATAATGTATGGGAAGGTGAAAAAAATGAAAAAAATGATTGGCTTATTATTTGCTTTAGTCTTGGTCGCGTTAGTATTTGCAGCTTGCGCCACAGACGATCCCGCTGACAGCGGTGAGGCGGTTGTAGATGATGCGACCGTATATGAAATGATTTTAGCAACCGGCAGCGCCGAGGAAACAACAGTTTCGCAGTATTGCATCAAGTTTAAGGAATACATTGATGAGCATGCCGATGGTCGGGTTGTAGTCAGCGTATATCCTAACGCTCAGCTTGGCTCGGAAAGAGAGATCATCGAGGGGCTTCAGACTGGCAGCGTTACCATGCATGTGGGTACTGCCGCGGCGCAGGCTAACTTCATTCCCGATCTGGCGATCTTTGACATGGCGTTTGCTTATAAGAGCGCTGAACATGCCAGAGAAGTTATCGCTGATCCGGAATTGTTAGCCATCCTCAACGAGAAATACGAGGCGGCTGGAATTAAGTTGATGGGCATTACTGACGGGCATTTTAGAGAATTGTCCTCAAATATAATGATCGAAACTCCGGAGGATTTGAACGGCTTAACTCTTAGAACGATGGATAATAAGTATCATATAGCGGCCTGGCAGGCTATGGGCGCCAACCCGACGCCGATACCCGGAAGTGAGATTTATGTGGCTTTGCAGCAAGGGATTGTTGACGCTCAGGAAAATCCGCTGCAATCGATTTATTTCGACAAGTATTATGAGCAGCAAAAGTACGTGACCATGACGAGTCATATTCATCTTACCTGCCCGATTATCATCAATCTGGAATTCTGGAATTCTTTGCCGGCGGATATTCAACAGCTGCTGAACGAAGCCGCCGCTGTCGCGTTTGACTGGTCAAGGGAATTTGCCGATGCGGGCTTGGTGGAAAGCAGAGAATTACTTGAAGAAGCAGGCATCATCTTTGTTGATCTGACGGAGGAACAAAGACAGGCTTTTGCTGATCTGGCAAAAACCACTTGGCCGTTGATCGAAGAAAATGTTGACCCCGAAGTGTATGAGATATACGTTAATCTATTAAATGCGGAATAGCAAAGATTGTTTGCAGAAACCAAATGAATCGGGGGGCCAAAAATGGAATTAGATCTTGCGGTCATTAATGGTACGGCATATGTTGGCGGAGTATTTAAGAAAGTCGACATTGGCATCAAAGACGAAAAATTTGCGATGATCACGGAGCCGGGTTGTTTACCGAAAGCGGAGAAAACGATCGATGCCGAAGGTAAATATGTTATCCCTGGCGGTATCGATCCCCATGTCCATTTTCGTGATCCCACCATTCCGGGACGGGCTAAATGGGATTCGGAATCGATGTTGGCGGCAAGAGGCGGCACGACCACCATTCTTGAGCATCCGGTTTCCTCGCCTCCGCCGTATAATAAAGATATCTTTTTGAACAGGTTTAAAGTTGTTGAAGAGCGCGGTAGCGTTGTAGACTATGCGTTTTATGGGGCTGCCGGCGGAGAGTTTCCCGAAAATATCGTTGACTTAGCGGAGGCGGGCGCGATAGCATATAAGACATTTTTGCATGAACCGCTTCCGGGAAGGGAAAAAGAATTTACTGGCTTGACCATGTCCACAGATTATGAAGTGTTAGTGGGTATGACGGAAATCGCCAAAACAGGCTTAATGCTGGCTTCGCACGCGGAGAACAATGATATAATCAGCAGTTTGATAAACAAGTTTATCAGCGAGGGCAAGGTGGACGGAAAGTATCATTCTTTGTCCAGACCGCCCATATCTGAATACTTGGAAGTGCAAAAGCTGATGACGATTGCCGATGCAACGGGTTGCGCCCTGCTTCTGGCTCATATCTCTACGCCGGAAGCTATGCAAATGGCGAAAGAAGCCAAAGCTAAAAACAAAAAAGTTTTCTTGGAGACTTGCCCGCATTATCTTCTCAAAACAGAAGAAGAAGTAGTCAAGCATAAGGCTTACGGAAAATGCAACCCGCCTCTGCGAAACCAGGAGACTATCGACGCCATATGGGAATACGTCTTAGACGGAACTGTCGATTGGATCGGCAGCGATCATGGCGACGACACAAGAGAAGAGAATGAAAGAGGTAACGAAAATATTTTCTTGGGTATATCAGGGTTTCAAGGCATAAACCTGCGGTTGCCGCTGATGATAAACGAAGTAGTTAAAGGAGAGCGTGGTATAACGCTGGAGAGAGTAGTTCAGCTATGTTGTGAGAACCCCGCAAAATGCTTCAATATTTATCCGCAAAAAGGGGTTATACAACCGGGCTCTGATGGCGATCTGGTGATTTTTGATTTGCACGATCAAATGCGTTGTGAGTTTACACCCAATACCAAGATCTACGATGACGACATTTTAGGATGCAAGCTTAATTACACTATCCTGAGAGGCAAAGTAGTAATGGATGAAGGCGTGGTCGATCCGGAGGCCAGCGGAACAAAGCATTGGGGCAAGCCGGTATGGAGCCATATGGCAAACAGGAAAGCATAGTTTAGCCGTAAGGTTTTGCGGAAATTCATTGATTTAATACGTCCCCTCTTTTTTCCATAGGATAGAAAAGCACAGATTATGGATGAACAGGGCGTCTGAGCTAAAAAGGAGGGTGGCGCAGATAGGCGTCGCCCTTTCTTTTTAGTGAAAACAAGCGGGAGGTTCACGTGAATGGACATATACGGTAATAAATACCGGACGGCGGAAGCCGATGTGGTTTTTAGTAATAGGGGCTTCTCCTATAAATTGGATTGCGGCTGGGCGAAATGGCCCGAATATCTGAGAAAAAGTACGGTAGTCTCCGGCTGTTTTGATTGCCGCGGCAATTTGTACGTATCAACTCGCGATATAAACAATCCGATTATCGTCTTTGATGCTAACGGCAATTATCAGCAGTCTTTGGGGCAAGGCTTGTTTAGCGATGATTTGCACGGAATATTTGTTACGCCGCGCAACACGGTATTGTGTACCGATAAAAAGCGGCATATCGTGCGTGAAATTGATGCTGATGGCCAACTGCTGCGCGATTTTGGCGTTATAAATCATCCTTCTGATACCGGATATGAGCAGGACGTTTGTTCTTGGCTCAAAAGGGAATATGGGATACCGAACGACATACATTTTAACGCTGCTTTTTCTCCAGTTGATGGATTAAGAACTATCAAGCGTACCGGAGCGCCCTTTAATCAACCGGCTAAAATGATAGAATCATCAACGGGAGATTTTTTTGCCGCCGATGGCTATGGTAATGCCGCGATACACAAGTTTTCCGCTGACGGCACGTTGACCAAGACATGGGGCAATCCCGGAAACAATGATGGGGAGTTTCGTTTGCCCCATGGTTTATGGATAGATAGGATGGAGCGCCTGTGGTTAGCAGATAGGGAAAACAGCCGTATACAAGTTTTTTCTACCGCAGGCGAACTACTTGCCGTGATAAAGGATTTGATTTATAAACCAGCGGATATTTGGGCCAATACAGAAAATGTTTTCGTTGGCGAGGTGGACGGCGGTATTACTATTCTTGATATGGATATGAATATCGTATCGCAGCTTGGTTATGAAAATTCTCCTTTGATGGCGCATGGGATCTGCGGCGATGAGCAAGGAAATCTTTATATACAAACGCTGAATTTTCATAAAACCGGTAATATTCTCAAACTGATCAGAGTTTAGCGAACCTAATGAGAATAAACATATGTAAGAAATGATAAATGGCGCCCTATTCGTTTGACAGTATTGCATACTGAAAAACAAATGGGGCGTCGCTATTTCCAAAGCAAGTACCGAATAAGCGGTACACGCCGGAACGCAAGAAATTGGCCAGCGAAACGATGAAGCGGGGTTGGTTGGCCTGAAGTTGGCCTTTGCTTCGCAGAGCCGCAGCTCAGGCACTCCTGATTATAGTAAAACACAAGACCGCCTTTGCAGGCGGCCTTGTGTTCTGGTGGGGTTAGTTGGCCTGAAGCTGGCCTTTGCTTCGCCGAGCCGCAGCTCAGACGCTGCCAATCACCATAGCAAAAAGCCATCCTCAAAGGATGGCTTTTTGTTGCGTCATGTGCGTGCAAAAAAGACGCAGTTATTCTCCAGTGTGTGTAACAAGGGCAATCACCTTTACCGCTATTTCAAGCGGGGATCAGTAGCCTAACAGGTCGACGAGCTGCTCGTCGCTGAGCTCCATATGATAATAAAGGGCGTAGAATTCGCGCGCCTCAGCCTTGATATCCAGATCGAAATTCTCCGGATACAGCAGCTCGGCCAGCCAATAGATGCCGATGAGGCGGTTGGGTCCGGGAGGACGGTCAAACCAGGAGTAGGGATATTTAGGGATGGCATAGACCTGATCGTTGACCACAGCCTGCACGTTCTGGTAGCGCGCATCGGCCAGGAAGGCTTCCACGGCCTGAACAGGCGAGAGATCCTCCGTCGGTTCGCCGTTGAGCAGCACCACCTCGGGATTCCAGCCGATGACCTGCTCAGCGCTGACGTCGATACGGTTCGTGACCTCGCCTTCGACCACGGCCACGTTGATGGCGTCAACCAGCTCCAGCAGGCTAGCGTGCCAGGAACCGACCGGCGCCGTCTCCAGATTTTCCAGTCCATTGCCGAAATAGACGCTGACCCGTTCTTCTTCGGGGATATCGATGGACTCCGCGAAGGCCAGGGCTTCTTCAGCATAGACAGCCAGCTCCTCAGCCCGCTCCGGCATGCCGAAGATCTCGCCCAGCATGCGGTAGGCGGCTGCCGTTTCTTCCATATCGCTGTTCAGCACCACGCAGGGGATACCGGTCTGAGCCTGAATGTCGTCAGCCGAGCTGATGGTGGCGTCGTTGACGGAGCCGTAGTTGATCAGCACATCCGGCGCGGCGGCCACCACGGCTTCAAGGTTGAAGCCGTCGCCCTGGCCAAAGCTGGGCAGGTCATGGTAGGCTTCGAGGATATAGGCCTTCTCCTGGTCGTTGAACTCATAGTTGACGCCGACCATGGTGTCCGGATCCAGTGTGTAGAGCATGTAGCTGCCGATGGCGCCGGTGCCAAGACCGGTGGCCACTTCTGATGGCAGGGTGATGGTGCGCCCAGCCATGTCGACGAGCTCGCGCGTCGTCGCCTCAGGCTGTTCCTGCTCCTGCTCGTCAACCGCCGGTTCCTGCGTCTGAGCGCAGGCGGCCAGCAGGCACAGGCTGAGCAGCAGGCAGAGCAGCAGCATCAATAGCTTGTGTTTCATTTTCGTTCTCCTCTCTCTTCTATTCTCTTTTCGTGAGAATATATACTTACATATATATTCTGAGATTAGTATAATAGGCGGCGCACGATTTGTCAACTATACGTTGAATGGAGTTATCCGGGTGCCGATTGACAAATGCGGCAAAATAGATTATTCTTAGAAAGAATTATTTCCCGCAAACAATATTCTTTTTTGACTATAGTGAAAATGAGCAAGCATCAAACAACGCTGCCGGCGGGCGTGGCCCGGCTCCGGCGACCCTGGCTGCTGCCGCTGCTGATAGCCCTGAGCCTGCTGCTGCCGCTGCTGTCCCTGAATATCGGCTTCTACGGCGCCACGCTGCAACAGATCTACGCCTATCTGCTGCACGGAGCGGAGGCGGTCGAGCCCAATATCCCGGTCATCGTGCGCAATATCCGCGTGCCGCGCATCGCCGCCGCCTTTTTGATCGGCGCCGGTCTGGCCGTGGCCGGCGCGGCCTATCAGGGCATGTTCAAGAACCCGCTCGTCTCGCCGGATATTCTCGGCGTGTCGCAGGGCGCGGGGCTCGGCGCCTGTCTGGCTCTGCTGCTGGGTTGGAGCAGCTTTGGCGTGCAGGCCGCAGCTTTTTGCTTCGGCGTGGTCACCGTGTTTTTGACCTACCTGATCGGCTCGCGCGCCAAATTCGGTCAGGCTGTCAGTCTGGTGCTGGCTGGTACCATGCTGCGCGAGCTGTGCAACGCCTCTATCACAGTTATCAAGTATGTGGCCGACCCCAACGACGTGCTGCCAGCCATCACCTACTGGCTGATGGGCTCGTTATCCAAGGTCGATACCTCGGACCTGCTGTTTAGCCTTACGCCGATGGCTCTGGGCATGCTGGCGCTGTTCCTGCTGCGTTGGCGGCTCAACCTGCTGACTCTGGGCGACGAGGAGGCCATGGCCATCGGCGTGGATCCGCGCAAGGTGCGGCTGGCCGCCATTCTGGCCGCTACCATCATTTCAGCCGGCGCGGTCTGTCTGGGCGGGCTGATCGGCTGGGTGGGGCTGATGGTGCCGCATATCGCCCGCGGTCTGGCCGGAGCCGATTACAGGCGCATGCTGCCGGTGGCGGCGCTGATGGGAGGCTGCTTCCTGCTGGTCATGGACGACTTGGCGCGCTCGCTCATGGCGCTGGAGATACCGATTGGCGTGCTTACAGCCCTGTTCGGCGCGCCGTTCTTTGTGATGCTGATCTTGAGAAGGGGGAAGGCTTAAATGGCGGAGCTGGAATTACAGGTCAGCGACCTGCGTGGCGGCTACGGTAAAAAAGAAGTGGTGCACGGCCTGTCCTTCGGACTGGCCGCCGGAGACGTATTGTGCCTGCTGGGTCCGAACGGCTGCGGCAAATCCACGCTGCTCAAGCTGCTGCTGCGCTTCCTCCCCAAGACCGCGGGCCGCATCATCTGCCGCGGCGTGGATGTGGATCGCCTCAGCCGCCGCCAGATGGCGCGCTATTTTGCCTATATTCCGCAGCGCGACCAGGCCATGTTCGCTTATACGGCGTTGGAGATGGTGACCATGGCCCGCTCCGCCTATCTGGGCAATATGCAAACGCCCAAGCCCGAGGACATCGAGATCGCCTATGACTGCCTGTGCCAGCTAAAGATACAGCATCTGGCGGATTTCCCCTATTTCAAGATGTCCGGCGGCCAGCGCCAGCTGGTGCTGATCGCCCGCGCTCTCTGCCAAAAGACCTGTATCCTGATGATGGACGAGCCCACGGCCAGTCTGGACTTTGCCAATCAACAGCTGATCAACGACGCCATCAACGAGCTGGCTCGCGCGGGCAAGATCGTCATCGTCACGACGCATAACCCGGCTCAGCCCTTTGCCATCGCCTCGCAGGTGCTACTGATGCGCGAGGGTCAGACTCTGAGCCTGGGACCGCCGCAGCAAGTGCTGACCGACGAGAGTCTGGAGCAGGTCTACGGCATCCCCATGCAGGTCGTAACCATCACCGACCGCAAGCAAAACCAACGCAGCATCTGCCTGAGCGTGTAAAAGCGGTGAAGTGTAGCGCAGGCGCCAGCGTCGCATAGCGGCGTTCAGACATAAAGGTATGCGCCCCAGTCCAAAAGGACAGAGGCAAGCCGTCTGCTTGCCCATAAGCGCCGCCGCGGCTCAGGCACTTCTGATCCAGTCATAATTAAAACCGCCCCCAAGGGCGGTTTTAATTATGTCATGTGCCAACAAAAAGATGCAGATGCTAAACCACGGTATCGCACCGTCCGGGGGAGCCTCGAGGGGGCGGAGCCCCACTCGAAGCCAGATACAGCGCCGCATATGGGGAAGCTATAATCTTACTTCTTTCGTTGCGATTTTTCCGCAAAACGCACTATCATGCTCGACAAACAAAATGGTTGGCTTGAATTGCAGGATCATATCTTCAATTTGCATACGGGAGATCACGTCGATGTAATTTAACGGCTCGTCCCAAATGTACAGATGGGCCTTTTCGCAAAGGCTTCTTGCAAGCAGCACCTTTTTCTTTTGACCGCCGCTAAAATCGCGCATATCCTTTTCAAATTGCACCCTTGAAAAATCCAGCTTGCGCAGGGTCGCTTTGAAAAGGCTCTCCTCAATTCCATTTTGCAAAGCGTAGTCTGAAAGGCTGCCGCTTAAAAATGAAGTGTCCTGTGAAACATAGGAAACGATTAGGCGGCTGCCTTTTTTTAAAGTGCCGGTATAAATCATATCCTCGCCGCGGATAAGCTTTAGCACGCTTGATTTCCCGCTTCCGTTTTTGCCCGTAAGAGCAATGCGGTCGCCGTATTCTATCGTAAAGCTAACGCCTGCGCAGGCTGTTTTGGAGCCATAATAAATAGAAACGTCGGCAAGCTCCGCCAGGCGGCTCGTGAAATAAGAAAGCGGCGCTATTTTCAGACGGTCGGCGTTTTCAATGTTTTTGAGCTGCCCGGATTTTTCCTCAACGGCGGCTTCCCGGCGTTTTTCAATGGCTTTGGCCTTTTTCATGAGCTTTTTGGATTTAGCCCCTTGCAGGGGACGTTTGCCCATACTGCGATTATCGGTCGCGCTTGGATCGACGCCCACCTTTTTGCGCTCCGCCGCGTCCGCCCAATTTGCTTTTTCCCTTACGGTTTTTTGAAGTCGCTTCACCTCTTTTTTTAATCTCTCGTTTTCCGCAAGCTCAAAGCTGTCTTGCCGCTCCTTGTTGATCAGCCAGGAGGAAAAATTGCCTCTTTGTATTTCAATATTTGCTTTATTGATGGACAGAACATGATCTATGCAGCCGTCCAAAAAGGCTCTGTCATGCGATACTAATATAAATCCCTTTTTGCTTTTCAGATAGCGGCTCACGATGGAACGCGCCGTAATATCAAGATGATTTGTCGGCTCGTCGATTAACAAAAAGCTATTTTCTTTCAGAAACAGGACGGCAAGCAAAACCTTGGTCTGCTCGCCGTTGGATAGCGTGAAAAAGGGGCGGGGCAACACATCCTCCGGAACATCAAGCAGGGACAGCTCGCGCAGCAGCTCCCAGTGCAGGACGCCCGCACAGACGCCCTCGATAATATCAATAGTGTTTCGTGTATTGTCGGCCACGATATAAGGAAAATATTCAAAATTGACCGAGGCTGAAATACTGCCGTTGTATTCATATTTTCCAAGAAGCAGGTTTAAAAATGTCGTTTTGCCTCTGCCGTTTCTGCCAATGAACCCAAGTTTCCAGTTTGTATCGATTTGAAAGCTGACGTTTTCAAAAATATTATCGTAGCTTCCCGGATATGCAAAAGTCAAATTATCTACGTTAATCAGCGACATACGTTTGTCCTCCTAAAAAATGTGGGCTGCAAGAAAGTAGCTTTCCGCACCCCGCATAACGAACAAAGCCCAGCTCACAGGCCGGACGAAGCCCTATGTGTAGAGTTTGGGAAGATGACAGCCTTCTTGCATAGGCACAACAAAAGCAGGCGCTTTAAGCACCCCGAGCGTCCGATGATGCCTTATTATTTAGCAAGAAGCGTTATGCATCTTCCCACCCCTGTCTTATTATATAAACAGTATAGCACTTTTGCTTTTCGCTGAGAGGTAAAGCATATATCTATACGACGCCTGATAAACAATCCTTTTAACAAATGCTTATGGACGGCGCTGTTTCAACTGTATTTTATCATATGCTTATGGACGTTTCAACTCGTTCCGCCGTCGCCCTCGTTTTGCCGGAGGCGGTTGCCGATAGCGTTTTTTGCCGCAAGCGGCAAATCCGCGGCGAAAGAAAAACCGCCCCCAAGGGCGGTTTTAATTATGGTGGGGTTAGTTGGCCTGAAGCTGGCCTTTGCTTCGCAGAGTCGCAGCTCAGGCACTCCTGATTATAGTAAAACACAAGACCGCCTTTGCAGGCGGCCTTGTGTTCTGGTGGGGTTAGTTGGCCTGAAGCTGGCCTTTGCTTCGCAGAGCCGCAGCTCAGGCACTCCTGATCCAGTCATAATTAAAACCGCCCCCAAGGGCGGTTTTAATTATGGTGGGGTTAGTTGGGCTCGAACCAATGACCTCCACGATGTCAACGTGGCGCTCTAACCAACTGAGCTATAACCCCATGACCGCAATCATTATCACCTATTCCGCGGAAAATGTCAAGCCTTTTTTAGCGCTGCACGCCGCTGTCAGGTACGGTCTATGCTTCGTCCTTGTCCGCGCTGTCCCCGCCGCCGGCGTTCGAGGCTTGCCAGTCCTCGTCATCGTCCGATAGCGGCTCATAATCGTCTGCGTCATGGTCGATCAGCGCCGCATGGCGCACCTCCTCCAGCGTCGCCTTGATGATGCCTTCGTCGCCGGCATAGCCCCAGATGCGTCCCCAGCCGGACATCATTTGCACGCCGCGCCCCATCAGTATGCCAAAATAGCCGTCCTCGGCGCTTTCCAGCCGGTAGTTTACGCCCATTTCATCCAGCACCTGCGCCAGTATTTGCGCCTCGATCTCATTCTCCAGCTCGCAGATCGGTTTATCCTTGAAGTCTTTTTCGTTCATCTTGGCCTCCGCTGCTCATATACGTATTAGCTATATTATTATACCATATTTCGCGGCAAATGTGAAACAGTTAGCCGCCGCGCCTGCTGAGACATATTATGAGCGGCAGCGGATATAATACGGACGAATAAACAAAGGGGGTATGACAATGAGCGAACAGGATACCGTGAAATTATTGCGCGAGGGCGACGCCGGTATTCGCATGGGCGTGGCGGCGATCGACGAGGTGGCGGAGCATGCCGGCGATAGCGAGTTCAGGCAAATTTTGCTGCACAGTCGCGAGCGGCACCGGCAATTACAGCATACGCTGCTGCAAATGCTGGCGCGCTACGGCGCAGACGGCAAGGAGCCCGCGCCGGCGGCCAGGGGTATGTCATGGATCAAGACTAACGCCAAGCTGAGCTTGGAGAAATCCGATCAGACCATCGCCGATTTGGTGATCGACGGCTGCGACATGGGCGTTAAATCGCTGCATCGCTATCTCAATCAGTACGCCGCCGCCGCCGCTGACGCGCGGGAATTGATCGGCGAGGTGATACGAACGGAAAAAGAATTAGCGTCCGCGTGCTACCGTTATCTGTAACCGCAGCGGTTCGCGCTCAATGCGCCTAACCGCCGCATAAACGCACTATCGCCGTAAACGCCAGACACAGCAGCACGCCGCAGGCGGTGGGCATAAGCGCGGCCAACGCCGTCCAGCGCAGGCTTCCGCTTTCCTTTTTGATCGTCAGCAGCGTGGTCGAGCAGGGCCAATGCATCAGCGAAAACAGCATTACGCTGACGGCTGTGCTCCATGTCCAGCCATGAGCGACGAACAGTTCGCGCATTTGCTCCAAGCTGCCCAGCTCTAACAGGCTGCCCTGCGCCAGGTAGGTCATAATGATGATCGGCACGACGATCTCATTGGCGGGGAAGCCGAGGATGAAGGCCAGCAGTATCACGCCGTCCATGCCCAGCAGCCGCGCGGCGGGGTCGAGGAAATCAGCCGTATGCTGGAGCAGGCTCAGCTCGCCGGCATTGACGTTGGCCAGCAGCCAGATCACCAGTCCGGCCGGCGCGGCCACGCATACCGCCCGCCCCAGCACGAACAGCGTGCGGTCGAGCAGCGAGCGCACGATCACGCTGCCGATCTGCGGCCGGCGATACGGCGGCAGCTCCAGCGTGTACGAGGAGGGCAGCCCCTTGAGCAGAGTCTGCGACAGCAGCCGCGTCATGATCAAGGTCATGGCCACGCCGAGCACGATCAGCGCCGTCAGCAGCAGCGCCGCCAATAATGACGACAGCGGGCCGCCCACCGTACCGATGAAGAACATCGTAAGCAGCGCGATCAGCGTGGGGAAGCGGCCATTGCAGGGGACGAAGCTGTTGGTCAGTATCGCCAGCATTCGCTCACGCGGCGAGTCGATGATACGGCAGCCGATCACTCCGGCGGCGTTGCAGCCAAAGCCCATGCACATGGTCAGCGCCTGTTTGCCGCAGGCGTTGCAGCGTTGGAACGGCTTATCGAGATTATAGGCGATGCGCGGCAGATAGCCCGCGTCCTCCAACAGCGTGAACAGCGGGAAGAATATCGCCATCGGCGGCAGCATCACCGATACCACCCAGGCCAGCACCCGATATACGCCCAGCACCAGCGCGCCATGCAGCCAGTCGGGCGCGCCCAGCCGGATAAACAGCTCGCTTAAGCGGTCTTGCAGCCAGAACAGGCCGTCGGCCAGCAGCGCCGAGGGATAATTCGCGCCGCTGATGGTCAGCCAAAAGATCAAGGCCAACAGCGCCAGCATCAGCGGATAGCCGCTGCGCCGGCCGGTGAGCAGCCGGTCCAGCCGCCGGTCGCGCTCGTCATAGCGGCGCTCGGCGCAGCCGACTACGCCGCGGCAAATATCCTCTGCGCTGTGTACCAGCGCCGATACCAGCAGATCCTTGTAGCGGTCGCCGTCGATGCCCAGCAATGCCAACAGCTCGCGCTCCCGCGCCAGCGCGTTCAGCAGCTGCTCGTCGCGCAGCAGCGCGCCGCCCAGATGCGCGTCGATGGCCGTTGTCAGCGCCGCGTCCTGCTCGATCAGGCGCAGCGCCAGCCAGCGCTCGTTGAGCCGGCCGCCGTACTTATGCCGCAGCAGCGGCTGCAAGCGCGCCACCGCCGCCTCGATGGCCGCGTCATAGCGTACCTGATAAACGCCGCCGCTTTTATCTCCCGACTGCGCGGGAGCAGCCGCGGCAGACGGCAGGGCGGATGGGGCTTCTCCCGCCGTCAGCTGCTCCATGGCCTGCTGTAAACGCCGCAGGCTGCTTTTTTGCCGCGCCGTCGTGCCTACCACCGGCACGCCCAGGCGTTGCTGCAGCAGCGGCAGATCGAGGCTGATGCGCTTTTTCTTTGCCTCGTCGAGCAGGTTTACGCAGACCAGCACGCGCGGCGTGACCTCGATGATCTGCAGCAGCAGGTTGAGATTGCGCTCCATGCAGGTGGCGTCGCAGACCACGATCACCGCGTCTGGTTGGCCGAAGCAGATAAAGTCGCGTGCCACCTCCTCCTCGGCGGAATGAGCCATCAGCGAATAAGCGCCGGGTATATCGACCAGCACGTAGTTATAATCATTGCCGCGGCAATAGCCCTCGGCATTGCTTACCGTCTTGCCCGGCCAGTTGCCGGTATGCTGATTGAGTCCCGTCAAGCCGTTGAACAGCGTGCTTTTGCCGACGTTGGGGTTTCCGGCCAAGGCGATCACCTTGTCATCGGGGTGACGGCGGCGATCGCGCAGGCCGTGGCCGGCGTTGCTGGCGGCGGCGTTGCTCTTGCTCATAGCCGCCCGCATCAGGATACGCGCACCAATACGCCGTCGCCGTCGGCGGCGCGTATGGCGATCACCGCGCCGCGTATCAGGAAAGCCGACGGGTCGCCGCCCGGGCTGCGGCCCAGACATTCGACCACGGTATTTTCGATCAGCCCGATGTCCAGCAGCCGGCGGCGCATCGAATTGCCGCTGCGCAGCGCCGTGACTACGCCGTATTGACCGGGTTTGATATCATTGAGACAGGTTTGTTTACTCATAACCCTCACGCCTTTCGAATAAGTTGTTAGTATATTTAGTTTGAGGAAACTCTCTATGATATGATATTCGCCTTCGGCCAAAAGGTGATAGCTTCAAGAAACATACGAGGTACAGGCAATGAATGAGCGGCAGGGCTTTTATACGATGAAGGGTTATTCCTTGCAGCAGAGCAGCCCGCTGACCAACGCCATGGAGGATTATCTGGAGATGATGGTCCGTCTGACGCTGGCGGGGCAGCCGATACGCGTCAATAATCTGTCCAAGCTGCTGCATGTTCGCTCATCGTCTGTGACCAAGATGGTGCGGCAATTAGCGGCGGCCGGTTATTTACAGGCCGAGAAATACGGCGATATCATTCTTACCGATAAAGGCCTGCAAGCCGGTAATTATCTGTTGTACCGCCACGCGGTGCTGCAGCGTTTTCTCTGCTATCTCAATCACAGCGAGGATGAATTGGAGCAGGTGGAGAAGATCGAGCATTTCCTTGCTCCCCGGACAATAAAAAACCTCGAGCTGCTGTTGAAGCGGCTCGAGGAGGATACGGCTGAATAGGCGGCGCTTACTCAGAGGGGTTGACGTGCACCATACAATGCTTGACCTCCGCGCAATCACGCTCTACGCCGTCATGTATCAGATGCGCGATATGATGCGCCTGCTCAAAGCTGATGCTTTTGTCAAGCGTTACCTCCACATCCACATACAGCTTGGAGCCAAAGACGCGCGTGCGCATCATATCCAGCGACAGCACCTCGGGATTGTCGAGGATGACCTTTTTGATCGCGTCGATCCTCGAGCTGTCGCCGGCGGCGTCGATCATGCGGCGGCAAGCGTCGGCGCATATATCAAAGGCGGCCTTGAAGATGAACAGCGAGATGATAAAGCAGGCGATAACGTCAACTACCGGATAGCCTAAATAGATGCCGGTCACGCCGGTCAGGCTGCCGATAGAGGACAGCGCGTCGGAGCGGTGATGCCAGGCGTCGGCGGTCAGCGACGGGGATTGTATTTGTTTCGCGCATTTGACGGTGTAGCGATACATCCATTCTTTGGTAATGATCGAGATCAAGGCCGCTCCCATGGCCAGGTATTCAAACGCCGCCAGACTGCCGGAGACGGCGGCGGGGTCGCGCAGCTTGAGCGCGCCCTGATAGCCGATAGCCGCGCCGACGCCGAACAGCATCAGTCCCAGCAGCAGCGCGATCACGCATTCGATCTTCTCATGCCCATACGGATGCTCGGGGTCGGCGGGCTTGCCGGAGAGCCTGAAGCCGATCATCACCAGCCCGGTGCTGAAAATATCGGTCAGCGAATGCACCGCGTCGGCGAGCAGGCTCATCGAGCCGGCCAACAGTCCGGCAGCTCCTTTGAGCAGGAATAGCAGCAGGTTTATCACCATGCTTTTGATCGATACACGATAGGCCATTTGTGTCGGCGTGCGGGTCATGAGCGCTCCTTATGCGGTATCAGTGGTAGAATTATATGCGCGCGGAGGCAAAGATGTGTTTGTTTATGCCCATGCGCCGGTATGCGGAAGAATGCCGTTTTCTCCGTCGTTTATCCTCCCATGCCTCTTCATAGCTTATCATTAGTGCGTGCTTATTTCAATACGCGGCGAAAGAAAACCAGCATCCGCAGGATGCTGGTTTTCTGGTCGGAGCGACACGACTTGAACGTGCGGCCTCTACCACCCCAAGGTAGCGCTCTAGCCAAACTGAGCTACGCCCCGACAAGGCCCGCTAAACGCGGGCAAAGCCTATTATAAGCGCATTTGCGCTAATTGTCAATAGCCGGAGCCGCGTCTAAGCCAAAAGCCGTATGCAGCGCCAGCGCCGCCTCGGTGACCTTGGTCTCGTCGATGATGCAGGAAATACGTATCTCCGAGGTGGCGATCATGTCGATATTGCAGCCGATACCGGCCAGCGTGCGGAAGGTGGTGGCGGCCACGCCGGGATTGGTGATCATGCCTGCGCCGATCACCGATACCTTGGCGATGGTGTCGATGATCATATAGCTCTCCGCCGGCAGCTGCCGCACGATCTCGGTCAAAATACGCTCTATCTTATGCCGTTCGTCGCGGCCGGTGGTAAAGGAAATATCCTGCCGGGTATCGCGGCTGCCGCTTTGAATGATCATATCGACGTTGATCTTCTCCGCCGCCAGCCGGCCAAAGATCTCGCCGGCCACGCCGGGGCTGTCGGGCACGCCGAAAATCGTCGTTTTCAGCACGTTCATATCATGCGCCACGCCGCTGACTACCAATTCCTTTTCCAGATCCTTATACATGCAGGCTACCTCCTTGACAATGGTTCCTTCGCTATGATTGAAGCTGGAGCGCACGTGCAGCTTAACGCCGTATTGCTTGGCTAATTCCACCGAGCGCGGCTGCAATACCAGCGCCCCCATCACCGCCATTTCCAGCATCTCGTCGTATGATATCTCCGGCATTTTCCACGCCTTGCGCACCACGCGCGGGTCGGCGGTGAATACGCCGTCCACGTCGGTGAATATCTCGCATACGTCGGCCTCCAAGGCCACCGCCAGCGCTACCGCCGAGGTGTCGGAGCCGCCGCGTCCCAGCGTATTGATCTCGCCGCGCTTGTCGGTGCCCTGAAAGCCGGCGACGATGACGATATTGCCCTTATTCAGCTCATCGAGCACGCGCACGCTATCCATGGCGACGATCTTGGCCTTGGCGTAGGTACCGCAGGTATGATAACCGGCCTGCCTGCCGGTCAGCGATATCGCCGCATAACCCATCTCCTGCAATGTCATCGCCAGCAGCGAGATCGAGATCTGCTCGCCGGTGGAGAGCAGCATATCCATTTCCCGCGCCGGCGGGCGGGTGGTCAATTGCTGCGCCAGCGCGATCAGATCGTCGGTGGTATCGCCCATTGCCGATACTACCACCGCTACCTTGTTGCCGGCGTCCGCAGTCTCGGCGATACGCCGCGCCACGCGCCGCATGCGTTCCGGACTGCCCACGGAGGAGCCGCCGAATTTCTGTACTACGATAGACATGGTTTTATTCTTCCTCCTGCTCCATAAGGGCGGCGCCCCGATTATCGGTATTCAGTATCATCATACGGCAGCTTACGCCGTTTCGTGCAAAAGCCTCGCTCATCGCGGCGGCGATACCGGCGTTCAGCGGCTCGTCGTCCTCGGAAAAGGCGGCCATGGTCGGGCCGGAGCCGGATAAGACGCAGCCGATAGCTCCGGCGGCGACTGCTGCGTCGGCTACGTCCTGCGCGCCTCTGACCAGCTGATAGCGGTAGGGCTGATGCAGGCGGTCGAACAGCATCGCGCCGAAGCCGCGTATATCGCCCTCGGCCAGCGCGGCCGCCATATAGGCCGCATGCGAGATATTAAATACGGCGTCGGTCAGCGCTACCTGCCGCGGCAGGATGGCGCGCGCCTTTTTCGTCGCTACGGTAAAGGAGGGTATCGCCAGCAGTACGCGCAGCTGCGGCGGCAGCGTCAGCTTTTTGCAGTACAGGCGGCCGCCCTCATGGGCGGTGATGGTGAAGCCGCCGTATATGGCCGGCGCGACGTTATCGGGATGCCCCTCGAGCTTGGCCGCCAGCTCTAACAGCGCCGGCCGGTCCAGCGGATCGCCCATCAGCGTGTTGGCGGCCATAATGCCGGCCACGATCGCCGACGAGGAGCTGCCCATGCCGCGCGACAGCGGGATGTTATTATGCGCTGTCAGCGCCAGCGGCGGCATGCTCCGCCCCGCCAGCTCATAGGCGGCAGCGGCGGCGCGCACCACTAAGTTGGCGTTGTTGCGGGGCAGATGCCCCTCGCCCTCGCCGATGATGCGCAGGTCATATTGCTCCGCCTCGGCAAATTCCAGATAGTTATAATAGCCGAGCGCCATGCCAAAGGTATCATAACCGCAGCCCAGGTTGGCTGTGGCGGCCGGAATACGCAGCTTTAGCATCAGATGCTTTCATCCTCCACGCGTATGTAGTCGGACACTTCGCAGACGCAATCCAGCCGCTCGATATCGTTCAGCGCCGCCATCATATCGGCATGCCGCACCTGATGGGTGATCAGCACGATCTCGGCTCTATCGTCGGTCAGACGGCGTTTCTGCATTACCGAGTCCATGGAGATATTATTGGCGGTCAGCGCCTCGGACAGCTCGGCAAATACGCCGATGCGGTCAAAGACGCAAATGCGCACGTAGTATTTGCTCAGCGTTTCGTCCAGCGGCAGCACCGGCAATTCCAAATGGCAGGTGCAGCCCCAGCGCGCCTTGGAATCATGCAGGATATTGCGCGTGGCGTTGATGATATCGCCGGCGATGGCGCTGCCGGTGGGCAGAGCGCCCGCGCCGCGTCCGTAGAGCATGGCGCTGCCCAGCGCGTCGCCCTGTACGAAAATGGCGTTATACGAATCGCGCACCGCCGCCAGCGGATGCGATTTGGATATCATCAGCGGATGCACGCGCACGTCAATGAGCTGCCCGTCGCTGCGCGCGATACCCAGCATCTTGATCGCATAGCCAAATTGCTCGGCATAGGCGATATCCCAGGCGGAGATCTTGTCTATGCCCTCGCAGGGCACCATATCGAAGCTGACGCGGCTGTTGAAGGCGATGGAAGCTAATATCGCCATCTTGCGCGCGGCGTCATGTCCGGCCACGTCCGAGGTAGGATCGGCCTCGGCGTACCCCAGCGCCTGCGCCTCCGCCAGCGCCTCGGCATAATCCGCGCCGCTTTCGCTCATCCTGGTCAATATATAATTGGTAGTGCCGTTGACGATGCCCATGATCTGGCCGATACGGTTGCCGGCAAAGCCTTCCTTGACCGACTGGATGATTGGTATGCCGCCGGCCACCGCCGCTTCAAAGAAGAGATCGGTCTTCATCTCGCCCGCGATATTCAGCAGCTCGCCGCCATGAGTAGCCATCAGGTCTTTATTGGCGGTGACTACCGATTTGCCGGCCTTGAGCGCGCTGCTGATGATCTGATGAGCCAGCTCCACGCCGCCGATGGTCTCCACGATGATGTCGATATCGGGATCGCCGACCAGCGTAAGCCAATCGTCGGTCAGTATGTCGAAGGGCAGAGACAGCTCGCTGCATAAAGCCTCGCCGCGCGCGCGATCCAGCTCGGCGATGGCGGCCAGACGTATCGGCGCCGCACGATGGGCGATCAGCTCGGCGTTTCTTACCAGCACGGCCGCGGCGCCGCCGCCGACCGTACCTGCGCCGATGATGCCGACATTTATCGCGTCTTTTTTCATTTTGCCCCGCTCCCTTACCTGATCTGAGTAAATATTACATTTCAGTATAGCAGGATATGGCGCGTTTGGCAAGCATAAACTGGCAATATGCGCTAAAATGACGGAAGCGGACGAAGCGCCGCCGATGCGCGTGCGGCGGGAGCGCCGATGAATATAATAGAAAAAGCAGACGGCGAGCGTCTGCTTTTTGCTGCTGTCGGGATCAGCGCTTGATCACGACCCCGAACACGCCGCCGGTGAAGATGTAGCGGGTGCGTTCGGATTTTAATACGTTTGGCACGCCAAGGGGGATTCGAACCCTCGACCTACGGATTAGAAGTCCGTTGCTCTATCCTGCTGAGCTATTGGCGCATAGTATTCAGATCATACTCCATATCAAAGCCTCTTTAGAGCTTCAGAGGTAGAGCGGGTGATGGTCTGAAGCTGGCTTTTGCTGCGCAAAACCGCAGCTCAGACACTACCGATCGTACTCCATATCAAAGCCTCTTTAGAGATTTAGAGGTAGAACGGGTGATGGTCTGAAGCTGGCTTTTGCTGCGCAAAACCGCAGCTTGGACACTACCGGTCGCACTCCATATCAAAGCCTCTTTAGAGCTTCAGAGGTAGAGCGGGTGATGGTCTGAAGCTGGCTTTTGCTGCGCAAAACCGCAGCTTGGACACCACCGGTCGTACTCCATATCAAAGCCCCGAAGGGGCTTTGATATGGAGCGGGTGATGGGAATCGAACCCACGTGGCCAGCTTGGAAGGCTGGAGCTCTGCCATTGAGCTACACCCGCAGATAACGCAGAACTTAGTATATCTCAAACCGGCGTAAACTGCAAGCTAATTTTCCGCAGCGGCCGGTTTTTTTGCCGCGTGCCTGGTGTTGATCAGTATCGACGCGCCGATGCTCAGCAGGATGACCGCCGCGCCGATATACTGGCGGGTGCTGAACATTTCGTTCAGCATTACCCAGCCGGCCACCGCGCCGAATACCGATTGGCTCATCATTAACACCGCCGCCGGCGCCGCCGCCACATATTTCTGCGCCCATGGCTGGATGATAAAGCCGAGCGCGGTAGCCAGCACCACGCTGTACAGCAGCGACCACAGCAGGCGCGGAGTCGCCGCCGCCAGCGGTGGCAGCTCTTCCAAGAGCAATGCGCCGGCCAGGGAGCATACGCAGGCCGCCGCCACTTGCAAAAAGCCGATGATCAGCGGGTCATGCTTTTGCACCACCTGCCCTAAAAAGGTGATATGCAGCGCCCAGAATACCGATACCGCCAGCATCATCGCATCGCCTTTGGTCAGAGTGCTGCTTGGGTCATAGGAGAAAAGAAACAGGCCGAACAGCGTTACCAGCGCCACCCAAATATTGGCTCCCAGCAGTTTTTTGCCAAAAAAGTAGGCGACGAAAGGCGTCAGCACCACATAGGTGCTGAGGATGAACGAGGCGTTGCCCGCCGCCGTAAACTGCAGCCCCACCGCCTGTATCAGTATACCGGCGACCAGAAACAGCAGCATTGGCAGCGAGCCGGCCAGCATAGGCCTGTCGATCGTGCGCAGCCGCCGGTTGAGCACTACGGCCAACAGCAGCGCCGCCCCGCCATAGCGCAGCGCGGTCATCCATAATGGCGGCAGCGTTTCGAGCATGATCTTCAGTATTGCAAAATGCACGCCCCAAATGACGCTGATGAACAGCAGGCTCAATACCGCTATGTTCGTGTTATTCGGCAGATGTCGCATCGTTTGGCGCAGCGCCGCTATCCGGTGCGGCTCCTTTCTTTGAGCAGATTTTGCGGCATATTTTCCCTCGTTTCGGCATTGATTAAATATTATATCTGTGAATAAGGTTTGTCAAGGGAAAAGGGGGTGAGAGCATGCTCAAACGGCAGATCATCGCCGCCGTAGCGCTGGTCGCGCTGGCCGGACCGGCGACGCTGCTGCTCGTTGCCGCGCGCGCTGCTGCGCCGGCGGTGGCGGATATGCGGTTATGGTTCGGATTGTGGCTGCTGCTGCTGGTCTTAGCGCCGCTCGTCCCGCTCGGCGCGGCGGCGTGGAAAAAGGCGCGCCTGTTGGAGGAAAAGGCTGATGATGAGGAAAAACCCTTGTATTAGCGGCGAAAAAGTGTATAATTAATAGATAGTGCTATTCATTATCATCGATTTGGAGTGTTGGTTATGGAAGATAACAAACAGCTTGACCCCCAGTACAAGCCACAGGAGGTAGAGAAGAAGTGGTATCCGCTGTGGCGGGATAACGGTTATTTCAGCTGCGACGTCAATCCCGAAGGCGAGCCTTTCTGCATCGTCATGCCGCCGCCCAATGTTACCGGGCAGCTGCATATGGGTCATGCGCTGGATAATACCCTGCAAGACGTGCTGACCCGCTGGCGGCGTATGCAGGGCTGCCGCGCCTTTTGGCTGCCCGGCACCGATCATGCCGGCATCGCCACTCAGGCCAAGGTCGAGGAGGCGCTGGCTCAGGAAGGCATCAGCAAGGATGAGCTGGGGCGCGAGGCCTTTGTCGATAAATGCTGGGAGTGGAAGCATAAATACCATGAGCGCATCGTCAGGCAGCTATCGATGCTCGGTTCTTCCTGCGACTGGGAGCATGAGCGCTTCACTATGGACGAGGGCTGCTCCGAGGCGGTGCGCGAGACCTTTGTCGAGCTGTACAACAAGGGGCTGATCTATCGCGGCTCTTATATCGTCAACTGGTGCTCGCATTGCCAGACCACCATCTCCGATATCGAGGTCGAGCATACCAATCATGCCGGCCATCTTTGGCATCTCAAATACCCCTATAGCGACGGCTCCGGCTATGTGGTGGTCGCCACCACGCGCCCCGAGACGATGCTCGGCGATACGGCGGTGGCGGTGCATCCCGACGACGCCCGCTATACCGGCAAAATAGGCAAGACGGTGCTGCTGCCGATCGTCGGCAAGGAGATACCGATCATCGCCGACGAGTACTGCGATATGGAGTTCGGTACCGGCGCGGTCAAGATCACGCCCGCCCATGACCCCAACGACTTCGAGATCGGCCTGCGTCATGGCTTGGAGCAGGTCACCGTTATCGGCAAGGATGGGCGGATGAACGAGAACGCCGGCAAATACGCCGGCATGGAGCTGCTGGAATGCCGCAAGGAGATCGTCGAGGAGTTCCGTTCGCTCGGTCTGCTCGAGGATATCAGCGATTTAGAGCATGCGGTGGGCGAGTGCTATCGCTGCGGTACGGCGGTGGAACCGCTGGTCTCGCCGCAATGGTTCGTCAGGATGCAGCCGCTGGCCGGCCCCGCTATCGACGTTGTGACCTCCGGCGAGACGCAGTTCGTGCCCGCGCGCTTCACCAAGATCTACACCGGCTGGATGGAGAATATCCGCGACTGGTGCATCTCGCGCCAGCTATGGTGGGGGCACCGTATCCCGGTCTGGTATTGTCAGGATTGCGGCGAGGTGATCTGCCGGAAGGACGATCCCAGCGTTTGCCCCAAATGCGGCGGCCAGCGCTTGGAGCAGGATCCCGATGTGCTCGATACCTGGTTCTCCTCCGCGTTGTGGCCTTTTTCCACGCTCGGCTGGCCACAGCGGATGCAGCTGCTGAAGGATTTCTATCCGACCAGCGTGCTGGTCACCGGCTACGACATCATCTTCTTCTGGGCGGCGCGGATGATCTTCTCCGCTATGGAGCAAATGGGGCAAAAGCCCTTCTCCCATGTGCTGATACACGGTCTGGTGCGCGACGAGCAGGGGCGCAAGATGAGCAAATCGCTGGGCAACGGCATCGACCCGATCGAGATCATCGATCAGGTGGGCGCGGACAGCCTGCGCTTCACCCTGATAACCGGCAACAGCCCCGGCAATGATATGCGTTTTCAGCAGGAGCGTTTGGAGGCCGCGCGCAATTTCACCAATAAACTGTGGAATGCCAGCCGCTTTGCGCTGATGAATTTGCACGATTATCAGCCCGACCAGTATCCGCTGCAATTGACGCTGGCCGATCAATGGATACTGACGCGGCTCAAGGCCGCTACCGCCAACGCCAACGCAAATCTGGAGAAATTTGAGCTGGGCGAGGCGCTGCGCGGTCTGTATGACTTTGCCTGGGACGAGTTCTGCGATTGGTATGTGGAGCTGGCCAAGCTGCGCTTATACAAGGGCAACCCCGCCGAGCGGCATACGGCGCAAACGGTGCTGGTGACGGCGCTGCGCGGCATTCTGGAGGCGCTGCATCCGTTCATCCCCTATATCACCGAGGAGCTGTGGCAGCATTTGCCGCATCAGGGCGAGACGATCATGCTCGCCAAATATCCGGACGGCAGCGGCGTCGAGGCCTATCCCGAGCAGGAGCGGCGGATGGAGCTGCTGATGGAAGTGATACGCGCTATCCGCAATCTGCGCGCCGAAATGAAGGTGCCGATGGGCAAAAAGGCGGCGGTGGTGATCTGCGCCGGCGCGGAGCAGCAGCAGTTGATCGCCGATCATCAAAGCTATATCCTGTCCTTGGCGCAATCCGACGGCGTCAGCTATGCGGCTCCCGGCAGCGAGCCGCCGGCTCAATCGGCCAAGGCGCATGTGCGCGGCGTGGATATCTACCTGCCGCTGGCCGGCCTGATCGACGTAGACAAGGAGCTTGCGCGATTACAAAAGGAGATCGACGCTTGTGAGGCCGATATGCAGCGTTTGCACGCTAAACTGAGCAATCAGCAGTTTATCGCCAAGGCGCCGCCGCAGGTGGTGGATAAGGAGCGCGCCAAGCAGCACGAGCTGGCCGCGAAAAAAGCGTCGCTGCAGGAGTATTTGCAGATGTTCAGGTAGGCAATAAACAGGGCGGGAGGCTGCTCCCGCCCTTTGCTATGGAGAACGGTCATGGATTATCAGCAGGCGCTGGCAGCGCTGGCGGAGCTGGCGCGCTTTGGCGTCAACCCCGGTTTGCAGCGTATCACCGAGCTGCTCAGGCGGCTGGGTCACCCCGAGCGGCGCATCCCGCATTATATACATATCGGCGGCACCAATGGCAAAGGCTCGGTGGCCGCGCTGTGCGAGGCGATGCTGCGCGCCGGCGGCCGCCGTACCGCGCTGTTCAGCTCGCCGCATCTGCATAGCCATACCGAGCGCTATCGTATCGACGGCCGGCCGATCGCCGAGAGCCGCTTTGCCGAGCTGTTTGCGCCGGTGTATGCGCAAACGCAGGCGATGATCGCCGAGGGCTGGGAGAGCCCCACCGAATTTGAGCTGTCTACGGCGCTGGCTTTTCTCTGCTTTGCCGAGGCCGGCGTGGAGTGGGCGGTGATCGAGGTCGGCATGGGCGGCGCTATCGACTCCACCAACGTCATCAACGCCGAAATCGCGGTGATCACGCCGGTGGCGCTCGACCATATGCAGTATCTGGGCGCGACCGTGCCCGAGATCGCGCGGGTCAAGGCCGGTATCATCGGCGAGCGCCGCGCCGTCGTCAACGCGGCGGGCGGCGAGGCGGCGGCGGTGATCGCGGCGCGCGCGGCGCAGCAGGGCTGCCGTGAATACCGGCTGGGACGCGATTATCTGCTGACCGAGCGCGGCTTGAGCGCCGCCGGCGGCCGCTTTGATTATCGTGACGGCGGCGGCGAGTATCGCGATTTGTTCGTGACCCTGGCCGGCCGCCATCAGCTGCAAAACGCCGCCACGGCGGTGGCGGCGATGCGCCTGGCGGCGGCAGGCGAGAACGCCGTTCGCGCCGGTCTGCGGCAGGTGGTATGGCCGGCACGGCTGGAATTGATCGGCGACCGGCCGCCGGTATTGCTGGACGGCGCGCATAATGTGCAGGGTATGCAGGCCTTGACCGCCGCCTTGGACGAGCTGTGGCCAGACAAACGCATCATCGGCTTGATCGCCATGCTCGACGATAAGCAGCGCCGGCTGTCGCTGCAAACGCTGCTGCCGCGACTGGCGGCGGCGGTGATCACCCGTTCGCCCTATGGCGCGCGCGCCGCCGATTGGCAAGCGCCGGCCGCTATCTGCCGCGAGAGCGGCCTGCCGGTGCAGACGGAGGCCGACAATGCCCGCGCGCTGGCCTTGGCGATGGCGCAGGCTGACGGCGCTAATGACCTGGTCCTGGTCTGCGGCAGCCTGTATATGGTGGCCGCGGTCAGAGAATGCCTGCTTGGGGAGGGAAAGGACTTATGTACGGATTGCATGAGCTGAATATCATCCTCGCCTCGGCCAGTCCGCGGCGCAAGAGCCTGCTGGAACAGATCGGCCTGCACCCGGTGATCATGCCCCGCCCATGCGCGGAGCTGAAGCAGCTGGAGGCGGGCATCTACGCCGCCTCCCTGGTGCGCGAGAATTCGCGGCGCAAGGCTGACGCTACCCATGCCTTCTACGGCTATTCCACCGAGGCGCTGATCGTCGCCGCCGATACGGTGGTGGTGTTAGACGGGCAATTATTCGGCAAACCTGCCGACGCGGAGCAGGCGCGGGCGATGCTGCGTCAGCTCTCCGGCGGCGCGCATAGCGTCTATACCGGCCTGACGCTGCTGGACGGCTTGAGCGGGATCAGCGTCAGCGGGGCGGAGACCGCGCGCGTCTGGTTCAGCGAGCTCGACGACGCGGTAATCGACGAGTATGTGGCGGGCGGCGAGCCGCTGGATAAGGCCGGAGCCTATGGCATACAGGGCATGGGCGGCCTGTTGGTGGAGCGTATCGACGGCGATTATACCACCGTAGTCGGCCTGTCGCTGCCCTTGCTGCGGCGCTTGTGGCTGGAGCTGCAAACGCTGATCTGACAGTATTTGCCATAAATATGGCAGGAGAAACAGCAGTCAAAGAGAATATATTATAATTTGTGAGTAGTTAAAGGAGGCGCGATTATGGCTGAACAATGGTCGGACAGATTAACGAATATGCCGACGCAATTATTTGAAAAAAGCCTGCGTTCCGGCCAGCATATCAATTTTGACGGCAATGTCGTGATCATCGGCGACGTCAACCCCGGCGCGGAGATCACCGCCTCCGGTCATGTGCTGGTGCTCGGCTATTTGCGCGGGCTGGTGCATGCCGGCGCGGCCGGCGACGAATCGGCGACGGTGACGGCGCTGCATTTCGCGCCCACGCAGCTGCGTATCGCTTCGCATATCACCCGTCCGCCCGACGGCGGCTTTTCCGAGGAGAACAAACCGCCGGAGGTGGCGCGTATCAAGAACGACGCGGTCGTTATCGAGGTTTATTCGCCCCCTCGTTGACGCTGCACGTATTTTCGCTAACAGCGCAAGCCTCAGCTTGCGAACTGATACAGGAGGAAAAGCGCATGGGTAGAGTAATAGTCATCACGTCCGGCAAGGGCGGCGTGGGCAAAACCACCGCCACGGCCAATATCGGCACCGGTTTGGCGATGCTGGGCAAGAAGGTGTGCATGGTCGATACCGATATCGGCCTGCGTAATCTTGACGTAGTATTGGGTCTGGAGAACCGCATCGTCTATGACCTGGTGGACGCGGTGCGCGGTAATTGCCGCCTCAAACAGGCCCTGATCAAGGACAAGCGCTATGACGAAAGCCTGTTCCTCCTGCCGGCGGCGCAGACCAAGGACAAGACCGCCGTTACCGCCGAGCAGATGAAAGAGCTGTGTGAGCGGCTGCGCGAGGAATTCGACTTTGTGGTCATCGACTGCCCCGCTGGTATCGAGCACGGCTTCAAGAACGCTATCGCCGGCGCAGACGAGGCGGTGGTCGTGACTACGCCCGAGGTTTCGGCGGTGCGCGACGCCGACCGCATCATCGGCCTGCTCGAAGCCGCCGATATCAATGACCCGCTGCTGATCATCAACCGCATCCGCGTCAATATGGTAAAGCATGGCGATATGATGTCGGTAGAAGATATACTTGATATTCTCGCCGTCGATCTGCTCGGCATCGTGCCTGACGACGACGCTATCGTTATCTCCGCCAATAAGGGCGAGCCGACGGTGCTGGACGATGATTCCCGCCCCGGCCGCGCCTTCCGTAATATCGCCCGCCGTATCAACGGCGAGGAAGTGCCGCTGATGGGCTTAGATGAGAAGTCCGGCTTTATGAGCAGGCTCAAGTACCTGTTCAAGGCTGAGTAAGGAGGCGCGCTATGGGGGTGAATAATGCTCTGTCGCGGTTTTTCTCTCGCGACCCCGAGGCCGAGACCACCCGCGCCGTCGCCAAAGAGCGCCTGCGTCTGGTGCTGGTGCATGACCGCATAGATATGTCGGAAACGCTGATGGATCAACTGCGCGAGGATCTGATCGACGCCATTGGCAAATATATGGAGATCGACAAAAGCGGTTTGGAGGTCAGCCTCTCCCGTGAGGAAGACGGCGTGGCGTTGGTGGCGAGTATACCTGTTAAAAACATTCGCCGCAACGCCTAAGCAAAAATCGGCGGCGCATAGCCGCGTTCTCGGCGGCGGCCGTCGCACGGCGTATGTCTTAATACGCCTTAGCTCCGCCCTTGCCTGCGGCCTTGCTCTGCTTGCCGCTTTCCGCTTAGGCGATGATACAAAAATCGGCGGCGCATAGCCGCGTTCTCGGCGGCGGCCGTCGCACGGCGTATGTCTTGAATTACCCCGCTCTTTAGGCGGCGCGCCTTAGGCGATGATACGAAAATCGGCGGCGCATAGCCGCGTTCTCGGCGGCGGTCGTCGCGCGGCGTATGTCTTGAATTACCCCGCTCTTTAGGCGGCGCGCCTTAGGCGGGGTTTTTTATTGTCTTGACCGCGCGCTTATGCTATAATCAGTATATGTATCTGAAACGTGTGGAAATGCAGGGCTTCAAGTCCTTTACAACTAAAACTATCGTCGATTTTGAGCCGGGGATATCTTGCATCGTCGGGCCTAACGGCTCCGGCAAAAGCAATATCGCCGATGCTTTGCGTTGGGTATTGGGCGAACAGAGCGCGCGCAATCTGCGCGGCGGCAAGCTGGAGGACGTGATCTTTTCCGGCAGCAAAAAGCGCCGTCCGCTGGGCATGGCCGAGGTGACGGTGGTGCTGGATAACAGCGACGGCTATTTACCGCTCGATTTTACCGAGATCAGCGTGACCCGCCGCGCGCAGCGCAACGGCGCCGGTGAGTTTCTGATCAACGACCAGCCCTGCCGGCTCAAGGATATACGCGATCTGTTCGTTGATACCGGCATCGGCGTGCACGGCCTGTCGCTGATCGATCAGGGGCGTATCGCCGAGCTGATCGCCGCGCGGCCCGAGGAGCGCCGCGCCTTGGTCGAGGAAGCCGCCGGTATCATCAAGTATCGCGACCGCAAGCGCGAGGCCGTGCGCAAGCTGGGCGAGACGGAAAACCACTTGCTGCGCATCGGCGATATCGTCAATGAGTTATCCGCGCGCATCGAGCCTTTATCCGCCGCCGCGCACAAAGCGCAGACCTTTCTCACCCTGCAAGCCGAAGCCGATCAAACGGAGATCGGCATTTCGGTGCGCGTGTTGTCTGAAGCCGGCGACAGGATCGCCGCGCTCGATACCTCGATCGCCGAGTTGGAGCAGCGTTTGCTCGATATCGAGAGCGAGCGGCTGCTCGCTGCCGCTTCCGCCAGCGAATTACAGCAGCAGATCGCCGCTATCGACGAGCAGGTAACGGGCGCGTCGCAGGACTATTATCGCCTGCAAGCCGAGCGGGAGAAGGCTGAGGGCGAGCGCAATCTGGCGCAGGCCGAGGAGCAAAATCTCCGCGCCACTATCGAGCGGCTGACGCGGGAGCTGCAAGCCGTAGAGCAGAGCATAGAGTCCGAGCGGCAGGCGGCGCAAAGCGCTGCGCAGCAGGGCGAGCAGCTGACGGCGGAGATCGCCGCGCTGACCGAGCGCATTATCAGCGGCGAGGGCGGCCACAGCGAGCGCGTCGAGGCGGCCACGCTGCTGGACGAGCAGCTCAACAGCTGCCGCGAGCAGGCTTTTGCCGCCGCTTCGGCGGTAGCCGAGACCGCCAATCAGTTAGGCTTCAAACAAACGCTTATCGACAAGGGGCAGGCGGCCGTGCAGCGTATCGAAGACGAGCTGGCGGCCTTGAACGAGGAAGGCGCGCAGTCCGAGCGGCGGGCGCGGCAGCTGCAGGACGAGACGGCGCAGGCCAAACAGCGCAGCGCCGAGCTGTCGTCGCGCTTCAATGAGCAGCAGCAGCAAATGCTGCGGCTCAATCAGGCGGTGCAGGACGCCGCCGCCGTCGAGGCGGAATTGCGCTTCGAGCAGCATTCGCAGCAAACGCGCATCAATATGATAGAGGAGATGACCGCGTCCTACGAGGGCTTTTTCCCCGGCGTGCGCGGCTTGATGGCGGCCAAGGCCAAGGGCGAGGCGCCGGCCGGCGTCATCGACGCGGTGGCCGGACTGCTGAGAGTGCCGGAGCAATATACGGCGGCGGTCGAGGCCTATTTAGGCGCTAATATCCAAAACATCGTCTGCGAGAGCGCCGAGGCGGCCAAAAAAGCGGTGGATTTTTTGAAGCGCAGGCAGCTGGGGCGGGCGACCTTTTTGCCGCTCGATATACTCAAGGTGCGTGCCGCGCATGATTTTTCCGCCGTCGCCGGGCTCAACGGCGTGTACGGACGCGCCTCGGAGCTGGTGAGCTGCGACGAGCATATTCGTCCGGCCTGTGATTTCCTGCTGAACAACGTGCTGATCGTCGATAATATGGATACGGCGCTGGCCGCGGCCAAGGCGCTCAAATATCAATGCAGCGTCGTTACCATAGACGGCGATATGGTCAACCCCGGCGCGTCGATAGCCGGCGGTTCGCGCAGCGCCAAGGGCGGCGAGCTGTTGAGCAAACGCAATCAGCTGGCAGCCGCAAAAGCAGCGTTACAAGAGCTGGGTCAGCGCTTGCGCGCCGCCGAGGGCGAGCTGACCGCCGCGCGCGGCGCATTGGCCGAGCATACGGCGGCGGCGGAGCAGCTGCGCGAGCAGTTGTCGCAGGTCAGCGCCGCGCTCGCCGGACATAGCGCCGCCGGGCAGCGATTAGCGGCGGAGGATGAAGCGCGGTCGCGGCGCATCGAGGCGCTCAGGGCGGAGCGCCGGCAGGCTGCCGATGAGCTGGAACTGCTGAACGAGCAGGTGAACGAGCTGCAGCAGCAACAGCAGCATTATCAGCAGCAGCAAAATCGGCTGACCGAGCAGCTGCAAGCTATCGAACAGCAACGGGAGCAGGCGCAGAGCCTCGCCGACAGCGTGCGCGAGGATATGACGCAGCAGCGCGTGGAATTGGCGGCGTTGCAGGAAAAGGCGCAGGGATTGAAGGAGGCGGGGCAAAAGACCGCCGCCGCCATAGATACGCTGGGCTGGGAGGCCGAGAGCAAGGCCGCCGATCTGGCGGAGGCCGAGCGGCAGGCCGCCGACAAGGCCGCGGCGATCGAGCAGCGCGAGACGGCGCTGCTGGAGCTGGCGCGCTCGCTGATGGAGGCCGAGGAGGCGCTGAACAGCCGCCGGCACGGCCTGATCGCCGAGACCGACCGCCTGCAAGCGCTGCAAAAGCAGGAGAAGGACAGCTATGCCGCCGCCGAAAAGGCTGCGGGCGAGCTGCATCAGCTGCAATTACGCCGCACTCGCTGGCAGGCCGATTGGGAGAATGAGGAAGCCAAGCTGCGCGACAAGTATCAGCTCAGCTTTGAGCAGGCGCGCCTGACGGCGGGCGACGTCGGCTCGCGCAGCGGTCTGGCGCAGCGGCTCAATCAGTTGCGGCGCGAGATCGCCGCGCTGGGCAATATCAATATCGACGCGATCGAGGAATACCGCGACGTTCAAGAGCGCTATACCTTCCTCACGGCGCAGACCGAGGATCTGCTCAAGGCCAAGCAGCAGCTCGAGTCCGTGATCACCGAGATGGACGGCGTGATGCTCTCGCGCTTCCGCGATATGTTCTATCAGCTGTCGGACGCTTTCAACGGCAGCTTTACCCGTCTGTTCGGCGGCGGCGAGGCGGCGCTGTTCCTCTCCGACCCCGACGACCTGCTGGAGACCGGCGTGGAGCTGTCGGTCAATCTGCCCGGCAAAAAGGTCGCCAACTACAATCTGCTGTCCGGCGGCGAAAAGGCGCTGATCGGCATTGCGCTGATGTTCGCGATGCTGACGGTGCGCCCCACGCCCTTTTGCATCATGGACGAGGTGGACGCGGCGCTGGATGAGGCCAATATCGACCGCTTTACCGCCTATCTCAGCGATAAGTCCACCTACAGCCAGTTTGTGATGATATCGCATCGCCAAAGCACGATGGAGGCGGCGCAGACGCTGTGGGGCGTAACGATGGAGGAGGAAGGCGTGAGCAAGGTGATCAGCGTGCGGCTGTCGGAGCTGGACCATTAACGGACAACGCCGCTTGCGCGGCCACAGGAGATATTATGTCGATATTCAACGGGATGAAAAAATCACGCGGCAGCTGGAGCGGTTTATTGAGCGGTATTTTCCATGGCCGCGTCGACGAGGATTTCTATGAGGAATTGGAAGAAGCGCTGATCTTGGCCGACGTGGGCGTGGAGACCTCGATCAAGCTGTGTCAACGTCTGCGCGAGCGCGCCGCCGCGCAGCGTATACGCGAGCGCGAGCAGCTATGGCAGGCGCTGCGCGAGGAAATGGTCGCGCTGTTCGAGCCGCGCGGCGGCGTCGAACTGGCGTCGGGGCGGCTGAATATCATCGTCATGACCGGCGTCAACGGCGCGGGCAAGACCACTACCATAGGCAAATTGGCTGCGCGCTGGCAGCAGCAGGGGCAAAAGGTGCTGCTGGCAGCCGCCGATACCTTCCGCGCGGCGGCGGCCGAGCAATTAGCCGGCTGGGCCGAGCGCACCGGCGCGCCGCTGATCCGCCAGAACGAGGGCGCAGATCCGGCGGCGGTGGTGTTCGACGCGCTGGCCGCGGCCAGGGCGCGAGCGGTGGACGTGCTGATCGTCGATACCGCCGGGCGGCTGCAAAACAAGAGTAATCTGATGGCCGAGCTGGGCAAGATCGGCCGCGTCATCGAGCGGGAAGCGCCGGACGCGGCGGTACAGGCGCTGCTGGTCGTGGACGGCGGCGTGGGACAAAACGCCATCGAGCAGGCGCGGCAATTCGGCGCGGTGCTGAAATTGGACGGCGTGATCGTCACCAAGCTGGACGGCACAGCCAAGGGCGGCGCGGTGCTCGGCATTGCCGACACGGCGCGGCTGCCGGTGCTGCTGATCGGCGTGGGAGAGCAGGTGGAGGATCTGCGCGATTTTGAGGCGGCGGAATTTGTGCGCGCGCTGTTTGAGGAAGCGTAGACGGCAATAATCTCGCAATAAAAAAGGACGCCGCAGCGTCCTTTTTTGTTTTGCAGTAATATGAGCTTATTTGAGCTCGGCGCTGGCGCCGGCTTCTTCGAGCTTGGCTTTGAGTGCTTCGGCCTCGTCCTTGTTAACGCCTTCCTTAACGGCCTTGGGAGCGGCCTCGACCAGATCCTTGGCTTCCTTGAGGCCTAGGCCGGTGATCTCGCGCACGACCTTGATCACGGCGACTTTGTTAGCGCCGAAGCTGGCCAGCACGACGTCAAAATCAGTCTTTTCTTCAGCTGCTTCCGCGGCGGCGGCGGGAGCGGCAGCGGCGGCCACGGCCACGGGGGCGGCGGCGGAAACGCCGAATTCTTCCTCAAAAGCCTTGACCAATTCGGCCAATTCCAAAACGGTCAGACCCTTTACGATATCGAGAACTTCCTGAACTTTAGACATTAGTATATCCTCCTAAAATTTAATTTGATTTTACTGTTGCGCATTTAGGCAACGGCTTCTTTTTGTTCGCGTACTTTGTCCACGACCGTTGCGAATTGACGCAGCAGCGCGGTGCAGCTGCCGGCAAAGGACGACATCGGCTGAGCCAGCATGCCGGCCAACTGACCGAGCAGGACCTCGCGCGAGGGCAGCTTGGCCAATGCCTCAACATCAGCGGCGTTGATCAGTTTGCCGTCCAACAGGCCGGCTTTGATCGAGGTTTTTTTGGTCGTTTTGATGAATTCGCTGATGATCTTGGCGGCTTCTACCGGTTGATTGGTGAAGGCGACCGCGGTCGGGCCCTTGAGATAATCGTCGAACAGGGACGAACCGTCATTATTGTTGGCGATCTTCAGCAGCGTGTTTTTGGCGACGCGGTATTCGATACCGGCGGCGCGCATTTTCGCTCTCAGCGCCACGTCCTCGGCAACGGAAATGCCGCGATAATCGGTAAGGATGACCGCCTGATTTTCGTTGAACAGCTGTTGCAGCTCAGCGACTTCCGCTTCTTTTGCTAAAACCTGAGGCTTTTTCTCCACTATACTTTCGCACCTCCTTTATTAGAATATCCCCCGCCTAAGAGCAGGGGATACGGGCACGCAAAATACATGCTTTATTCCTGCCTCGGCTGGCGCGCCTTGCGCTTATCCGTAATACGGACCGGCTGTCTTGGGCTTATAGGGGTTTGTATCATACGCGCGGACGGTTGTCCGGCGGCGTACTCGGGAAAGCTTTAGCCGAGCGGCTTGACCGGATTGATCTTGACGCCGGGGCCCATCGTCGAAGAAACGGTGATGCTCTTGATATACTGGCCCTTGGCTACGGCAGGCTTGGCTTTGATCAGCACGTCGGCGATGGCGTTGTAGTTATCCACCAGATCTTCGAGGCTGAAGCTGGCCTTGCCGATACGGCAATGGATATTCGCGGCTTTGTCCAAGCGGTACTCGACTTTACCGGCTTTGATATCCTCGATGGCGCGCGCCACGTCCATGGACACGGTGCCGGTCTTGGGGTTAGGCATCAAGCCCTTGGGGCCGAGCAGACGGCCGATGCGGCCGACCAGGCCCATCATATCGGGAGTGGCGACGGCTACGTCAAAGCCGAACCAGCCGCCTTGTATCTTCTCGATCATATCTTCAGCGCCGACGAAATCAGCGCCGGCCTCCTCGGCTTCCTTGGCCTTATCGCCCTTGGCGAATACCAGCACGGTGCGGGTGACGCCGGTGCCATGCGGCAGCACGATAGCGCCGCGTATCTGCTGATCGGCCTGGCGCGGGTCAAGGTTGAGGCGTACTGCCAGCTCAACGGTCTCGTCGAATTTGGCCTTGGCGTTTTCTTTGACGATATTCAAGGCTTCTTTGGGGTCATAGAGAGCGGAGAGATTATTGTTTTTAACGGCTTCATTGTACTTCTTGCCATGTTTCGGCATAATTATTCCTCCTTTGTGGTGAACGGAGACTGCGCTCCTCCCACTAACTATGCTTCGGTTACGGTAATGCCCATCGAACGCGCGGTGCCTTCGATGATACGCATTGCGGCGTCGATGCTGGCGGCATTGAGATCGGGCATTTTCAGCGTGGCGATCTCCTTGACCTGTTCACGGGTGACAGTCGCGACCTTGTTGCGCAGCGGATTATCGGAACCCTTGTCGATACCGGCGGCCTTGAGCAGCAGAACTGCGGCCGGCGGGGTCTTGAGGATGAAGCTGAAGCTGCGGTCGTCATAGATGGAGATCTCCGCCGGAATGATCATGCCCGGTTGATTGGAGGTCTTCTCATTGAATTCCTTACAAAAGCCCATAATATTGATGCCGTGCGGGCCGAGAGCCGAACCGACCGGCGGCGCGGGGTTAGCTTTGCCCGCAGGTATTTGCAGTTTAACTACCGCTACTACCTTTCTTGCCATGGTGTTATCCTCCTTAAATATAATGTGGTTAGGCGGAGGCGGGGCCTCCTCCCACAACAAAACCTTATCTCAGCCGTCCGGCGCTACATTTTCTCCACTTGTGAGAATTCTACCTCCACCGAGGTGTCGCGGCCGAACATGGAAACGACGACTTTCATTTTGCCTTTTTCGGCGTAGATCTCTTTGACGATACCGACGAAATCTTCAAACGGGCCTTCGACGATGCGTATGCCTTCGCCCACCGCGTAATCGACCTTGATGCGATTTTCCATATAGCCCATTTGCTCGAGTATCTTTTCCGCCTCTTCCGCATGCAGCGGAACAGGTTTGGCGCCGGTGCCGACAAAGCCGGTGACGCCGGGGGTATTGCGTACAACGTACCAGGAGGTATCGGTGAGATTCATCTCCACCAATACGTAGCCGGGATAGACCTTGCGCGGCGTAACTTTGCGCTTGCCGGCCTTGATCACCACCTCGTTCTCCATGGGAACGATCACGCGAAAAATGTTCTCCTCCATATTCATGGATTCGACGCGCTTTTCGAGATTGGCCTTGACCTTATTCTCATACCCGGCATAGGTATGGATGACGTACCATTGACGCTCCATGAAAACTCCTTTAGACCAAGCTGAGTGCCAGCTCGATGACGGTGGAGATGACCCAGTCGAAAACGGAGATAGCGACGGCCATCGCCAATACGGCTACCAATACCACGCCGGTATAGGTGGCTAATTCCTTCTTGGACGGCCAATGTACTTTCTTCAGCTCCGCCCATACGCCCTTAAAAAAGCCCTTGAGCTTACCGCTGCTTTTCTTCCGGCCATCCTTTTGCGCTTGCTTTACAGCGTCCTTAACTGCCATGCTCTCACATCCTTATCAATACTTCGCATGCCCTGAGGCGATGCCGCGTTACTTGGTTTCCTTGTGCAGGGTATGGGTCTTGCAGAAGCTGCAATACTTCTTCATTTCCAGCCTGTCCGGAGTAGTCTTCTTGTTTTTGCTGGTCATATAATTCCTTCGTTTGCATTCGGTGCAGGCCATGGTAATAGCTACGCGCATAACCGCCACCTCCTCTTACCCGGTATTAGCCCATAATAGGACACCTAAACAATTTATCATAGTTAGTCAAACATGTCAATAAATAAATTAGTTTTTTCCATTAACGCTTTTGTTACGAATGCTTTTGTTACGGCGCGCGGGGCAAAAAAAGAGAGCCGCCGAGCGGCTCTCTATAGAAGCGCAGCCTTTAACTTATTCGTTGATGCCGATAACGACGCCGGAGCCAACGGTGCGGCCGCCCTCGCGGATAG
>JAUNBC010000021.1 GCA_030527285.1 Bacillota bacterium | reverse complement strand
CCCGCAACGTAGAGCTGGTCGCCAATACGGTGGATAACTGGGACAGCTACGATACCATTTTCATCGGCTATCCCATCTGGTGGGGCATCGCCGCGTGGCCGGTAAATACCTTTGTCACGGGCAACGATTTTACCGGCAAGACCGTGATTCCCTTCTGCACCTCGGGCAGCTCCGGCTTCGGAGAAAGCGGGGCGCTGCTGGAGGAAATGGCCGGTACGGGAACCTGGCTGCAAGGGGACAACTTCCGTTCCAGCACATCGGATGACACGCTGCGGGAATGGCTGGTCGGGCTGGGCGTCGAGATCGTTCAGTAAGCACATCAATCATAAAAAGGAGATGAATACCATGCGTAAAGATTTTGGCGTAAAATACTGGCTCTATCCTCTGCCCGTTTTGATCGTAGGCAGCTATGACGAAAACGGCACGCCCAATGCCATGAACGCCGCCTGGGGCGGCGTCAGCGCGGCGGATCAGGTCTATATGAGCCTGCTATCAAGCCACAAGACGGTCAGAAATATCCTGAAAACAAAAGCCTTCACAGTCAGCCCGGCGACCGCCAAATATGCCGCCGAATGCGACTATGTGGGCATTGAGTCCGCTAACAAAGTCCCTGACAAGCTGAAAAGGTGCGGCCTGCATACGACAAAGTCCGCGTTCGTCAACGCGCCGCTCATAGACGAGCTGCCGTTAACGCTGGAGTGCGAGTTGATTTCCTATGACGAAGATACAAATATCCTGATCGGAAGGATCGTCAACGTAAGCGCGGACGAAGATATCCTGACGGACGGCGCGGTGGACGTTGCCAAGCTCGACCCCATTGCCGTCGATCCCGTAAGCTGGGCTTATGTCAGGCTGGGAGAGCCTGTCGGCAAGGCGTTTCATTCCGGCGAAAAATTCAAATAAACGCGGAGGATTAATTTCATGGGCGAATATAACAAAAATAATCCCAGCGTATTTGCTTTAGGCGATAAGCTGCCGGAGGGTTCCTTTACCGGCGGCGGATAGGGGAATCAAAGCGGCTCTGGTGGCGGCGCGTTACAGGGGCGGAAATTGGAGAGAATTTCAGATCATATAGCTTCGCATAAGTACAATTTATGGATTTGCGGCAAAATCAAAATTGCTGATACTTGGTCATTTTCCTATCATAAGTACAAGGAAACGAATGCATAAAATTGCGGCGTATTTCGGCAAATAAATTGAGGTGAAAATCATGCTTCACAGAAATTTAAGTCAATCAGGCCCTCAGGTTTTCAGCGTCGGGTTTGGCTGCATGGGACTGAGCCAGAGCTATCCGCCGTTCCCCGATAAAGCAGAGAGCATGATATTGCTGCGCCGCGCCGTGGAGATGGGCGAAAACTTTTTCGATACCTCCGAGATATATGGCGTTTACCAAAACGAGGAACTGGTAGGAGAGGCGCTGGAGCCGTACCGGGATAAGGTCGTGCTTGCCACAAAATTTGGCTGGGACATCCGATACGGCAAGGTCTGCGGGCTGGACAGCAGCCCCGCCGCTATCCGCCGCGCGGTAGAGGGCAGCCTGCGCCGTCTGCGAACTGACCGCATCGACCTGTACTATCAGCACCGGGTAGACCCGAAAGTGCCTATCGAACAGGTGGCGGAGACGATGAAGGAGCTGATACGGGAGGGAAAAATCCTGCATTGGGGGCTTTCCGAGGCAAGCGTGCAGACGATTCGCCGCGCCCACGCCGTCTGCCCGGTGACGGCGGTGCAGAACGAGTACTCCCTGTGGTACCGCCAGCCGGAGCGGGAGCTGTTGCCCGTACTGGAGGAATTGGGCATTGGCCTTGTGGCGTTCAGCCCATTGGGGAAGGGTTTCCTCACCGGTCAGGTCGGGCGGGACGCGGAGTTTGCAAAAAACGACATTCGCAGCACCATTCCGCGCTTCAACGACCGGTCAAACCTGGCGGCAAATCAAAAGATTGCCGAAGCCTTGAGATTGTTTTCCTGTAAACGCTGCCTGTACCCATCGCAGGTGGCGCTGGCGTGGCTGCTCCAGCAGAAACCATGGATCGTCCCCATTCCCGGCACAAAAAAGCTGGAGCGCTTGCAGCAAAATATGAGCGCCGCCTATGTGGAGTTGTCCGACGCGGATATGCAGGAGCTGGACAAGCTGCTTTCTGATATTCCGGTTTATGGCGCGCGCTATGACCCGCAAATGGAGAGCATGACCAACAGATAGAAGGCGTGACGCATGAAAGACGTACTGATTTTAACCAGCGCGAGGCAGCCAGCTTCTATTACGGCTCGCTGAAGCCGGAGGCTTGAATTGACAACAGAAAGGACGGTATAATGAAAAAAACTTTGACGATTATCTTATCTCTTGCATTGGTATTTTCGCTTGCCGCCTGCGGCAGCACCCGGCAGCAGGGAGCATCCGACCCAACGCCCTCGCAGTCAGAAGAAACTCCTGACCAGTCGGAGCCTACTGCCCCGGGCGCTTCCACCGCTGCTCCGTCTGAGAGCGAGCCGGTTGCTGAGGATGATTCCGAAGCCGGCGAGGAAATACCTACCGGTGAAGATTCCGCAGGCAGCGGCATCCTGATCGCCTATTTCTCCAAGACCGGCAACACCCAGACCATTGCCAATATGCTTGCCGGGCAGACGGGCGGGGATTTGTTCAAGGTGGAAACCGTTGTACCGTACCCGGATGATTACAATCAGACGGTGGATATTGCCCGCGAGGAACAGGATAACGACGCGCGCCCTGAACTTGCCACCCATGTGGACAATATGGAGCAGTATGATATAATATTCCTTGGCTATCCCAACTGGTGGGGCACCATGCCGCAGGCGATGTTTACATTCCTGGAGGAATATGATTTCTCCGGCAAAACCATCATCCCTTTCTGCACCCACGGCGGCAGCGCGCTGGGCCGGAGTGAGGGCGATATTGCGGACCTCGCGCCGGATGCCACACTCTTGGAAGGTCTTGCGGTCAGCGGTTCCCGCGTGGACAACGCGCAGGATACGGTTGCGGAATGGCTGAACGGTCTTGATATGGAATAACGGAGCCGGAGGCATTAAAATGACAGGCAAGCTAAAAATACAGATCGTGATAGATTTTGTCATGACGGCGCTTTTGCCTGTCCTGATGGCTTACGCCCTTGTGGGAGAAGCTCTGCACGAATGGGCGGGAGTCGCCATGTTCGTGCTGTTCCTGCTGCATCACGGACTGAATTGGAAGTGGCATAAAAATCTCTTTCGCGGCCGTTATACCGCAGTCCGCAGTTTGGGGACGATCATCAACGTTTTGATTTTCCTGCTGATGCTCGCGCTCATGGTCAGCGGCGTCGTCATGAGCCGCTATGTGTTTGATTTTCTTCCCATTGAAGGCGGGATATCCTGGGCGAGAATAGTCCATCTTGCTGCCCCCTATTGGTGCTATATACTGATCTCCATGCATCTGGGCTTTCACAGCGCGATGCTGATGGGGATGCTGTGGAAAGCCTGCCGCGTTGGAGAACCGGTAAGGGTGCGGACGATCACGCTTCGCTCCCTTGCGGCACTACTGGCGGCCTATGGCGTTTACGCATTTGTCAAACGCGATTTTATCAGCTATATGCTGCTGCGAACGCACTTCGCGTTTTTTGACTTTTCCGAACCGCTGATATTTTTCTTTGCGGACTACCTCTCCATCATGGCGCTGTTGGCCATTGCGGGATACTACATCGTAAAACGGCTTGCGAACTTCGAACGACAGACGGCATAAAACCGGCTTTGGCTCAAACATCTCAAATTAAAAATGACAGGAGTGACGACGATGAATAAACGGCTGATCGCGATCTTGATGACGCTGGCGCTGCTGACCTTACTGCTGGCAAGCTGCGGCGCCGCTACCGAACAACCGGAAAGCTCCGGGACAACGCCGCCTTCCGAATCAACCCATTCCAGCGCGGAGGAATCAGACCTGCCCGAAAGCTCCGGCGCGTCCGGCGCCCTTACCACCAATGGCGGCGCGGAGATCGCTATTTCCACGCTTGAATTCAGCACCCAGGACGAAGCCGCCCCCACCGTCTACTTTATCTCAGACATCACGGCGGCGGCCATGGTGGAGATCTACAACGCCCTCGCGTGGTCGCCTACGGGCAATGTGGCGGTCAAGCTCTCTACCGGCGAACCGCCGGCCTCCAACTATCTGCGCCCGGAGCTGATCGTAGACCTGGTGCAGCTCGTGGACGGCACGATCGTGGAGTGCAACACCGCCTACGGCGGCTCCCGCGCTTCCACGGCCATGCACTACCAGGTGGCGGAGGACCACGGCTTCACAGCCATTGCTGACGTGCAGATACAGGATGAGGACGGCTCCATGACCCTGCCGGTCGAGGGCGGTCTGGTGCTTTCCGAGAACTATGTGGGCGCGGCCTTTGCCGATTACGACAGCTATCTTGTGCTGTCTCACTTCAAGGGACACGGCATGGCCGGTTTTGGCGGGGCCATCAAAAACATCTCCATCGGCCTCGGCTCGGCGGAGGGCAAAAGCTGGATCCACTCCGGCGGGACCAGCATGACAAGTCCCTGGGGCGGCGCGCAGGACGCTTTCTGCGAGGCCATGGCCGACGCGGGGAAATCCGTGTCCGATTATCTCGGCAATGGCGAGCGCATCGTTTATATCAATGTGATGAACCGGCTGTCCATCGACTGCGACTGCGACGGCAACCCTGCCGAGCCGGATATGCACGACATTGGCATTTTAGCCTCTACCGACCCGGTGGCGCTGGATCAGGCCTGCATCGACCTGGTGTGGGTGTCTGAGGGCAATGAATCCTTTGTAAACCGTGTTGAGAACAGGAACGGCCTGCATACCCTGGAAAGCGGCGAGGAAATAGGCCTTGGCAGCCGCAGCTATCAGTTGGTCGTCCTTGGCGAATAAACGCCTGAAGGAAAAACTACCGCTGTGACAACACACTTATGAGGAGGAACGACATGAAGCATACAAAGCATATTCTGGCTGGCTTGCTGGCGGTGGCTCTGTTTTGCAGCGCCGGGTTTGCCGCTCTGGGGACGGACGCCGCCGCAAGTCAGGAGCCGGTACAGGCATCCGCCGCCGTCGTCTTTACCGACGTGGCCGAAGGAGCGTGGTATGCCCAGGCCGTTAGCTGGTGCCGGGAGAACGGTATTATGAACGGAACCAGCGACACGCTGTTCTCTCCCGACGCGACGATGACCCGCGCAATGCTGGCTACGGTTTTGTATCGGGCGGCAGGCAGCCCATCGGTAAACGGAACGCCGGACTTTACAGACGCAGCGGAAAACGCATATTACAGCGACGCCGTGGTGTGGGCCGCTGAAAACGGCATCGTTGCAGGCTATGGAAATGGTCTGTTCGGCAGCGACGACCCGGTGAGCCGCGAGCAGATCGCCACGATCCTCTGGCGCTATGATGGCAGCGAAGCAGCCGTCAGCCGCGCCGGCTTTACCGACTTAGCATCTGTCAGCAGTTACGCCGGCCAAGCGGTAGATTGGGCTGCGGAAAATGGCATTATCAGCGGCTTGCCGGACGGCCGCTTTGACCCCGCCGGCAGCGCCACCCGCGCGCAGGTAGCCGCTATGCTCTATCGGTATCTGACGGCGGAAAACGTCCCGACGCCTGCTTCCGGGAATGTCCTGATCGCCTATTTCTCCGCCACCGGCAACACAGAGGCGGTGGCCGGCTATATCGCGGATGCCCTGAACGCCGACCTGTATGAGATCGTTCCGGCGGAGCCCTACACCTCCGCCGACCTCAATTACAGCGACCCGACCAGTCGGGTAAGCGTGGAGCATAACGACCCTGATTTTCGTCCCGCCATTGCCGGAGAGACCGTTGACCTTGCGGATTACGACGTGGTGTTCATCGGTTATCCCCTCTGGTGGGGACAGGCCCCGCATATCATCAGCACGTTCCTGGAGGAACATGATTTTGCGGGCAAAACCATGATCCCCTTCGCCACCTCAGCCAGCAGTCCCTTGGGCGACAGCGGAACGAATCTTCATGCGCTGTGCGACAGCTCCGTCACCTGGCTGGACGGCGCGCGCTTCCCCGGCGGCGTCAGCCGTGCTGTGGTGGAGGAATGGGCGCTTGGCCTGGATATTCCTGCCTCTGTCCCTGACGCCGCTGGCGCTTCCATCGTCTTTATGACCAGCGACATCTCATCGGACGGCCTGATGGCCATTTACGAGGCGCTGGAGGCAAGCCCCAGCGGAAATATCGCCGTTAAGCTCTCCACCGGCGAGCCGGGCAGCAATTACCTGCGCGCCGACCTGATCGGCGATCTGGTGCAGTCCTTTGACGACCCGACCATCGTGGAGTGCAACACCGCCTACGGCGGCCGGCGGGCTTCCACCGCCATGCACTATCAGGTGGCGGCAGACCACGGCTACACCGCCATTGCAGATGTGGACATCATGGACGAAAACGGCTCCATGACCCTGCCTGTCGTCGGCGGGAGCAATTTGACGGAAAACTATGTGGGCGCTAATTTTGCCAATTATGATTACTTTGTCGTTCTGTCCCATTTCAAGGGGCACGCCATGGCCGGCTTCGGCGGGGCGATCAAGAATATCTCCATCGGCATCGCCTCGTCCGAAGGCAAAGCCCATATCCATGCCGGCGGCACCGGCGGCAGCATGTGGAGCGGAGAACAGGATGCCTTTACTGAATCAATGGCCGAGGCGGGCAAGTCGGTGGCGGACGCTTTGGACGGGAATATCCTTTACATCAACGTCATGAACCGCCTGTCCGTGGACTGCGACTGCAACGGCAATCCTGCCGAGCCGGATATGCACGACATCGGCATCCTGGCCTCCTACGACCCGGTGGCGCTGGATCAGGCCTGCGTCGATCTGGTGTATGCCGCCGAGGACGGCGCTTCCCTCATTCAGCGCATGGAGTCCCGCAACGGCGTCCATGTCTTAGAGCATGGCGAGGCTATCGGCCTTGGCAGCCGCAGCTATCAGTTGGTGATGGTCAATGAATAAATGCAGACGTATTAGGGACGGAAGAACATAAGTCGGACGAATACCTGCATCGTGCTGTGAAAATGCACCGAAAGAGTTGGAAGAATGAAGAATGAGTTTAAGGATATACTGACCTCTCATCAGACCCGTTATCCGCTGATGCAGCCCCAGGACTATGGCAAACTGGCCTATCAAAGTCAGTTTGGGCCGGAGCATCTTGCGCCGGACAGGGAGCGATTTCTCTCTTATCTCCGCAAGGAGTGGGCGGCCGTCCCTACAGACGGCTCCCCACAGCCTTCGGAGAGCATCGGCAACGGCTTGTGCCGGTTTCATTTGACCGGCGAATATGACGCGACAATGGCCGCGCCGCTGCTGGCGGAGCTGTTCCTCCTGACCGTGGAGCAATGCCACGGAACGATGGCGGGTCTCGCGGAGCATCTGACTTTGCTGGAGAGCTTGGACGTACCCGGCATGACGGACTGGCTGACGGAGTATCGGCGGCAGGGCTGCCCGCCAGTCCATCACTCGCAGATATTCCGCGACGCCTATCAGCCCCATTACCGGCTGCTGCGGACGGAATATGCCGGGTATTTTCCGCTCCTGCTGCGTATCTCCGCGCTTGCGGCGGGCAAAAAGCCCGCAGTCGTTGCCATCGACGGACGGTGCGGCAGCGGCAAGACGGAGCTGGCGCGGCTCGTTTCCCGCCTGTTCCCCTGCAACGTCTTTCATCTGGACGACTTTTATTTGCCCATAGAGCGGCGGCTGTCCGATTGGGAAAACACGCCCGGAGGGAATATGGACCTTGCCCGTTTTCTGGTGGAGGTGCTGATACCCGCCCGTTCCGGCAAAGCGGTAAGCTATATGGCCTTTGACTGCCGGAACGGAAGCATGAAGCCCGCTGTCCTATATCCAGCCCGCGAACTGATCGTTGTGGAGGGGAGCTATTCGCATCACCCGCTCTTAAACGCGCAGTACGACCTGAAGATATTCCTGACCTGCTCCAAGGAGGAGCAGACCCGTCGGCTGAGGGCGCGGGAGGGGGAATACTTCCATGCCTTTGCAACTCGCTGGATCCCCATGGAGGAACGGTATATCCAAAGCTGCGGCGTAGAATATGGCGATGCTGTGGTAGTGGACACCAGCGCGTTTTTTTGAAAAAGCAATCGCCTGAAGGCGTAACAAATAGAACCCCGGCACTCCATAAAAAAGCCACGAAGGCGGCGTCTCTCCAGAAAACGGGACATAAATACAGCTTTTAAAAAGGAGTTATTTTCGTGAAAAAGAAAAAGACAACCAGCCAGCGCATCCGCGATTTAGTCCTGGCGGCCATGTTTATGGCGCTGGGCTTGGCTCTCCCGTTCCTCACCGGGCAGATACCCCAAATCGGCGGGATGCTCCTGCCTATGCACCTGCCGGTCCTCCTCTGCGGCCTCGTCTGCGGCTGGCAGTATGGCTTGATCGTCGGCTTTATCCTGCCGCTGCTGCGGATGAGCCTGTTTGGAATGCCGCCCTTGATTACCGCCGTTGCGATGGCCTTCGAGCTGGCCGCTTACGGCGGGATCGCCGGCTTCCTGTATAACCGTTCAAAATGGCAGTGCCTGATTTCCCTGTATCGCTCCCTCATTATTGCCATGGTAGGCGGGCGCGTGATCTGGGGCGCGGTACGGGTCATGCTGACCGGCGTGGCCGGCGAGGCTTTCACCTGGCAGCTCTTTATGGCCGGCGCGTTTTTGAACGCCATTCCCGGCATCATTCTCCAACTGGTGTTTATCCCTGCCCTTATGGTTGCCCTGAACCGCACCGGTATGGTGCCGTTTCATCGGGAGAAGCCGGCGGCTCAGGCCGCAGAATCGTAAGATCACAGTTCAGCCATTGGTCTAACGGTTATCTGAAAAAACATAAATGCTGTTTGTTGGGAGGCGGCGCGGTTGAGCGAACTCATTCACCGGGAGGCGATCTATCTCTGGTACTATTTCACCGTACAGCTGGAGCAGATATTTCCGTACTGGGTGCTGGGCATGCTCATCGGCTCCGCCGTCTCCGTTTTTCTAAAGGACAATCTTCATGGCCTGTTCCGCTCCCTCGGCGGCAAAAAGCTCGGCGTATTGGGCATCCCCATCGCCTCATGCCTAGGCATCGCCTCGCCGCTGTGTATGTACGGCACTATCCCCATCGCCGCGTCCTTTTCCAAAAGCGGTATCAAGGACGACTGGCTGGCGGCGTTTATGATGTCCTCCATCCTGCTCAATCCGCAGCTCATCATTTACAGCGCGGCGCTGGGGCAGACGGCGCTCATAGTACGCATCGTTTCCTGCTTTTTCGGCGGCGCTGTGGCGGGGCTGCTGATCCGGGTGTTTTACAGAGATAAATCGTTTTTTGATTTCAGCGGCTTTGAAGAACCACAGAACCGGGATACAGACCCGAATATCCTCCTGCGCTATCTGAAAAACCTGTGGCGCAACGTCAAAGCGACAGGGCTGTACTTTTTGCTTGGTATGATCCTGTCGGTGCTGTTTCAGCGGTATGTCCCCTCCGACCTGATGACCGACATATTCGGCGGCAACGAGGCATGGGGCGTATTGATGGCGGCGACCATCGGCGTGCCGCTCTACGCCTGCGGCGGCGGGACGATACCGCTGTTGCAGGCCTGGCTGTGGGACGGCATGAGCTTGGGCAGCGCGTCGGCCTTCATGCTCACAGGGCCGGCGACAAAGATCACCAACCTCGGCGCGGTCAAAATCGTACTGGGCGCTAAACGCTTCGCCCTCTATCTCGCTTACGCCATCGCCTTTGCCTGTATTACCGGACTGATCGTCAACGTCATTATTTAGTAACGACAAACGCGTCTTTATGATACTATAAATGCTTCGTCGGCAGCCCAGAACGCAGCGCAGCCGGTCGCATGGTGAGAGGAGGCGCAGCGGAGTGAACGAGCTTTCAGCTTTGCCGGAAGCGAGGGGCACGGAGCTTGCGCCGACGACGCCGTGTTGGTCAGAGCGTGGGTCGTCAGAGGTCACATGGACATGAAAAACGCCAGAGCATGATGCTCTGGCGTTTTCTGGAGCCGATGAGCGGAGTCGAACCGCTAACCTGCGCATTACGAATGCGCTGCTCTGCCATTGAGCCACATCGGCGTGTGGTTCGCGTTGGCGTTTATGGAGCCTCATATATTCTACCCTTTACCAAGCGTGAAGTCAAGAGTTATTGCACGGCGAAGGCGATAAATCATTCTTTGGTCAATGGCGGCCACGCAGGCGGCGGCAGGGCGTAAAGCAGGATATTACTGTTAATTGTAGAAATATATGCTATGCTCTTGCAAGCAATAAAGGAGGCGAGGGGCGGCTGTGATAATCATGGGGCTTGATCCGGGCACGGCGATCACCGGTTATGGCGTGATCGAAGCCGCCGCCGGTAAATATCGCGCCCTAAGCTACGGCTGCCTGCGCACCGACAGCAAGCTGGCGATGCCGCAGCGATTGTTATCACTATATCAGCAGCTGGCGGCCTTGATCCAAGAGCACCAGCCTGAGCAGATCGCGGTGGAGCAGCTATTCTTCAATAAGAACATCACAACGGCGGTGCCGGTGGGACAGGCGCGCGGCGTGCTGTTGTTATGTGCGGCTCAGCAGGGGATAGCGCTGGCCGAATATACGCCGCTCGAGGTAAAGCAGGCGCTGACAGGCTATGGCCGCGCCGATAAGCAGCAGATACAGTACATGATCAGCCGTCTGCTGAACATTGAAACGCCCAAACCCGATGACGCAGCCGACGCTTTGGCTATCGCCATCACCCATGCGCATTACTATCAGGGCAAAAAACTGCGGGGAGAGGTAGAATGATCGCTTTTATCAAGGGCACGGTTGCCGCTATCGAAGGCGATGCGCTGGTGGTGGAGGCCGGCGGTATCGGCTATGACATTGCTGTGCCGGCGGCGCGCTTAACGCCGTTTCCCGCCATTGGCGACGATATACTGCTGCATACGCATTTGCAGGTGCGCGAGGACGCCTGGTCGCTGTTCGGCTTTGGTGACCGCGAGCAGCTGCGCGTGTTCCGTCTGTTGCTCAGCGTATCAGGCGTCGGCGCTAAGACGGCGCTGGCGATCATCGATCATCTGGGCGTGCCGCAGATAGCGGCGGCTGTTGCGGCGCAGAACGTGGCGGCTTTTACCGCTGTCAGCGGCGTGGGAGCGCGCACGGCGCAGCGGCTGCTGGTCGATCTCAAGGACAAGTTTGCCGCGCTCGCTACTATCGCCGGCGCGGAGGACGAGCTGCTCGCCGCCACAGCCGGGGAGAACGCCGAGCTGCTGGCCGCGTTGCGTCAGCTGGGCTATACCGCCACCGAGGCCAATTCCTTCGCCCTGCGCGCGCAGGCTAATCTGGGCGCGGATGCTGAGACCGGCGTATTATTGCGCGAGGCCTTGCGCATCGCGATGAAGTCATAAGCGAAAGGGATAGCGATGAGCGAAAATCAACTCCTCTCCGGCGAAGCCAGCTGGGAGGATATGGATAATGAGAGCCTGATCCGTCCGCGCAGCTTTGCCGAGTATTGCGGGCAGGAGCAGACCAAGGCGAATATCGAGATCTTCGTCAAGGCGGCGCTGGGTCGCGGCGAGGCGCTGGATCATGTGCTGCTATACGGCCCGCCCGGCCTCGGTAAGACCACGCTGGCGACGATCATCGCCAATGAGCTGAACGTCAATATCCGCATCACCTCCGGTCCGGCGATCGCCCGCGCCGGCGATCTGGCGGCGATCATCACCGATCTGCAGGAGCGCGATATCCTGTTCATCGACGAAATACATCGCCTGAACGGCACCGTGGAAGAAGTGCTGTATCCGGCGATGGAGGATTTCTGCATCGACATCGTCACCGGTAAGGGGCCGGGAGCCAAGAGCCTGCGTCTGCCGCTGCCTCCGTTCACGCTGATCGGCGCGACCACTCGCGCCGGTATGCTGTCCGCGCCGCTGCGCGACCGTTTCGGCGTTATCTGCCGTCTTGAGTACTATGACGAGGCGCAGCTGATGCATATATTGCATCGCTCGGCGCGCATCTTCAAGATCGCCATCGACGAGGGCGGCGCGCGCGAGATCTGCCGGCGCAGCCGCGGCACGCCGCGTATCGCCAACCGTCTGCTGCGACGGTTGCGCGATTTTGCCGAGGTCAAGGGCGACGGTGTGATCACTGCCGCTATCGCCGCCGACGGGCTGAATATGCTCGGCATCGACGATCAGGGGCTGGATATTGTTGATATCAAGGTGATGCTGGCGATACTGGACAAGTATGACGGCGGGCCGGTGGGTCTGGAGACGATAGCGGTCAGCATATCGGAGAGCATCGACACCATCGAGGATATTTGCGAGCCATATCTGATACAGCTGGGTCTGCTGCAGCGCACGCCGCGCGGCCGGCTGGCTACGCCTGCCGCCTATCGCTACTTTGGCCGTCAGCCAAGGACACAGCCTGTTGCTGACGCGGGGCAGGGGAGACTGTTTGAATGACGGTTATCGAGAGGGCAAAGCCGAAGCTGCTGCTGCATTGCTGCTGCGCTCCCTGTGCTGCCGGCGCGCTGCCGCAATTTGCCGGCTGCGGCTATCAGATAGAGGGGTTTTTCTACAACCCTAATATTCAGCCCTATACGGAGCAGCGCGCGCGGCTGGAGTCCTTTGAGCGGCTGATGCAAGAGCGGGAGCTGCCATACAGCGTCGACGACGGTTATCCGCTCGACGCATGGCTGCGGGCGGCGCTGGACGAGCCGCAAAGCCGCTGCCGCTACTGCTATCGCAGCCGCCTGCAGCGCAGCGCCGAGCAGGCTGTGCGGCGCGGTTGCCAGGCCTTTTCCACGACGTTACTGATCAGCCCCTATCAGCAGCATCAGCTGATCGCTGAGATGGCGCAAGAAATCGGCGCAAAATACGGTATTTCTTTTATCTATATAGACCTGCGCGGCGGTTTCCGCAGCGGCCAGCAGGCGGCGCGCAGCGCCGGTTTGTATATGCAGAAGTATTGCGGCTGCATTTTCAGCGAGTTAGAGCGCTATCGCAAAGATAAAGCATAAAATGGAGAACAGATAATGAGAACATCAAGACGACTACTATCGCTGCTGTTATGTTTGCTGATATGCCTGGCGGCGCTGCCGGCCGCCGCCGCAGCCGCCGAGTCGCAGACCATTCGTGTGCGTATCGGCTCCGGTAATTATACGCAGAGCATCAGCGTACGCAGCGGCAGCTATGCTATCGTCACGCAAAACGCGCCTGATCAGACGCTGGCGACGGCGTATAGCGGCGATACGGTCACGCTCAGCTACAGCGGCGGCAGTTACGCTTACAGCGTCAGCAATGGCCAAAGCGGCAGCGGTCATGGTATATTGCAGGCGCAGCCGGTCGCCGATGATGCGCGCTTTGCCTATGGCGGCGTTAGCTTCCGCGGCGGTTTTCGCGTTATTGCCGGTAGTTCGACGATGTATGCCGTCAACTTCGTCGATTTGGAGTATTATCTATACGGCGTGGTGGGACGGGAAATAGGCAACAGCGCGCCGCAGGAGGCGCTACGTGCGCAGGCCGTGGCCTCGCGCACCTATGCGCTGCATAAGATACGCTCCGGTGGCAGCTTTTATGACGTGACCAATACCGTATCATCGCAGGTATATGGCGGCTATTCCGCCGAGACAAGCGCCGTGGTCAATGCCGTGGACGCGACGCGCGGCATGGCGATATTGTATAACGGCGCGCCCATAGAGGCGGTATTCCACTCCAATGCCGGCGGTCATACGGAGGATATAGAGAAGGTATGGCTGAGCGACGCTACGCCTTTAGACGGCGTGGAGTCCTCCTATGACAGCTATGCCGCCAGCGCCGGCAGCTATGGCGCATCGACCTATTCATGGACGTTCAGATATACGCCGGCACAAATGATAGCCCTGGCCAATGATTACGGCGATACTGATATCGGCTCCTATGTCGGTTTCAGCCTTTCCGATACCTATAACGGTCAGAAAAGCTCCTCGGGGCGGGTGATGATATTCACGATAATCGGCAGCAACGGCCGTGTCAGCGCGACCAAGGACGGCATCCGCACGCTGCTCAATCTCAAGAGCACGCTGTTCACCGTCACCAATAGCAGCAGCTCGCTGCGTTATGTGCGCGGCGCGGACGGCAAAACTAATTCCTATAACGATCTGAACAGCGTCTACGCTATCGGTAAGGACGCCGCCGAAGCCGAAATAGCGAACGCCGGCAGCGGCGATATATATGTGGCGGGCAAAGACGGCGTCAGCGTGCTGCAAAAGAGCGCGCCGGCTACTATTTCCTCTACCGGCAGCGAGATCATCGTCATCAACGGCTATGGCTACGGGCATGGCGTGGGTATGAGCCAATGGGGCGCTATGGGTATGGCGGCGGCCGGTTACGGCTGGCGTGATATCATCGAGCACTACTATTGCATGAACGGTATTTACGTCGAGCGGGTCTATTAAGGAGTCTTATGCGCGTCAGCGATTTTGATTATTCTTTACCTGAGCATTTGATCGCTCAGGATCCCTTAGAGCCGAGAGACGCCTCGCGGCTCTTGATTTTGGATAAGCGCAACGGCGCTATCGAGCATAGCGTATTCAAGCGCATCGGCGAGCAGCTGCGTCGCGGCGATATGCTGGTGCTCAATGATACCAAGGTGCTGCCGGCGCGCATCTTCGCTCATAAGGACAGCGGCGCGATGATCGAGCTGCTGCTGCTCAAGCAGACGGGACTGAATATCTGGCAATGTCTGGTGCGCCCGGGGAACAAGGCCAAGCCCGGCGCCCGGCTGCTGTTCGGCCTGCCGGAGCTGCAAGCCGAGATCGTCGATCATGCCGAGGAAGGCACACGTTTGGTCGAGTTCAGCTATCAGGGCAATTTTTTTGATTTGCTTGACCGCCTGGGCACGATGCCGCTGCCGCCGTATATCAAAAAGCCGTTGGCCGATCAGAGCCGCTATCAGCCGGTGTATGCGCGGGAAAAAGGCAGCGCCGCCGCGCCGACAGCCGGCCTGCATTTCACCGAACGGCTGCTGGACGAGCTTGAAGCGCAGGGCGTATTGATCGAGAAGCTGCTGCTGCACGTCGGCCTCGGTACCTTCCGTCCGGTCAAGGCCGATACGGTGGAACAGCATCTGATGCATGCCGAGTATTACCGGCTGAGCGTCGCCTCCGCCGCCCGTATCAATGCGGCCAAGGCCGCCGGCGGGCGGCTGATCGCCGTAGGAACAACTGTGGTGCGTACCTTGGAGACGGTGGCGGATGAGGACGGGAGCTTGAGCGCCGCCGAGGGCTGGACGCAAAAGTATATTTACCCCGGCTATCGTTTCAAATGCACGGACGCGATGATCACTAATTTTCATTTGCCCAAAAGCACGCTGCTCATGCTGGTGGCGGCGCTGGCCGGACGGGATAACGTACTGCGCGCCTATCAAACGGCCATCGACGAGCAATATCGCTTTTTCAGTTTCGGCGACGCGATGTTTATAACAGACAGGATGCCGGATACGGAACGGTAAGTTTTTGCAAGAAAATTACCGAAACGCAAGCATCCTGACTCCCGTGCATTTCGGGGACGCGATGTTCATCAGATAGATATGATAAGGAGAGAATATGCCGGTCACATTTGAGCTGCAACATATCGACGAGGCCAGCGGCGCACGCGCCGGCCTGCTGCATACGCCGCATGGCGACGTCAAAACGCCGGTGTTTATGCCGGTGGGTACCTGCGCCACGGTCAAGACCATGACGGTGGAGGAATTGCGCGCGCTGGGCGCGCAGATAATCCTTTCCAATACCTATCACCTGTATCTGCGCCCCGGCCATGATCTGATCAAGGAAGCCGGCGGCCTGCATGCTTTCATGCATTGGGACGGCCCGATACTTACCGATAGCGGCGGCTTTCAGATCTTTTCGCTGGCCGAGCTGCGTAAACTCAGCGCTGACGGCGCGGAGTTTGCCTCGCATATCGACGGCAGCCGCCATCACTTCACCCCGGAGAAGGTGATGGAGATCGAGATGGCGCTGTCCTCGGATATCGCGATGTGTTTTGACGAGTGTTCGCCCTATCCCGCCGATTTTGAGCGGGTGCGGCAGGCGGATAAGCATACCTTTAGCTGGGCGCAGCGCTGTAAGGCCGCGCATCAGCACCCGCGTCAGGGTTTGTTCGGCATCATTCAGGGCGGTACTTATCCCGAGCTGCGCGCTCAATCGGCGCGAGATATCATCTCGCTCGATTTCCCCGGCTATGGCATCGGCGGGTTGTCGGTGGGCGAGCCCAAGCCGCTGATGTATGAGATATTGGAGCAGCTAACGCCGCTGATGCCGCAGCATAAGCCTCGCTATTTGATGGGGGTAGGCTCGCCGGATTGCCTGTTTGAGGGCGTGGCGCGCGGCGTGGATATGTTCGACTGCGTGCTGCCGACGCGCATCGCCCGCAACGGCACGGTGATGGTGCCGGAAGGCAAGCTGGTGATCCGCAATGCCGAGTACGCGCGCGATTTCCGCCCGATACAGGAGGATTGCGATTGCTATGCCTGCCGCAATTATTCGCGCGCCTATATACGCCATCTGATAAAATGCGACGAGATATTGGGCATACGCCTGACCACTATCCACAATCTGCATTATCTGTGCCATCTGATGCAGGATATTCGCCAGTCGATCTTTGACGGCGGCTTTAACGCTCTGCGCCAGGAATTCTGGGCGCGTTATCAACAATAAAAAAGCGCTGTATAACAGCGCTTTGCGCATAAACGCTTTGTTTAAGAAATGAGGCTTGACCGCTTATGGCGTTAGGCCTTTTTCTATATCCTCCTCGCTCTTGACCAGGATATGATTGCAGTTGAGCAGGGAAGCGGTAACGCCCATGCCGCGCTTGAGCTTATGGCTGAAGCTGCCGTCATAGATCTTGTATACGCCGCAGGAGGGCGATTTGTCCTTGAGTATCGCCATCTGTATCTTATGCCGCTGGCATTCGCGATAGGCCTGCCGCGCGCCCTCGACGAAAGCGGAGCTGAGATTTTCCATATTGTTGTTGATCACCTTGCACATACCGATCACCACGCCCGCGCCGTCGCCGTTGCCGATGATCTCGCACGGCTGCCGCGGCGTATCCAGTCCCGCCGTCAGCTCCGGACAAAAGGCGATATACTCGCGCCCCCGCAAATAATCGACTACCGCCTGATTGTAATTGTTTCCGCCGTCATATTTGCAATTCTCGCCGACCAAGCAAGCGCTGACTAAGATCATTCACTATCCTCCGTTAAGTTACTTATATTGCCGTCCCAGCGGCTGCCGTATAATCTGTTCAAGGCTCCGCGCACACGGTCGCGGCCATGAGGCGCTATTTCTTCTATTTTCGCTAACACGGCTTTCATTTCCTGCCGCTTGCCCAGACAATTATGCGGGCAATTGCTGACTGTGACCGGCAGAGCGGCGCTGCGGGCAAAATAATCAAGCTGCGATTCCGGCACGTAGACGAAGGGTCGGATCACGGTCAGCTGCATGCGGTCGAGATAGGATAGCGGCGAGAAGGAGGCGACGCGGCCATTGAAAAACAAATTCAACAGCAGCGTTTCCACCGCGTCGTCCAAATGATGCGCCAGCGCGATCTTATTATAGCCATGCTCCTTAGCCAGCCCGTTGAGCGCGCCGCGCCGCATCTTGGCGCATAGAGAGCAGGGATTGCTCTCCTTGCGCACGTCAAAGATCAGCTCGCCGATATGCGTGGCCGTATAATAAAACGGCACCTGTAATTCGGCGCAAAAATCGCGCATGCGGCTCACGTCGTCGGCAGGGAAGCCCAGCGACACGTGTCCGGCAGCCAGAGGATACTTATACTTGGAGATACGCTGGAATTGTTTGAGCGCATAGAGCAGCGTCAGGCTGTCCTTGCCGCCGGACAAGCCGACGATGATCGGCTGCTCATCCTCGATCAAATGATGGTCGATGATCGCGGCTTTCATCCGCTTATTGATCTCATCTAAGCCATGGCGCATGTTTTACCTCCAAGGCGGCCAAGTACGGCAAATTTGCAGGAATAAGGCATAATTTTGGCGAAAATAATAAAGCTAATTCATCTGCGGAGGCTGTATATGAACAATTCATTGATCTCGATAAAAGGTACGGCGGTAGGATTGTCTTTCGCCTTTGACACTTCGCAAGCCGGTTTTCATCAGATATGTTTGGCCTTGGAGGAAAAACTGCTGCATAGCGGCGATTTTTTTCTGCATGCGGCCTATACCATAGCCGACCCCGGCGTTTTCACCCTCGAAGAATTGGCGATCATCGAGGATATACTGGAAAAGTACAGTCTGGTCAAATACGTGCCTGTTACCGAGTCTGAGATCAGCGACGATCATCATGAGATCATCTATCATACCAGCGGCGGCAATGCGGTGCTGCTGGCCAAGAGCATTCGCGGCGGGCAGAAGGTCTCGGCGCGGGGCAGCGCCGTCATCTGCGGCGACGTCAATCCCGGCGCGGAGATCGTGGCTACCGGCAATATCGTGATCATGGGCACCTGCCGCGGCATGCTGCATGCCGGCGCGGAAGGCGACAATGAGGCGTATATCCTCGCCTACACGCTGGCCGCGCAGCAATTGCGCATTGGCGAGTATGTGGCGACCGTGCCGGAGGGTCTGGATAATACGCCGCTCAAGCTGGTCAAAGTGCATGACGGACATATCATCATCACCGAGTATATATCCTCGCAATTCGCCGTGATGATGGATTTTGAATAAACGCCGCAAGGAGCAGACCCTTGACTATTGTAACACCGATGATGCGCCAATATCAAGCCATCAAAGAGCAATACGGCGATTGTTTGCTCTTTTTCCGTTTGGGCGACTTTTATGAGCTATTTGCCGAGGACGCGCTCACGGCCTCGCAAATACTCAATATCGTGCTCACGGCGCGCGACGGCGGCAATGGGCAAAAGGTGCCGATGTGCGGCGTGCCGCATCATGCCGCGAATAATTATATCGCCAAGCTGATCGCCAAGGGGCATAAGGTCGCCATTTGCGAGCAATTAGAGGATCCAAAGACGGTCAAAGGGCTGGTCAAGCGCGACGTTATCCGCGTTATCACCCCCGGTACGGTCTTAGAGGAGCAGATGCTCGAGGACAAACGCCATAATTACCTGGCTTGCGTATGGCGGCAAAAGGGCAAATGCCGCCCCGCCGACGCCGCCTATGGGCTGGCCTATGCCGATATATCGAGCGGTGAATTGCTGGCCACGCAGATCGAGGGTTATGACAGCATCGAGCGGCTGGCCGGCGAATTGGGGCGCATACAGGCGGCGGAGCTGCTGCTGCCGCAAGCCCTGTATGACGAGGATTTTTTCCGCCTGCGTATGCTCGGCAATTGCGTGGGCAGCCTTTCCCATGTCTATGAGGATGCTTTCATCGAGAATAATTACAGCGAGCTGCTGCGCACGCATTTCAAGCTGGCCTCCCTGGAGGCGCTGGGTTTGGAGGAGAAGGTCGAGACGGCCAAGGCCGTAGCCGCGATACTCGACTTTTTGCAGCAAACGCAAAAGAGATCGCTGCCCTATATTGACCGCATCCGTATTTACGACAGCGGTCAATTCATGTTTCTTGACGCGGCCACGCGCCGCAATTTGGAGCTTACGCAAACGCTGCGCGGCGGCAATAAACGCGGCTCGCTTCTATGGGTGCTCGATCATACGCTGACCGCGATGGGCGGGCGCTTGCTCCGTGACTGGATCGAGAATCCGCTGCTTACGCCGGATATGATCAATCGCCGCAACTCAGCGATAGAAGAATTGCTGGCGGAGGCCTTTATCTGCGATGATATCCGCGAGCTGCTCAAGGTCTGCCATGACCTGCCGCGCTTGATCGGGCGTATCTGCTACGGCAGCGCCTCGCCGCGCGATCTGCTGGCGCTCAAACAGAGCCTGCGTCAGTTACCGGAGCTGTTTACGCTGCTTGGAAGATTACGCGCGCCTTTCTTTGCGCTGACGGTGGACAATTTCGACGAATTGGCGGATATAGCCGAGCTGATCGAGGCGGCCGTCGCCGATGACGCGCCGCTATCGGCTAAGGACAGCGGCGTAGTGCGCGGCGGTTATAACGCGGACGTCGATCATCTGCGCGAGCTGGCCGGTTCGGCGCAGCGGCTGCTGATCGAGCTGGAGGCGCGCGAGCGCGAGCGCAGCGGCATTCGCAATCTCAAGGTGCGCTATAACAAGGTTTTTGGCTATTATATCGAGATCAGCAAATCGCGCAGCGCGGAAGCTCCCGCTGATTATATACGCAAACAGACCCTGGTCAACGGTGAGCGCTTCATCACCGAGGAATTAAAACAGCTGGAAAGCAATATACTCAGCGCCTCCGAGCGCTTGAGCGCGCTCGAATATCAGTTGTTTTGCGAGCTGCGCGAACGGATAGCGGAGCAAGCGGCGCGCATTCAGACGGCGGCGGAAATATTGGCTAATATCGACGTGCTGCAAGCTCTGACACAGGTCGCCTCAGCGAATAACTATTGCAAGCCGCTGGTTGATGACAGCGACGTCATTGACATAAATCAAGGGCGTCATGCGGTGATCGAAAGGATCATCGGCGAGGAGAATTATGTTGCCAATGATACGCATTTTGACAACGAGCAGCGGATGATGCTGATCACCGGCCCGAACATGGCCGGCAAAAGCACCTATATGCGGCAGGTGGCGCTGATCGTGCTGCTGGCGCATATCGGCAGTTATGTGCCGGCCGTAAGCGCGCATATCGGCTGCGTGGATCGTATTTTCACCCGCGTGGGCGCGTCGGATGACTTGAGCGCCGGACAGAGCACCTTCCTCGTCGAGATGAACGAGACCTCGAACATACTGCGCCATGCTACGCGCCGCAGCCTGGTGCTGCTCGATGAGATCGGGCGCGGCACTTCGACGCTGGACGGTTTGTCCATAGCCTGGGCGGTGGCCGAATATATGGCGGGCGAGGATAATTGCGCCAAGACGATGTTTGCCACGCATTATCATGAGCTGACGGCGCTGCATGACAGCTACCGGCAGATCGTCAATTATTCGATCGCGGTGATGGAGAAGGGCAAGGATATCATCTTCCTGCGCAAGATCATGCCCGGCGGTACAGATAAAAGCTACGGCATACAGGTGGCGCGGTTGGCCGGTTTGCCGCAAACGGTGATCAAGCGCGCGCGGGAAATACTCAATCAATTAGAAGCGGAGAAGCATATCCGCGCTAAATTGGAGCGCGGCGAGCAGATCACCTTTACCGATATCCTGCTCGGCGAGCAAACAGCGGAGCCGGAAGCGCCGCAGCTTGCCGAGCTGCGCGAGCTGGATATTGAGCAGATAACGCCCATGGAGGCCCTGAATCTGCTGCATCGCTGGAAAAAGGAATTGTAGGCGTTTAGCGGGGGAGAGATATGGCCGAGCCGCTCACAAGCAAAATACGCATTCTCGATACGCTGACCGCCAATCAGATCGCGGCCGGCGAAGTGATCGAGCGTCCGGCCTTCGTGGTCAAGGAGCTGGCGGAGAACGCCATCGACGCGCAGGCCACGCGCATCGCGGTCACGGTATATGACGCAGAATGCAGCAAAATACAGGTCAGCGATAACGGCTTCGGCATGTCGGCCGAGGATATGCGGCTGGCGGTGCTGCGCCATGCCACGAGCAAGCTGCGGCGTATCGAGGACTTGGAGCGGCTGGATACGCTGGGCTTTCGCGGCGAAGCTTTGCCGTCTATCGCCGCCGTAAGCCATCTGACCATTACCTCGCGAGCCAAAAATGCCGAGGTCGCCTATACGATGCACTTGCAAGAGGGCAAGGGCGGCCTACCTGTGGAAACGGCGGCGCGGCATGGGACGACGGTGCTGATAGACCGCCTGTTCTACAATGCGCCGGCGCGTAGGAAATTCCTGCGCTCGCCGCGCACCGAACAGGGGCTGATCGGCGATACCTTGACACGCATGGCGATCTCCCGCCCCGATATCGCTTTCTCGCTGGAGCTAGCCAAAAGGCAGGTGTTTGCCACCAGCGGTTCCGGACGGATGCAGCGCTGCGTGTTCGAGATCTACGGCAAGGCGGCGTCCGCCAATCTGTTGCCTCTGGAATACGATAACGGCCTGCTGATCAGCGGCTTGGTCTCAGCGCCTGCCGAGAGCCGCGCCAATCGCAATCACTATTGCTTTTTCGTCAACGGCCGCTGGGTGCGCAGCCGCGAGCTCAGCTATGCCGTAGACGAGGCCTATGCCGGTTATCTGCCGCGCGGGCGTTATCCCTTGGTGTTTATAGATATGCAGATCGCGCCGTCGCAGATAGACGTTAACGTCCACCCGTCAAAATTGGAGATCAAGCTGCGCGATCCCGCCGCTGTCAAAATGGCGCTGATCAACGCTATTACCGCTGCTCTTGGCGGCGATAAAAGAGCTACGCCGCAATTAGGGCGGCTGACTCCGCCGCAGCACAGCGAGCTTGGGCGCGAGGACGAGGACAGCAGCCTGCGTTTGCGGCAAAAACAGCGCTATAAGCAAACAGGGCTGCCGCTATTAGAAAAAGGCGCGGATATCAGCGGCCGCGGCCTGTATCGCGCCCTATACGGCGATAACGGCGCAGAACAGGCGGCTGACACGGCATTATCGCCGCAATTGAGCGAGCAGGCGGTAGAAGCCGAAGCGGAGCATCAACAGCGGGCTGCCGCGTTATCCGGCGAGCAGCGCCCGCGCTACGGCGAGCTGCAATTATTGGGGCAGGCCGGAGGTATGTATATAGTCGCCGCCGCCGCGGATAGCCTGTATATCATCGATCAGCATGCCGCCGCCGAGCGCGTGCTCTACGAGAAGATCCTGGCGCGGATCGACTCGGGAGCCGACGCCAGCGCGCTGCTGGCCACGCCGTTGCCGCTGAGCTTGTCGCCCAGCGAATTCCTGCTGCTCGGCGATATGGCTCTGGCGCTCAGGGAGCTGGGATTTATCATCGAGCTGTTTGGTGAAAGCAGCTATATTCTGCGCGGCGTACCGGCTTGGTACGAGGGCAGCGACGGCGACGCGCTGCTGTTGGGCATGCTGGCGCAGGCGGCAAAAGGCGGCGCGAATATCAAGAAGCTGCGCCGCGAGGAATTGTGTATGGCAGCCTGCAAGCAGGCGATCAAGGCCAACCGTCATCTGACCGACGCCGATATGCGGCAGTTGCTGAACGATCTGGACGGCTGCGCTAATTCCGCCACCTGCCCGCATGGCCGCCCGCTGGCCTTGCGTATCAGCTTCAGCGAGATCAACAAACATTTTCTGCGCGGCGGCATATAATACAGTAAAGGACGAAAACCGGCATGGCACAGCCTCAACTGATAATAGTGGTCGGCCCCACGGCCTGCGGCAAAACGGCTTTGTCCTTGAACATTGCCCAGCGTCTGGATTGCGAGATCATCTCCGGCGATTCGATGCAGGTGTATCGCGGCATGGATATCGGCACCGCCAAGCTGCCACCAAGCGCGCGGCGCGGCATAGCGCATCATCTGCTCGATATACGCGACCCCGATCAGGCTTACAGCGTCGCCGATTTCCGTGAGGACGCGCGACAGGCCATCGCCGACATCGACGCGCGCGGCAAACGTTCGCTGCTGGTCGGCGGCAGCGGCTTATATATCAACGCCGTGATCAACCCCTATAATTTCGAGCAAACAACGGCGCAAAATGACGAGATCCGCGCCCAGCTGCGCCGGGAAATTGCCGCAAGCGGCGCTGAGGCGCTGCATCAGCGATTGGCCGAGATCGATCCCGAGGCGGCGGCGCGCATCCACGCCCATGATACGCACCGGCTGATCCGCGCTCTTGAAGTGTATATGGTCAGCGGACGCACTATCAGCGAAATGCAGCGGCGCTCCGCGCGCCCGCCCGATTACCGGCTGCTGATGCTTGGACTGACCATGGAGCGCGAGCATTTGTACCGGCGTATCGAGCAGCGCGTCGATGAGATGCTGGCACAGGGGCTGCTGGATGAGGTGCGCGGGCTGCTAAACGGCGGCTTGAGTATTGATGCGGTGTCGATGCAGGGTCTGGGCTATCGCCAGCTGGCGGCCTATTTGAGCGGCAGAATTGATTATCCGCAAGCGGTGGAGCTGATCAAACGCGATACCAGACGTTTCGCCAAGCGGCAATTCACCTGGTTTAAGCGCGATCCGCGGATTAAATGGTTCGATTTAGAGCATTATCGTCGGGAAGGCGAAGCAGATACAGCAGTACTCGAATGGTTGGCGCGTCGGCTTGAGGAGGAATAATCATGCAGACGACCGGCCTGCAAGAACAGTTTTTGAACGCGCTGCGGCAGCAAAAGTCAGTAGCGACGTTGTTTTTGGTCAACGGCTTTCAGATGAAGGGCATACTCAAGGCTTTCGACGCCTATACCTTGCTGATCGACAGCGGCGGTATGCAGCAAATGGTGTTCAAACACGCCATCAGCACCATCATCCCGCAAGCGCCCATCGTATTTACCGATTATGCCAAAACAGAGCTATAAGCTCTGTTTTGGCGAGTATAAATGAAAACGAGGCCGTTATGAACAAGCAAAAAATCATCGAAAACGCCAGGCGGGATATGGACAAGTATCTGCGCGTCGCCGCGCCGGTCGCCGAGTCCAATCTGCGGCGTGTGCTGGAGGCTTTTCGCGCCGAGCGCGTCAGCGCGCAGCATTTCCAGCCCAGTACCGGTTACGGCTATAATGATGCGGGTCGCGATAAATTAGAGGCGCTGTATGCACGCTATTTTGGCGCCGAGGCCGCTTTGGTACGCCAGCAGATCGCCTCCGGCTCGCACGCCATCTGCTGCGCGCTGGCCGGCAATCTGCTGCCCCAGGACGAGCTGCTATGCCTGGGTATGCCTTATGATACTCTGCAAACGGTGATCGGCATTAAAAGCATCGGCGCGGGCAGCCTGCGCGAACAAGGCGTTAGTTGCCGCGTACTGGATATCGACTTTGCCAAGCCCGACGCGGCGCTGATCGCCTCGCAAATACGGCCCGAGACGAAGATCGTCGCAATACAGCGTTCCTGCGGTTATACCGACCGTCCGGCGCTGTCGGTAGCGCAGATCGGCGAGCTGTGCGCCGCCATCCATGCCGCGTCGCCGTCGGTTATCGTTTTCGTCGATAATTGTTATGGCGAGATGGTGGAAGAGCGAGAGCCGAGCCATGTGGGCGCGGACCTGCTGGCCGGCTCGCTGATCAAGAATATCGGCGCCGGCATCGCTCCGGCCGGAGGCTATATCGCCGGCAGGGAGGAGCTGGTAGAGCGCGCCGCCTATCGTCTGACCATACCCGGCGGCGGGCGTGAGCTGGGCGCGACGCTTAGCGATAATCGCAACTTCTATCAGGCTTTATTCTTAGCGCCGCAAATCGTTTTGGAGGCGCAGCTGGGCGCGGTATTCGTGGCCTCGGTATTCGCACAGCTCGGTTATCGCGTGCATCCCGCGGCGGACGCGCCGCGCAGCGACATCGTGCAGACGGTGTATTTAGGCGACGCGGAGCTGCTCAAGGCCTTTTGCCGCGGCATACAGAAGTATTCGCCGCTGGACAGCTTCGTCAGCCCCGAGCCATGGCCGATGCCCGGTTACGCTAATGATATCATCATGGCGGCGGGCGGCTTTATCGCCGGCTCGTCGATCGAGCTGTCCGCCGACGCACCGCTGCGAGAGCCATATGCCGTGTATATACAGGGCGGATTGAGCCGCTATCATGTGATCTACGCCGTGGAGAATACGCTGCGTGATCTGAATATGCTATAAGCTGCTGGTAATTATTATGATAACAAAAGCGTACCTTATATAAGGTACGCTTTTTATGCTAAAAGCGGCGGAACAGGCCGATCGGCTTGCCGATAATCGTGCAATGGTCGGTATATATGGGCTGCATGGAGTGATTTTCCGGTTGCAGGCGATAGCGGTTGATCTCGCGGTAAAAGGTCTTGACCGTGGCCTCGTCGTCGATCAGCGCCACCACGATCTCACCGTTACGCGCGGTATCGGCATGCTCAACGATCAGCAGATCGCCGTTCTCGATACCGACCTCGATCATACTCTCGCCATGTACGCGCAGCATGAACAGCTGCTTATTTGAATTGAGAAAATCCAGCGGGATAGGGAAGGTATCCTCGACATTCTCCTCGGCAAAGGCCGGCTGACCGGCGCTGATGCGCCCGAGCAGCGGTACTTCGACCATTTCGCGAGAGGAAAACGACGAGGAGGGGAGAGCTGCGTTGCCGCCCAAGACCTCCAACGCGCGCGGTTTCATCGGGTCGCGGCGAATATAGCCTTTAAGCTCCAGCGTATGCAAATGCGCATGCACGGTAGAGGGCGAATTAAGCCCCACCGCCTCGCAGATCTCGCGCACCGCCGGCGGATAACCCTTGTCCTGTATCTCTTGCTTGATAAAGTCCAGTATAGCGGCCTGACGCGCATTTAGATCAATGTATTCCATAAGTCACCTCCAGCCGTTTTTTACAGTATAACACATATGTTCGCAAAATGCAAACATTTGTTCTAAATTTCTCTTGACAACGAACAAATATTCGATTATAATCATTATAGAACAGATGTTCGTGAGAGCAGGGAGGCGAGATCATGGCTTATATCAGAAGGAATATCATCCGCGGCCGCAAGCTGCGTCGCGCGAATTGCCTGTTGGTGCTGACGCTGCTGATCGTCGCGGCGAGCATGATTTGGGGCGGCATTACGGCGCAAGCCAGCGATGAAGCGCGCCAGCTGCGCGAGATCACGATTTGCCAGGGCGATACTTTATGGTCGCTGGTAGAGGATTTCTATGACTATGACGGCGATATCCGTGCCGCGATATATGAGGTCAAAAAGATCAATGATATGAGCAGCTCGTATATCCAAGCCGGCGATACGCTATTGATACCCGTGGAATGAAATTGATGTGTTGGTAAGCATTGCGCGGAAACCGGCAATAGATCATCGGAACGCTGTGGCTATTATAGCTTGCCATACTTGTTATATGCAAATATAGCTTAAAAGTGAAATCCTGTATTATGGGAACGCTGTACGTAA
>JAUNBC010000020.1 GCA_030527285.1 Bacillota bacterium | reverse complement strand
CGATCAGCATGGGCGCGCTCGCCGATGCTTATGCGGAAGGAGGTCATAAATAATGAAAAAGGCTTATGAAGTAGTAGTCGTTGGCGGCGGTATCGTCGGCTGCTCTATCGCATTTGAATTGGCGAAGCGCGGTTGGAAAGATATCCTGCTCATCGAGCGCGGCCATCTGGCCTCCGGCGCTACCGGCCGCTGCGGCGCCGGTATCCGTCAGCAATGGGGTTCCGAGCTGAACGCGACCTTGGCCGTGGAAAGCACGCATATCCTCGAGGAATTGGAGGAATACACCGGTTACAAAGGCAATTGCGGTTTGAATCAGGCCGGTTATCTGCTGATCGCCTGCACCGAGAAGGAATGGGCGCAATTCCAGCTCAATCTCGATGTTCAGCATAAGCTGGGCATCAACTCCTTCCCCGTCGATCTGGAGAAGGAAGTTTACAAATATGTTTCGCATATCAACACCGAGGGCATTTACGGCGCCACCTTCTGTCAGAAGGACGGCCATGCCGATCCCTTCCATTGCACCTTCGCTTATGGCTACGGCGCAAAGCAGCACGGCGTTGAGATCTGGACCTACACCTCGGTGCATTCTCTGAAGGCCGAAGGCGGCAAGATCGTCGGCGTTGAGACCGATAAGGGCTTCGTTGAAGCCAAAATGGTCATCAACTGCGCCAACGGCTGGGCTCCCGGACTGGCTGCGCAAGTCGGCGACGAGATACCGGTATTCCCCGAACGCCATCAGGCGCTGGTCACCGAGCCGGTAGCCGGCATGGGTCCCAACGGCGGCCCGATGCCGATGGTCATGTCCTTTGAGCGCAAGTTCTATGTTCAGCAGACCCCGCACGGCAGCTTTGTCATGGGTATCGCCGAGGTCGAGCCGGTCAGTTTCAATATCCGCTCGAGCTGGCAATTCCTTGAAGAGAACTGCGGCGTGATTTGCGCCACCCTGCCGGCGCTGCGCAATCTGCGCGTCGTGCGTCAATGGGCCGGCCTCTATGACATGAGCCCTGACCGTAACCCGATCATCGAGTTCTCGAAGAACGCCGAGGGTCTGCTCACGGTCTGCGGTTTCTCCGGTCATGGCTTCATGGTCGCCCCGCGTACCGCTACTCTGGTAGCCAAGGCTTTATGCAATGAGCCGGATACTCTGGATATCAAGCGTTTCTCCGCCGATCGCTATCGCACCGGCGAGCTGCTGCTGGAGCCGTCCGTCGTTTAATTTTTGCTTTGCTCTTTGAAATATCTGTGTGCTGTACGTTTTCGGGCAGGCGCTCTGTCACGCCTGCCCGAAAATTGTGATTTAGACGTAAACAAGGAGGTAGGAATATGAAAAAAGTCGTAGCAGATCCTAAACTATGCGTCGGCTGCGGTACCTGTGAAATGGTCTGCTCCAAAGCATTTTTTAAGGAAGAGGACCGTACCAAGAGCGCTATCCGCGTTTCTGAGCAAAAGAACGGCGAGTTTCGTATCGACGTTTGCGACCAATGCGGCGAATGCACCGAGATGTGCGCCGCCATGGCTGTTGCTCCTGCCAGCAACGGCATCATCCGCGTTGACAAGAAAAAGTGCGTCAGTTGCTTGATCTGCGTAGCGGAATGCGTCAAGGATAATATGCATTATCACAATAATGAGCGTTATCCGTTTAAGTGCGTGGCCTGCGGGCTATGCGTCAAACAATGCCCGACCGGCGCATTATCGTTGGTCGAAGTTTAGTGGGGGAGGCGATAACTATGGAGAGAATTGATAAGATCAAGGCCGCGCGCAAGGTATTGGCGGAGTATAAATACGAGCCCACCGAGATCATCCGCGGCTATAACAATCGTACTTTGTACGTCAACATTGAAACATTAGAGATCAAAGAAAAAGTCGTCACCGATTTTATGAAAGAGAAATTCACCGGCGGCAAGGGCTTCGATCTGTATTATCTGTGGGACGCCGTCAAGGACGACACCAAATGGAACGATCCCGAGAATGAGATCGTTATCTCGCCCGGCCCGCTCGGCGGTATCACCCAGTATCCCGGCGCCGGCAAATCGCTGGTCTGCACCATTTCTCCGCTTACCGGCCTGCCTATCGACTCCAACGTCGGCGGTTACTTCGGCCCTTATCTGAAGTTCTCCGGCTTTGACGCCATCGAGATCCAGGGCAACAGCAAGGAAGAAGTGATCGTATTCATCGACGGTAACGCCCATACCATCACCATCGAAGCCGCTCCCGAAGACGCTATCGACGCGCATGTTATCTCCGAAGAGATGGCTGATCTGTACGCCGAGGATGACGACGATAAGATGAATATTTCCGTGGTCAGCTCCGGCCGCGCCGCCAAGATCTCCAATATCGGCGTGCTCAACTTCAGCTTCTGGGATAAGCGCCGCAATTGTGCTCGCCTCAAGCAGGCCGGACGCGGCGGCGTGGGTCGCGTTTTCCGCAATAAGAATATCAAGGCGCTGGTCGTCCGCTACCGCGGCACCCACGGCGATCTCAACAATCCCTACGATAAGAGCAAGCTCAATACCGCCGGCCTGCGCCTGCATCGCGAGATGAAGCATAACGACGATTTCCAATGCATGATGCGCCGCTCCGGCACCGCCCATGTTACGGATATCATGAACGACTACGACCTGCTGCCGACGATGAATTATCAGTACGGCTCGCATCCCGAAGTCGAAAAGCTCAGCTGCTATCTGTTTGAACAACTGTATCTGATGCAGAAGGTTCCGGATGGCTGCTGGTATGGCTGCTCGATGAGCTGCGCCAAGGCGGCCAGCGACTTCGTCTGCCGCACCGGCCCCTATAAGGGCGACAAGGTCTGCGTCGACGGCCCCGAGTATGAGAATGCCGCCGGCCTCGGCTCCAACTGCGGCGTATTCGATCCGCGTTGGGTACTGGAAGCCAACTTCTATTGCGACACCTACGGCCTCGACACCATTTCCATGGGCACGATGACCGCCTTTGCTATGGAATGCTTCCAGCGCGGCCTGTATAATCTTGATGATACCGAAGGCTTGGATATGCGTTGGGGCAATGGCGCGGCTTTGAACGAGCTGATGCATCAGATGGTCAATGAAGCCGGCTTCGGTATGCTGGTCGGTAAAGGCGTCCGTGAGATGAAGCGCATCTTTGCCGAGCGCTTCGGCAAGCCCGCGCCCGAATATGAGCATATGCTCAAGGGCAGGAAGTGGTCGACCATGGAACCGCCGCAGGAGAAGCTCATCCCCACCTACGAATTCAATCCTGATCTACTGGAATGCCCGTATCTCAAGGAGATCGAATACGACGACGCTAAGGTCATGGAAGAAATTGCCGGCACGCCTCTGGCCTGCCCCGGCGCCAATAACCGTGAAGCCTTCCTCGGCAAACCCGAACGCTGGGAGAAGATCGAGGGCATACCGACCATCAGCCGCGACGAGATCGCCGATTATCCGGTGGGCAAGCCCTATTATTGCGACGATCCGCTGTGCCCGTATACCAATGGCCGCCCGTGGATCAAGATGACCGCCGAGCAGATCGCCTTGATGCAGGATATCGGTATGGAAAACAAGGGCATGGAGTATTCGGAGTATCTGGCCAAAGAATCCCTGGCGCAGCAGGGCGGCTTCGCTCTTTGCAACAAGGGTCCGCAGCATGACGAAGCCTGGCTGATCTTCATGGATATGGTCAACGGCCAGATCCCCACCTTCGAGGATAAAGCTAACGCGCTGCATTACTTCCCGATGATCCGCACCTGGTTCGGTTTGCACGGCCTGTGCAAGCTGCCGTGGAATGACGTTGAGCCTGTCGATAACTACAAGCAAAAGAATGCTAACCGCGTTCCCGAGCATATGAAGAATTATTTCGATATCGTCGAGGGCGTTACCGGCATCCGTCTCGATGAGGATTCGCTGGTCGCGCAGTCTGAGCGCGTCTACACCTTCCAGCGCATCTTCGACCTGCGCCGCAATCAACCGACCGGCGCCGGCACGCGCAAGGGCGATCAGCCGCCGTATCGTGCGGTAGGCCCTGTGACCGAGGAAGAGTACCTGTCGCGCGAAGACCGCTATGACACCCAGATGAAGGAGAAGATCGGCGTCGATCCGGCCGGCAAGAGCGTGGCGGAGAAGATCGCCATCACCCGCGAGTATCGCCTCAACCAGTATCGTCAGCTCGTGGACGCGGTCTATGAGCGCCGCGGTTGGACGCCGAACGGTATCGTCAAGCTGGAGAAGCTGATCGCGCTGGGCATGGACCTGCCGCAATTGGTGCGCGTGATCAGGCCTTATCTCAAGGAAGAAGGCTATTGGCCGACCGGCCCGGAATACGCCAAATACGAAACTATGTAAAGACCCCGAGGTTTTGCTTATGATTAAACTCAACAACGACCCTTATCCGTACCATGAAGGCATGACGATAGCATCGTTGATGGAGGAGAAGAAATTCACCTTCCGCAACATTGTCGTCAGGCTCAATGACGTGCCGATAGCCAAGGAAAAATGGGATACCACTACGATCGCTGACGGCGACGTGGTGTTGATGGCGCATCTTTTCGGCGGCGGATAATAGTCAGCGGCAACGGCCGCCCGCGGTTTTGCCGCGGCCATACCCCAAACAGTATAAGCCCTGCCTCGGACGCTAAACTGCCCGAGGCAAGGCTTATTGCTTATTATATGCGGATTTAGCTGGTCTTATCATGCTTTTGCGTATCATTTGGCCTTTTGCTCTTTCGACAGGAATATCGTGATAATGCTTGCGCGGTATCATAACGCGGTGGTATAATTAAAAAATGAGGAATGACCGTATCTTGGCAAAGAAGAAACGCCGGCGGCGCAATACGCTGACGATAGTATTGCTGTTAGCGATTTTTGTAGCGGCGATAGTGCTGTTCGGCAGCTTTTTCCGCTTCAAACAGCTAAAATTCGCGCAGCCTGAGGTCGGCTCGTATGACGTGACCTTCGACGGCGAGGCGGTGGTGGCGCGTAATGAGTACGTCATCGACGTCAGCGCCGGCGGCGAATTCACGCCGCTGTTTGCGGAGGGCGAGCGCGTCAAGGAGGGCGCGCTGATCGGCCGCAGCAGCACGGAAAACGGGCAGCAGATCAACTATTATGCGCCGATCGGCGGGCTGATCTCCTATCAGGCGGACGGTTATGAGCAGCTGCTCACCCCGTCGTCGCTCGGCGAGTCGGTCAACTGGATCGCGCTGCTGGAGCAGCTGCGCCGCCAGCCGCAAGCTGACGGTGAAGCGGCAAACGGCGCGCAGCAGGCCGCGCCTACGGCCAAGGTCATTGATAATCTTCTTGATTTTACCGTATTTGTCTGCTCGATGCAGCCGCTTAGCGCCTATCAGGAGAGCGGTAAGCTGACTTTTCTGCTCAAGTCCGATACGAGCGGCGGCTACATAACCGGCTACGTCGATTCCGGCGGCAGCCTGAGCGACGGCAGCAATTATCTGCTGCTCAGCGTGTCGGCTCAGGAAATGTCCCTGTACGGGCAGCGCTATCAACGCATCGACGTCATCGGCGATACTGTGTATGGCGCCCTGATACCGGCCACGGCGCTGGTCTATGAGCAAGACGGTAGCTGCGGCGTGTTTTGCCAGTATAAGCAGACGATAGTATATACCGAGGTCGAGGTATTGGCCGAGCGCGACGGCAGCGTTGTCGTCACAAATATAGACGCCAACGACTTGATAGTGACCAATCCGGAGCGCGCGCGTGATGGTCAAAAAATTTATTAGCGAGGGCAACAATGGATATCGCGGCGGCATTGGAACAAGTTAAACGTAATATCGAGCTGGCGCGCGGCCGCAGCGTTCATGCGGCGCGGCAGGTGCAGCTGCTGGCGGTGAGCAAGACGCAGCCGCTGGAGAAGATCGCCGCGGCCTATGCGGCAGGCCAGCAGCATTTCGGGGAGAACAAGGTGCAGGAGTTAGTGGAAAAGCAGCAGCAATTGCCGCAGCTCAACTGGCATCTGATCGGTCATTTGCAGCGCAATAAGGTCAAGTACGTTATCGGAAAAACGCGCCTAATACATTCGCTGGACAGCATATCGCTGGCCGCCGAGATCGAAAAACGCAGCGCCGCCGCCAGCGTCATCACCGAGGTATTGATACAGGTAAATATCGCCGAGGAGCAGAGCAAAAGCGGCGTCTTTGTACCGGAGCTGGCCGGTTTTGTCAGCGAGCTGGCCGCTTATCCGCATATCAAGCTGCGCGGCTTGATGACCATCGGCCCGATGGTCGAGGACTATGAACAGATACGGCCGGTATTCCGCGAGCTGCGGCTGCTGTTTGAGCGCGAGCGGGCGCGCGAGCTGCCGTATGCCGAGATGAGCTATCTGTCGATGGGCATGAGCCACGACTATATGATCGCCGTCGAGGAAGGCGCGAATATCGTGCGCGTCGGCAGCAGCATTTTTGGCGCGCGCAATTACGCATAGCAGGAAACAGGCGCTGAGATAGCGAATATTTACCAAGGTTTAGCTCGAGTACGAGGTGAAAGGGGAGAGCATTTTGAGTAATTTTATGGATAAAGTCGGTAACTTCTTCTTCAAGGACGGCGAAGAATTTGAGGAAGAACAGACGGAATTCGCGGAACCGCTGAATTATCCCCCGGACGCTGCCAATAAGACCGCCTGGAAAGCACCCGAGGCCAAAAAGTCGGTCAAAAAGGCCAGTCTGATCAGCGTACCCAACAAGACCAAGGGCGGCGAGAATACCGAGATCGTATTGATCAAGGCTACCTCCTATGACGATATGCAGGAGATCGCCAATCATATCAAGGAACGCAAGATCGCGGTGGTCAACTTTGAAGATATGGACAAGGATATCGCCCAGCGCATGGTCGATTTTCTCTCCGGCAGCGTTTTTGCCTTAGACGGCGTACCGCGCAAGGTCTCCGGCGGCACTTTCATCTTCAGCTCATCCAATGTCGATCTCAGCGGTCAGATCATGGAAAACGGCGGCAGCTTCGAGGCCGAGGATTTCAGCGCCGACAGCCGCTTTTCTACCAGCAATTGGCTTAAATAAGCAAGGGGTCAGATAATGAGCGTCAGCTTGTATTCCATTGTCAGAACGGTATTCAACGTTTACTACATACTGATCTTTATCCGCATCATACTCTCCTGGATAAATACGCCGGATAACGCCGTCACCCGTTTCATCTATGAGGTCACCGAGCCGGTGCTGGGCTTATTCAGACGCCTGATCCCGCCGCGCCCGGGCTTTCCGCTCGATCTGTCGCCGATCTTCGCCTATATCGTATTGCAGATCATTGAAACGCTGATTTTGAGACTGATCATGACAATATAGCAACCTGCCTTCTGTTCACACGGAAGGCAAATTTTTTGAAAATATTTGTATGCTCGTATCCAAAAAAAGAAGGGTTATCAAATATGGCGTAGAATAAATAGGTGTTAGCAGCATTTCAAGCTCACTTAATATAAGGAGGAAGATACATGTCCAGTTTCACCGGTAAACCGTCCCAAGAGAAGATGGCCGCCTTTTGTGGCAAAAACATTCTCGACATTTCCAGCCTCAGCCGAGAGCAGTTGGAAACGATCATGCAAACCGCCGCTTATTATGATGCTAAGCTGGAAAAGCATGAGCTTCTCCATGATATGGAAGGCAAGATCATGGCTTCGTTGTTCTTTGAACCGTCCACTCGCACGCGCTTATCCTTTGAATCGGCGATGCAGCGCCTGGGCGGCAAGGTGATCACCGTCACCGAGACTCCCACCATGCAGACTTCTTCCACCGCCAAAGGCGAGACCATGTATGACGCGATCCGCGTTATCAACTACTATTGCGACGTCATTGCCTGCCGCAGCCCGATCAAGGGCGTGCGTCTGGAAATAGACCGCGCGGCTACCGTGCCTTATATCAACGGCGGCGACGGCTCCGGCGAGCATCCCACTCAGGCTTTGTTGGACATTTACTCCATCTACAAAGAAAAGGGCGGCTTAGACGGCTGGACCTACGCTATTTGCGGCGACCTCAAATATGGCCGCGCTCCGCATTCGCTGCTCGACGCTCTGGCTAAGTTCAAGGTCAAGAAGATCATCCTCGCTTCGCCGAAAGAATTGAGAATGCCCGAGGAGAATATCGCCAAGATCAAGGCCGATATGGGCGTGGAGATCGAGGAATGCTTCGATCTGGATTATGCCGCCAAGAACGCCGACGTCATTTATATGACCCGCGTACAGCGCGAGAGATTTTCTTCTCAGGAAGAATACGAGCGCAACAAGAACCTGTTCATCATGACCAAGCGCCATGTCGATATGTTCGTCAAGGACGCTATCGTCCTGCATCCGCTGCCGCGCGTCAATGAGATCGCGGTCGAGGTCGACGATTATCCCGGCGCCGCCTATTTCCGTCAAGCCGGCAACGGCCTGCCGACGAGAATGGCTTTGCTGGCTTTGGTCACCGGCAGCGTCAAATAAGCCTCGTTTTAATCGTATCAGCCGCCTTGAGCAAAAGACGGCGCCTGCGCGCGCCGGTAGATGCTTGGGGCGGCTTTTTTTTCTTTATATTTGCCGCAATATATTGTATAATAATATATTATAACTATTTTGAGGGAGAGAATTATGCGTTTTCTCTGGCAAAAGAAGCAAACAGCGGCATTAGCGCCGACCGAACCGCCGCCGGCCGCGGACGGGCAGGCGGCGGCGCAGGAGGAGGATCAGCCGGCGCAATTGAGCGATTTAGATATCAAAATGCTGCATAAGTTAGCTGTAACCTATGAGAATACCGTCGAATACCTCAATTTGCGCCAGAATCCGCTGCGTATGACCTGGGTCAATTTCCTCGCCGGCGTGGCCAAGGGATTGGGCTTTGCTTTTGGCTTTACGGTGCTGGCATTTTTAGCCTTGTATATACTGAAATCGCTGAGCATTCTCAATTTGCCGCTGATCGGCGATTTTATTTCCGATCTGCTGTTATATATTGAGGACGTGCGCCGCATCGGTTGATAGGAGAATAAATGTTTTGGATCGTTATGATCGCCATTGTCGCGGTCGATCAGCTTAGCAAATATATAATCGTGCGCAGCATGGAGCTGGGGCAGAGTATAGAAGTCATCGACGGCTTTTTTCATCTCACCTATGTTTTGAATACCGGCGCCAGCTTTTCGCTGCTACAGGATCAGCGCTGGTTCTTTATCGTGCTGACGGTAATTGTGCTGGCGGTGGTTTTCATTTATTTGAGGCAGATACCCCGCGATAAGAAGCTGCTCAGACTGCTGCTGGCTGGCTTCTGCGGCGGCGCTATCGGCAATTTCATCGACCGTCTCTATCAGGGCGCGGTCGTCGATTTTCTCGATTTCAAGGTCTGGCCGCCGGTATTCAACGTCGCCGATAGCTTTTTGGTGGTCAGCGTGATCGCCCTTTGCATATATATACTTTTTGAGGAGAAGAGCGTCGCCAAAGGCCGGGAGCAAAAGCATGAGTGAGCGGGTAGAAAAGATCATCGTTACGGCGGAACAGGCCGGAGCGCGGTTGGATACGTTTGTCAGCGCCGCCGATGCGCGATTATCGCGCTCACATGCGCAGAACATGATCGGCGGCGGCTTGATAACTGTCAATGACAAGTCTGTCAAGAACGGCTATAAGCTGGTCGAAGGCGATATTATCGAACTGCGTTTTATCGAAGCGGAGCCGGCGGCGGTTCAGGCGGAGCCCATGCCCATCGACGTCGTCTATGAGGACGCTGATATCATCGTCGTCAACAAACCGCAGGGCATGGTCGTGCATCCGGCTTTCGGCCACAGCAGCGGCACGCTGGTCAACGCGCTGCTGCATCATTGCGGCGACTTGTCCGGGGTCAACGGCGTTAAGCGCCCCGGCATCGTGCATCGCATCGACAAGGATACGTCCGGCCTGCTGGTAGCCGCCAAGAATGACGCGGCGCATCTCGGCCTGACTGCGCAATGGAAGAACCACGACATCAAGCGGCAATATCACGCATTGGTCGAGGGGCTGCCCGCCGAGCATGACGGTGTGATCGACGCGCCGGTAGGCCGTCATCCGCGCGAGCGCAAAAAGATGGCCGTCGAGACCCGGCATGGGCGCGACGCGGTCACCGAATACCGCGTCCTGGAGCGTTTCTATCACAGCAAATGCAGCTATGTCGAGCTGACTCTGCAAACGGGGCGCACGCATCAGATACGAGTGCATATGGCCTATTTGCAGCATCCGCTGATCGGGGATACGGTGTACGGCTTGCGCAAGCAGCGCTATCAGCTGAACGGGCAGGCGCTGCATGCCAAGACGCTCGGCTTTAAGCATCCGATCAGCGGCGCAGAGCTGCTGTTCGACAGCCCGCTGCCCGAGTATTTCCAACAATTACTGGCGCAACTGCGCGCCTTGGAGGAGCATGAGTAGCCCTGTCGCCGGCGTCTTTGACCGCAGCGAGCGGCTGCTGGGCGCCGGCAATATGCGGCGCTTGCAGGCCGCGCATGTCGCCGTTTGCGGTCTGGGCGGCGTCGGTTCCTTCGCCGCCGAGGCCGCGGCGCGTTCCGCTGTGGGCGAGCTGACGCTGATCGACTATGACGCGATCGAGGCCAGCAATATCAACCGCCAGCTATACGCCCTGCAAAGCAGCATCGGCTGCAAGAAGACCGAGCTTGCCGCCGCGCGTATCGCCGATATTGCGCCCGATAGCCGCCTGCATTGCCATGATGCGTACATCAGCGCCGATAACTGCGCCGAGCTGCTGGAGGGCGCGGACTTTATCATCGACGCTATCGACCATATACCTGCCAAGCTGGCGTTGATACGCTACGCCTATGAGCGGGGCATACCTTTTATCTCAGCTATGGGAGCGGCCAGACGGCTGTCGCCGCAGCTGCTGCGCGTGGCGGATATATCGCAGACGCAGATCTGCCCGCTGGCGCGCATCATGCGCCGTGAGCTGAAGGCTTGCGGCGTCACGAGCGGCGTGCGCACGGTGTTCTCGCTGGAGCCGCCGCTTGCCGAGGCGCGCGCGGCGCTTGAGACAGCGTGCGGCGCTAAGCAGCCGCTGGGCTCGATGATCTTCGTTCCGGCGGCCATGGGCATGATCCTGGCGGCTGAGGCGGTACGGCATATAATTCAATCCGCGACTAAGGAGTAGCTATCATGGACCTTTTTGACCCGTCAGCCGAACAGAGAATGGCTCAGGAAGCGCCGCTGGCAGCGCGGATGCGGCCGCGTAATATGGACGAATTCATCGGTCAGGAGCAGATCGTCGGCAGCGGACGCTTATTGCGCCGCGCTATCGAAGCCGATCAGCTGTCGTCGCTGATCTTCTTCGGCCCGCCCGGCAGCGGCAAGACGACCCTGGCGCAGATCATCGCCGGCAGCACGGCCAGCGACTTTTGCTCGATATCCGCCGTAACCTCGGGTATCGCCGATATTCGCGCGGTGCTGAAAAACGCTGAGGAAGCATGGAAATTCCATGGGCGGCGCACGGTGCTGTTCATCGACGAAATACATCGCTTCAACAAAACGCAGCAGGACGCGCTGCTGCCGGCGGTGGAAAACGGCGTGGTGATTTTGATCGGAGCCACTACCGAAAACCCCTACTTTGAGGTCAACGGCGCTTTGCTCTCGCGTTCGCGCATCTTTCGTTTGGAGGCGCTCGGCGAGGACGACATTTATCAACTGCTGCGCCGCGCCGTCGAGGATGAGCGCGGCATGGCAAGCTATCAGCCGCTTATCGACGACGACGCGTTGCGCCATTGGGCCTCAGCCTGCGCCGGAGACGCGCGTACCGCCTATAATGCGCTGGAGTTAGCGGTATTGACCACCGCGCCGGGAGAGGACGGCAAACGGCATATCGACCTCGCCATCGCGGAGGAGAGCATACAGCGGCGCAACGTCAGCTATGATAAAAAAGGCGACTGGCATTATGATGTGATCTCTGCCTTTATCAAAAGCATGCGCGGCAGCGATCCTGACGCGGCGCTGCATTGGCTGGCGCGGATGATGGAAGCCGGCGAGCAGCCGGAATTCATCGCCCGCCGCATCATCATCTGCGCCGCCGAGGACGTGGGCATGGCTGATCCGCTGGCGCTGGTAGTAGCGCAGGCAGCCGCCGATTCGGTGCATTACGTGGGCTGGCCGGAGGCGCGTATCGCGCTGGCCGAGGCTGCCGTCTATGTGGCCACCGCTCCCAAGTCCAACGCCGCCTATCTGGGCGTGGAGGCGGCGATCGCCGATATACGCGACCTGCCCTTCAGCGGCGTACCCGCACATCTGCGCGATACAAGCTATGCTGGAGCCAAAAAATTCGGTCACGGCAAGGGCTACAAATACCCGCATGATTTCCCCGGCCATTATACGCCGCAGCAATATCTGCCGGCGGAGCTGGAGAATAGACGCTATTATCATCCCAGCGACAACGGTAAAGAAGCGCGTATCGCCGAGCGGCTGCAGATCATTGAGGAATTGAAGGCCAAGGCGAAAAAAGACGGCGTAAAAAAGATTGACAAAGACGGCGACAAGTGATAATATATACCCAAGCAAATTACTTGGAATTGGCTGAAAGGAGCTTCAATCATGTATAACGAAACAGTGATCGATCATTTCAATAATCCGCGCAACGTGGGCGAGATCGCCGAGAAATCCGCCATGGGTCAGGTATCCAGTCCGGTTTGCGGCGATACGACCTTCATTTATTTGGATGTGGAAGACGGCGTGATCAAGGATATCAAATTCAAGACCTTCGGCTGCGCCGCAGCTATTGCTTCTTCGAGTATGCTGACGACGATGGCCGTAGGCAAAACCTTGGACGAGGCCAAGCAGATCAGCAATGATGATATCGTCAAGAACCTCGGCGGCCTGCCGGATGTGAAGATCCATTGCTCGGTGCTGGCGGCCGACGCGCTGCGCGAGGCGATCGAGAATTATGAGAAAGAGCATCAGGCATAAGCAAAACAACAGGGTCTTAGTAGCGATGAGCGGCGGCGTGGATAGTTCCGTAGCCGCTCTTTTACTTATGCGCGCGGGCTATCAGGTGCTGGGCGCGACCATGGAGACCGCCTATGGCGACGCCGCGGCCAAAGCGGCCAGGGTCTGCGCGGAATTAGGCGTCGCGCATCATCTGATCGACGTGCGAGAGCCGTTCAGACGGCAGGTGGTCGAGCCGTTCATCGCCGCCTATGCCGCCGGTATCACGCCCAATCCCTGCGTGCTGTGCAACGCCGCGATCAAATTCCCGCTGTTTGAGCCGCTGATGGATGAGCTTGATTGCGACTGGTTCGCCACCGGCCATTATGTGCGCAAGCGGCAGATCGACGGGCGCTGGCTGTTACAGCGGGCGGCGTTTGCCGCCAAGGATCAGTCCTACTTCCTCTACCGGCTGCCGCAGCAAACGATAGCGCAAACGCTGTTCCCGCTGGGCGAGCTGAGCAAGGAGCGCATCCGTGAGCTGGCTGAGGAGGCCGGCCTGTCCTCGTCGTCCGCGCGCGATAGCTTCGATATCTGCTTCATCCCTGACGGCGACTATCGCTCCTTCCTCGCCGCCGCCGCGCCGCCGCCGTCGGACAGCGCCGGTGACGTTGTCGATAGCGAAGGCCGCGTTTTGGGCCGCCATCGCGGGTTGAGCAATTATACGGTCGGCCAAAGGCGCGGCGTGGATATCGCGCTTGGCTATCCAGCCTATGTGATCAGCATCGACAATGTCAACAATCGCTTGGTGCTTGGCGATAAGCAGCAGCTATACGCCAAGACCATGCGCGTGGGCGACCTGTGTTGGCTGGCCGGCGACGCGCCGCCGCCGTCCTTTGACGCCGAGGTCAAGGTGCGCTATAAGTCGGCGGCTAAAGCGGCGCGATGCAGCTTTGAGCGGCAAGAGGGCGTGTTGTGCGTTGAATTTGCCGCGGCCGAGCGGGCGGTAGCGCCGGGACAATCGGCGGTATTCTATAACGGCGACGCGGTTTTGGGCGGCGGTATCATCCTGTGATCGTTGTGTAAAAATTGCCAGCGAATAATTGAAAATTTACTTTTAATAGCCGTTATTTGACGGCTATTTTTTAATATATCGGTCAAACTATGCTCGGGGTGATATTTTGCTCAGCGGCAAGCAATTGCACGGTCTGGCGGCCAAGAGCTGGCCGGATATGCGTTTACTCGGCACGGTGCTGGCTCCGGCCTTCGACGGGCGGCGGCGCTTTTGCGGCCTGTATATCGAGCGCAGCGGGATGATCGGCAAAAAGCTGTTCGTTCCGCTGGCGGCGATCAGCCATATCGACATCAGCGGCGCGTATATCGCGGACAGCACGCAGCTTGCCGCCTGCAAAAAGTCCGCCGTACAGCCCGGCTGCATCGGCTGCGCGGCTTTGGACGCTGAAGGTCGGGAACTGGGCTCGATCAGCGATATGCTGTTCGAAGATAAGCGCCTGGTCGCCTATGTGGTATCAGACGGCCTGCTCGGCGATTATCGCAGCGGCCGCCGCCGCTATGCGCCGCAGCAAATACAGATTCGCGACTAAAAGGGTTTTGTCAAAGGAGGTGAGAGCATGAACAATCGCGGTTATCGTTGGTTTCTTGCCGGCACGATGTTGGGCGCCGCTGGCGCTTATATGGGTATGGGCATGAATAAGAAGCCGATGCGCAAGACGCGTAAAGCCGCCGCGCATATGGCGGATGAAATGAGCGATCATGCGGGCGATCTGATCGACAGCCTCGGCGATGCGCTGGCCAAGAGATTGCGATAGGGGAATATGAGCAGCCCTGCTGCTCATACATATGGCGACGATGACGGCGGCAAGGACGCGCAAGATCTTCATATGGCTGCTCGGCTTGGCGCTGCTGCTATTGATATGGCTGCTGCGTTCTGTGCTGACGCCGTTTCTGCTGGCGGCGCTGCTGGCGTATGTACTCGCGCCGGCGGTGACGCGCCTCGAGCGGCGCGGAACGCCTTTGGTAGCGGCGATCGTGGTGGTCTACGTATATATGCTGCTGACGCTGGCGGTATTGGGCAAGCTATGCCTGCCGCTGTTTTTGGAGCAGGGGCGTAATCTGCTGGATTATCTGCCGCAGCTGGCGGAGAGCATACAGCAAATGCTGAGCCCGCTGCAAAACGTCGTCCAGCTGCCCGAGCTGACAGAGCTGCTTGGCGCATACGGCGAGCGGGCGCTGCTCGGCGCGGCGGAGTCTATGCCGCAGCTGTTCAGCGTGATACTATACGCGTTCCTCACGCCGGTGCTGGCCTTTTACCTGCTGCGTGATCGCAAGTCGCTGTCGGCGCGCGGCTTGCGGCTGCTGACGGTCAACAGCCGCCCCGAATTTCTGCGCGTCTGCCGCGATATCGACCGTTTGATCCGCCAATTCCTTACCAGCTACGTGTCGGTGGCGCTGATCACCGGCTTCTTATCGACGCTGTTTTATTATGCGGCGGGCGTAGATTATCCGCTGGTGCTGGGGCTGCTGATGACGATAGCCGATCTGATACCGTATTTCGGCCCGGTTCTGGGCGCGCTGCCGGCGGTGATCATCGCGCTGGGAACGAGCCGCCGTCTGGCGCTGATCACCGTGGTCGGCCTGCTGGCGATACAGCAGTTAGAGAGCGCCGTTATCAGCCCGCGTATCGTCGGCGAGCGGCTGGGCTTGCATCCGCTGTTAGTGATATTGGCGGTGACCTCCGGCGCGTATCTGTTCGGCTTATTGGGCGCGGTCTGCGCGGTACCGCTCGCGGCGGCGCTGATACTGCTGCTGCGCTATGTATATTGCCTGTTAGTTGGCGAAACAGCAGAAAAAAGTAGTGCAACGGCGGATGAGATGTGCTAAAATATATTAATATGAGCGGCATTGCCGCCATTAATAGTATATGTTAAGGAGCGCAGCCATGAAAAATCTCACCGCCAGAGAAATACGCGAGGCCTTCCTCGCTTACTTTGAATCAAAGGGTCATCGCCGCGTGCCCAGCTCGCCGCTGGTGCCGTATAACGACCAGACGCTGCTGTTCGTCAACGCCGGCATGGTGCAGTTCAAGGACGTTTTCCTCGGGCTGGACAAGCGCGATTACAGCCGCGCGGTCACGGCGCAGCGCTGCGTGCGTGCCGGCGGCAAGCATAACGATCTGGACACGGTCGGCCGCACCGCCCGCCATCATACTTTCTTTGAGATGATGGGCAATTTCTCCTTCGGCGATTATTTCAAGCGCGACGCTATCCTCTTTGCCTGGGAATTTCTCACCGAGGTGCTGGAAATGCCCAAGGATCGCCTTTACGTTACCGTCTATGAGGAAGACGACGAGGCCTATGAGCTGTGGCATCAGTTGACCGGCATCGACTACGGGCGCATTTATCGCATCGGCGCCAAGGATAATTTCTGGGCGATGGGCGATACCGGCCCCTGCGGCCCCTGCTCGGAGATATTTTTTGACCGCGGCGAGCATTTTGGCTGCGACGCTGAGGAATGCGGCATCGGCAAATGCGATTGCGACCGCTGGATGGAGATATGGAATTTAGTGTTCATGCAGTTCGACCGCTCCGAGGACGGCGCTTTGACGCCGCTGCCGCATCCGAGCATCGATACCGGCATGGGCTTGGAGCGCGTGGCCTCGATATTGCAGAATGTGGAGAGCAATTATGATACCGATATCATGCGCGGCATCATCGACGGCGTGGCGGAGCTGAGCGGCAAGCCTTATTATGAGGATCAGCGCGGCTTTCCCTTCCGCGTGATCGCCGATCATGCACGTTCCTGCTCCTTTATGATCGCAGACGGTATCATTCCTTCCAATGAGGGGCGCGGCTACGTGCTGCGGCGTATTCTGCGCCGCGCCGCCCGTTTCGGCATGGTGATCGGTTTGAGCGAGCCGTTCCTCTACAAGATATTCCCATACGTTAAAGCCTCGCTGTGCGACCATTATCCGGAAATCGTCGCGGCGGAGGATAGCATCGTCCGCGCCATCCGTCAGGAGGAGGAACGCTTCCATCTGACCTTGAAGGCCGGCATGAGCATCGCCGAGGGCATGATCGAGAAAACGCGCGCCGCCGGCGGCAAAGTGCTGGCGGGTAAGGATCTGTTCATGCTCTACGATACCTACGGTTTCCCGCTCGATCTGGCTAAGGATATCGCCGAGGAGAACGGCTTTAGCGTAGACGAAGCCGGTTTTGACGCGGCGATGGCCGAGCAGCGCGAGAAATCCCATGCGCAAAAGGGCGGCGGCAATGACGAGGAGGATCTGCTGGCGATAGGCCAGCTGCTGTCGGAAATGCCGGTGGGCGAGTTTGCCGGCTATCAGCAGGATGCTCTGATCGCGCATATCAGCGCTCTGGTCGTCAACGACGCTTTATGCGATACGGTAAGCGAAGGCGCAAGCGGCTGGCTGACCCTGGATAGAACGCCGTTTTACGGCGAAAGCGGCGGTCAGATCGGCGATAGCGGCGCGATCAATACCGATAGCGCGCTGCTGTTCGTCTCCGACAGTAAGAAGCTGGCCAACGGCTTGATCATCCATAGATTTCATGTTGAGGAAGGCAGCGTCAAGGTCGGCGAATCGGTGGAGGCGGTGATCGACGGACAGCGCCGTTTGGCGATCGCGCGCAATCACTCGGCCACGCATCTGCTGCATCGCGCATTGCGCATGGTCTTAGGTCAACACGTACACCAAAGCGGCTCGCTGGTCACCGACGAGCGGCTGCGTTTCGATTTCAATCACAGTCAACCTCTGACCGCCGAGGAGCTGCTCGCCATCGAGGACGAGACGAATAAGCAGATCATCGCCAATCATCTGATCGACGCGCAGCAAATGCCCATTGACGAGGCCAAAGCGCTGGGAGCGATGGCTTTCTTCGGCGACAAATACGGAGATATCGTGCGTTTAGTGTCGATGGGGCAGGTCAGCCGCGAGCTGTGCGGCGGCACGCATTGTCATGCCACCGGCGATATCGGCTCGCTGCGCATCGTCTCCGAGGCCGGTATCGGCGCGGGTCTGCGGCGCATCGAGGCTGTCACCGGCTTCAACGCGCTCAATCTGTACCGCGAGCAGCAGCAGCTGTTACTGCGCTTGTCCGATAAGATGAAGACCACGCCGGCCAATTGCGAAAAGCGGCTGGACAATATCATCGCCGAAGGCAAGGCGCAAGCGCGGGAGATCGAGAAATTGCAGGCCAAGCTCAATAAAGGCAATATCGACGAGCTGTGGCGGCAGGCCGAGGATATCGGCGGCGTCAAGCTGCTGACGGCGCAAGTGGCGGCGGCGGACATGGCGGCGCTGCGCAATAGCGTGGATATGCTGCGCGATAAGCTGCCCGACGCGGTGATCGTGCTGGCGGCGGCGGTCGAGGATAAGGCGCAATTCGTGGTCGCGGTAGCACAATCGGCGCAGGACAGGGGGCTGAAGGCCGGCGCGCTGATCAAGGATATCGCCGCGGTTTGCGGCGGCGGCGGCGGCGGCAGGCCGGATATGGCGCAGGCCGGCGGCAAAGACAATTCGCCCGAGAAGATACAGGCGGCCTTGGACTTGGCGCGGCAGTTGGTGCGCCGGCAGCTGCAATAGCGGCGATATTTGTTCGAGGCAGGAAAGAGCGCTTTTGCAGCGAATATATGCTAAAAGGAGGTGGCGGCCATGACAGATGAGAATAGCTTTGCGAAGTCCGGTTTTGGCTCTTTAGGCTTCAATCCGTCTGCGCTTGACGAGACCATGACCTTCGACGTGCGCGGCGAGGACGAATTGCACCCGAGGGATGTTTTGCTGGCCGTTTACGCCGCCTTGCGCGAAAAGGGCTATAATCCGATCAATCAATTGGTCGGCTATCTGATATCCGGCGATCCCGCCTATATCACCAGCCATAAGCAGGCGCGCAGCCTGATACGCCGCGTGGAGCGCGACGATCTGATCGAGGAATTGGTATCCTACTATATCAAGGACGTCAAATAACAAGCGGCAAGGAGATAAGGCGGGCTCAGCGCCCGCCTTTTTTGTTGAACTATGGAATATCGTGAACTGGGAAACAGCAAAATCCGCGTCTCACGCATCTGTCTGGGCGCGCTGACCATGGGGCCGCTTTGCGCTGACTTGCCGCTTGTAAAGGGCGTGGAGCTGCTGAGAGCAGCCTTTGAGCAGGGGATAAACTTTGTCGATTGCGCCGAGCAATATCGCGTCTATCCCTATTTGTCGGCGGCCTTGCGCGAAACTGAGCGGCATATAGTCGTCAGCTGCAAATCCTTCGCCGCCGACGACGTACAGATGGCGGCGGCCGTGGAGGACGCGCGCATTGCCTTACAGCGCGATAAGCTGGATATTTTCCTGCTGCATGAGGTGCGCAGCGCCGCCGATTTTTCTGCGCGGGCGGCGGCATGGCAATTGCTGCTCGACCTCAAGGCGCGCGGCGTTATCGGCGCGGTCGGTATATCCACACATAGTGCGTCGACGGCGGCTTATGCGGCGGAAATAGCGGAGATAGACGTTATCCACCCGCTGCTGAACAAGGCTGGCGTCGGCGTCCTGGACGGCGGCGCGGAGCAAATGCTGGCGGCCGTCAAGGCGGCGGCGCGGGCGGGCAAGGGCGTATATACGATGAAGGCGTTGGGCGGCGGCGCATTGATGGCGGAAGCAGCGGCGGCGCTCAAGTGGGCGTTCGCCATCGACGAGATCGCCGCCATAGCTATTGGCTGCCGCGATACGGCGGAGCTGGAGACGAATATCTGCCTGCTCGAGGGGCGTGTTAGTCCGCGCGCGGCGGAGATCGCGCTGATCGAGCGCAATATCGTTTTTGACAAGGAGCCGCGCTGTCATGGCTGCGGCGCTTGCGCGACGCGCTGCGCCAGCGGCGCGATGACCATGGAGGACGGCGAGGCGCGCTGGCAGCGCGACAAATGCCTGTTTTGCGGTTATTGCATTGCCGCCTGCGAGTTTTTTTGCATCTCGATATGCTAAAGGAGAGCTAATATGAGGATAATCGGTTTGGACGTGGGCAGCGTCACGGTCGGCGTGGCGGTATCCGATGAAATGGGCGTTATCGCACAGCCGGCCGGCACATGGCGACGCAAGGACGTCGAGCGCGACATGGCGGAAATGTGCCGGCTGATCGCGGAGTATCAGGCGGAGCTAATTTTGATCGGCCTGCCGCTGAATATGAACGGCAGCGAAGGGCCGTCGGCGCAGATGGCGCGCGAATTCGCGGCGGCTCTGGCGGAAGCCACGGATACCGAGATCATCTTCCGCGACGAGCGGCTGTCCACGGTGGCGGCGGAGAAGATACTGCTGAGCGGCGACGTGTCGCGCAAGAAACGCAAGCAGGTGATAGACAGTATGGCTGCGGTTTTCGTATTACAGGGTTACTTGGATTCGCTGCATAACAGCGCATTATAGACTTTTCCGAATTTTTGCTTAAACTTGACAGGCATAGCGTATATTTATATACTATACATGTCAAAATATAAGGAGTGATTATTATGAGCGAGACTACTAATGACATCATCACTTTGATCGACGAAGACGGCCGCGAGCATGATTTTGAAGTCGAGGCTTTTTTAGACGTAGAAGATGAAAAATACGCTGTGCTGATCCCGCGCAGCGATGAATACGAAGGGCTGGACGAGGCCGTTATCATGCGTTTCGGCAAGAATGAGCAGGGCGAGGAGATACTGTTCGATATTGAAAGCGACGAGGAATGGGAGCGCGTAGCCGACGCATACGACAATATCATCGAAGAGTTCGACGACTGATTTGCAACTCAATCAGTATAAAGGCCGCCTAAAGCCTAAAGGCTAAAGGCGGCTTTTTTTTTGCGTTGAAATATAGTATAATACAAAATAGAACATTATTCGTGCATACTAAGGAGACAGCTATGAAAAAAATTCTGCTGATACTTTTGCTGCTGATCGTCGTGCTGGGCGGGGGAGCGCTGCTGCTGTTCAACAGCGTATCCGCGCCGCAGGAATTGACCGAGGACGTGCAGCTGGACATTGCCGAAGGCAGCGGCACGGCGGCGATCGCCCAGCAATTATTTGACGCCGGACTGATCGCCAATGCGCAGTATTTCCGCTTTTACGCGCGGCGCAACGGTATCGACGCCGACCTCAAAGCCGGTCATTATACCTTCTTCGCCGGCACATGGAGCGTAGCCTCCGTATGCAGCGCGCTGGCAAACGGCGGGCAGTCGGCGGCTGATATACGCGTCACCATCCGCGAGGGCTTAACGGTGCGCGAAACAGCCGAGGTGCTGGCCGAGGCCGGTATCGGCACGGTCGAGGCATATCTTGAATACGCGGCGAACGGCGATTTCCCCTATGACTTCATCCCCAGCGCAGACAGCATCTCCGAGCCTGCCAGCAGGCTCGAGGGCTTCCTTTTTCCCGATACCTATATGATCGCCGCCGGCGCTACCGAGCAGCAGGTCATAGATATGCTGCTGGCGCAATTCGTTAGCGTCTGGACGGAAAACGGCTTTGACACGCGCGCCGCCGAGCTGGGACTTAGCACCTATGAGGTGATAACCATGGCCTCTATCGTCGAGAAGGAAGCGCAGGTGGCGGCGGACAGGCCAATCATCGCCGGCGTTTTCTACAAACGGCTGGATATCGGGATGCTGCTGCAATCCTGCGCCACCGTACAATTCATCCTCGGCGAGCCGAAGAATCCGCTGCTATTCAGCGATTTAGAGATCGACAATCCCTATAATACATATATGTACGCCGGTTTGCCGCCCGGCCCGATCGCCGCTCCGGGCAAAGCCTCAATCGAGGCCGCTCTTTATCCCACCGAAAGCGATTATCTGTACTTCCGCGCCCGAACCGACGGCTCGCATCGCTTCTCCGTGACCATCGAGGAACATAATATGACCGTCGAGGGCGATCAATAAACGGAGGATAATATGAAGCTGCCCGAGCTGCTGGCTCCGGCCGGCGATATGGAGCGACTCAGTTTTGCCTACAAATACGGCGCGGACGCCGCCTATATTGGCTGCGGCGATTATTCGCTGCGCGCCGGTACCGGCTTTGGCCTTGCCGAGATCGAAGCGGCGGTGCGTTTGGCGCATGGTCAGAATAAAAAGCTCTATGCCGCGCTGAACGTCTTTGCCGGTAACGACGATATTGCCGCCCTGCCGGACTATATACGCCGGCTGGCGCAGCTTGGCCCCGACGCCTTGATCGTCTCCGACCCTGGCGTATTCGATCTGGCGCGCGAATACGCGCCCGCTATCGGCCTCCACATCAGTACGCAGGCCAATAACACTAATTGGCGTTCGGCGCGCTTCTGGGCGCGTCAGGGCGCGAGCCGGGTCGTGCTGGCGCGGGAGTTACCCTATGCGCAAGCGGCGGCGATAGCCGCCTTGGGCGGATTGCAAACGGAGATCTTCGTTCATGGCGCTGTCTGCATTTCCTATTCCGGACGCTGCCTGCTCAGCAGCTTTATGACCGCTCGCGACGCCAATCACGGCGCCTGCTCGCATCCCTGCCGTTGGCAATATGCGTTATGCGAGCAGCGGCGGCCGGGCGAGTATTTCGCTATTGAGCAGGACGAGCGCGGCTCGTATATCCTCAATTCCCGTGACCTCTGCCTGATCGGGCGCATACCCGAGCTGTGTGCGGGCGGCTTTGACAGCCTGAAGATCGAGGGCCGTAACAAGAGCGCTTATTACGTCGCAAATTGCCTGCGTATCTATCGCGCCGCCCTGGATGCTTATGCCGCCGACCCTGACGCGTTTTCTTGCGCGGAAAAATGGCGTAATGAGCTGGCAAAGGTCAGCCACCGCGGTTATTGCGAGGGGTTTTTCGCCGGCGCGCCCGCCGAGGACGCTTATCGCTATGACGACGGCGGCTATGAGCGGGAATATGACTTCTGCGCCTTAGCGTTGGCTTATGACGGAGAGCGGCTGCATTTGGAGCAGCGCAATCATCTGTCGGCAGGGGATATGCTGGAAATACTGCTGCCTTCGGATGAACACCTCTGTTTGGAGCTGCATGATCTGCGCGAGGAGGACGGCGCGCCGATCGCCGCCGCGCCGCATCCGCGGCAGCATATCAGCGTCGCTGCAGCGGAGCTGCCTGAATTACCGCTGCCGCTGATCTGCCGCCGCCGCGTCAAATGACATAAAAAAGCTCCTTTATAAACGCTAAAGGAGCTTTTCTATGGCTATTTGCAGTTAAACTTAGATGCCGAAATAGGACAGGAACAGCGAAACCAGCACAAAGCTCATCAGCACCGGCGTGATATACTTGATGCTGACCCGATAGAAGCCTTCGGCGAGCCATTTCTGACCGCAGGCCGTGACTTCCTCATTGACCCAGTCAAAGCCGAGCTTACGGCTGACCACCAGGCACATCAATACCGAGCCCAGCGGCATCAATAAGCCTTCGGCAATAGTATCGTACAGGTCAAGCCAGCTCTCGCTGCCATCGGCAAGGAAGGTGAATTGCGGCATCAGGCCGGAGATCCCTGCGCCGTCGATGGCGACCGGGATACCGAGGATAAAGATGGCTAACGCACAGCAGCAGGCGATAGGACGGCGATTGGCCGATTTGCCTTTACCGGCGCGCACGTCGATAGCGCAGGAAGTAACGACCTCAAGCAGCGACATCGCGGAGGTCAATGCGGCAACGATCAGCAGCAGGAAGAACATGATGCCGAAGATCGCGCCGGCGCTGCCCATGGCGGCAAAAACCTCTTTCATCGTATAGAATAACAGCAGCGGGCCGCCTTGCGGATCAAGACCAAAGGCGAACACCGCCGGAATGACCATCAAACCGGCTAATAAGGCCATCAACGTATCGGCGAAGGGGATAATAAAGGCGTTCTTGGGGATGCTTTCCTTCTTGCTCAGATAAGAGCCGTAGGTGAGCATGCAGCCCATGCCCAGCGACAGCGAAAACAGCATCTGACCGCCGGCCATACGCAGCGTATTAAAGAAATTGAAGCCTTCGGTGGGCCAGGTGAACATAAAGGCCAATCCCGCGCTCGCGCCGGGCAGAGAAAGGTTCTTGATGATAAGAATGACCATCAGTACCAGCAAAGCGGGCATGCCGACGACATTGAATTTCTCAATGCCCTTGCTGATGCCGCCCTGTACGACCAACAGGGTCAAAAGCATGAACAAGCCGAGATAGAAAATGCCGGAGGCGGGGTTGGAGCCAAATTGAACGAAATAATCCAAACCGCTCATACCGCCAAAGCCGGCGCCGCCGCACAGTTCGCTGATATAGGTGAATAAATACTTGATGCAGCAGCCGCCGATCCAGGAATAAAAGGCCAGGATCAGAAAACCGCAGATCGCGCCGAACCAGCCCAATTTCTTAAAAGTGCCGATCTCTAAGAAAGCGCGGATCGGGCTTTTGCCGGTCTTGCGGCCGATCGTCATTTCAACGAACATCACCACGCAACCGCAGAATAAAACCAAAAGCAAATAAGTAATTAAGAATGCGAAGCCGCCGCCAATGCCCATCTTGTAGGGGAAGCCCCAAACATTACCCAGACCGACCGCACTGCCGATGGCTGCCATCAGGAAGCCAAAATTACTTCCCCATGATTCTCGTTCGTGCATAAATAAACCGTCCTTTCAAATAAATTTGTTAGAACTCTATGAAAACATTAACGGCTAAATTATACGAAAATGCACGGCTATTTGCAAGTTAATATTTGCGGTTTATAAATGTTTAATTATTCGCAAAATTTCTTCCTGCGATTATCCTCATCAATACTTGCGATTTTGCAATTCTTATGGTATGATACATAATCATTTGGCCAAGGAGGGTAAAATGTCTGAGGAATTACTGCGCATAACACTTGGCGATATGCTCGACCATATTGCCGTCACATATCCCGACAATGACGGCGTGATCTATACCGACCGTGATTATCGTAAGAGCTATGCCGCGTTCCGCGATGAATGCGACATAGTGGCGCGCGGGCTGATGGCGCTGGGGATTCAGCGCGGCGATAAGGTGGCCATCTGGGCCACAAATCATCAGCAATGGCTGATAAATATGTTCGCCACCGCCAAGATCGGCGCGATCATGGTCACGGTCAATACCAGCTATAAGATATTTGAGCTGGAATATTTACTGCGTCAAAGCGATTCCATGACCTTGATAATGATGGACAAGTATCGTGACATAGACTATGTTGAGATCATCAATCAGCTCAATCCCGCGTTGTCGGCGAGCAAACCTGGCGAGAGCAAATTCCGCCAATTCCCCTATCTGAAAAATCTCATATACATCGGCGCCGGCGAAACGCCGCCGGGCATGTTCGGCTGGAACGAGCTGTACCGGCTGGCGGAGCAGATCAGCCCCGAGCAGCTGCGGGAGCGGCAGCGTTCGCTTGATCCCGACGACGTGATCAATATGCAATACACCTCCGGCACCACCGGTTATCCCAAGGGCGTGATGCTGACGCATTATAACCTCGTCAATAACGGCAAGGCGATCGGCGATTGCATGAATTTTGGCCCCAACGACAGGCTGTGCATACCGGTGCCGTTCTTCCATTGCTTCGGCATGGTGCTGGCGATCATGGCTTCGCTGACTCATGCCACGGCGATGATACCGATCGAGCAATTCAATGCCTTGGCGGTGATGCAGGCCATACAGAGCGAGCGCTGTACCGCCGTACACGGCGTGCCGACGATGTTTATCTCGATGCTTGAGCATCCGCAATTCTCTGAATTCGATTTCTCCTCGCTGCGCACCGGCATCATGGCCGGCTCGCCCTGCCCGGTAAAGGTGATGCAGCAGGTGGTGGAGCAGATGAATATGCGTGAGATCACCATCGTCTACGGCCAGACCGAGGCTTCGCCCGGCTGCACGCAGACGCGCGTCCATGATCCGCTGGAGCGGCGCGTCAATACCGTGGGGCGGGTGCTGCCCGGCGTGGAGGCCAAGATCGTCGACCCGGAAACGGGCGAGGAGCTGCCGGTAAATACGCCCGGTGAATTTCTGGCGCGCGGCTATAATGTGATGCGCGGCTACTATAAGATGCCGGAAGCTACCGCCCTGGCCATCGACGCCGACGGCTGGCTGCATACCGGCGATCTGGCGAGCGTGGATGAGCAGGGATATTATAAGATCACCGGTCGTATCAAGGATATGATCATCCGCGGCGGCGAGAATATATATCCCAAGGAGATCGAGGAATTCCTCTATACGCATGAGAAAGTCTCCGACGTGCAGGTGGTCGCCATACCCAGCCGTAAATATGGCGAGGAAGTGATGGCTTTCGTCATCCTCAAGGAAGGGGAAACGGCTGATGAACAGGAGCTGAAGGACTTCTGCCTCAGCTCTTTGGCGCGGCATAAATGTCCCAAATATATACGGTTTATCGACGCGTTCCCGATGACCGCCTCCGGCAAAATACAGAAATTCAAGCTCAAGGAAATGGCCATCGAGGACTTGAATCTGCATGAAGAAAACAGTATCGTCACCGCTTAGCAAGCTGATAGGAGGGATAATATGAAATTCGCACTATCGACTTTAGGCTGCCCGAGCTGGTCATGGGGCGAGGTCATGGCAGCCGCTCATGATCTTGGCTACGACGGCATCGAGATACGCGGTCTGGGACAGGAGCTGTATGCGCCGGCCATCGAGCTGTTTTCACCCGCCAATTCCGCCGCCACGCTGCGGCGGCTCGACGAGCTTGATCTGCGTCTGTCCTGCCTGACCTCGGCGGTGTATCTGTTCGACAAGACGGACGGCGACGTCCGCCGCTATGGAGAGGAATACGTCGACACCGCCGCGCGTATGCAAGCGCCATATATACGCGTGCTTGGCGATCTGGCCGCCGCGCCGCGCGAGGGCGTGGAGATCGACATAGATCTCGTCACCGAGAATTTGCGCCATTTGGCCGTCTACGCGCGCGGCAAGGGCGTGCGTGTGCTGCTCGAGACTAACGGCGTTTTTGCCGACACGACGCTGATCAACAGCGTTATGCAGGCGGTCAATGAAGCGCAAGCCGGCATACTCTGGGACGTGCATCATCCTTATCGCTACTTTGGCGAGACGGTAGAGCATTCCTACGCCAACGTGCGTGAATACCTCGGCTATCTGCATATGAAGGACTCCGTGGCTACCGCCGAGGGCGTCGTCTACAAAATGATGGGCTTTGGCGACGTGCCAAATGAACAGGTTTTGACCCTGCTCCAGCGCGATGGATTTGACGGTTATATCTCGTTGGAATGGCTGAAAAGATGGAATAAGAGCCTTAGCGAGCCGGGTATCGTTTTCCCTCATTTTATCAATTATGTGCGCGATTTTCTCGGGTAGGTTTTCAGGCTCGAAAAAAGGCCACGGTTAAAGCGTATATGACCTGAGCGAGCTAAACAGCGCTTACGGCAAATAATTCACAATGCTGCTTGACTTTATTTGTCCGTATTTGGTATAATACTTCTCGTTGTAGGGGTATAGCTCAATTGGTAGAGTAGCGGACTCCAAATCCGTTGGTTGAGGGTTCGATTCCTTCTGCCCCTGCCAAATACTCATCGGCCGTAATTGACGATGGGTGGCAGCCTTTTTACGCAAGATAAAGGTTTTTGCCAAATTATGTGGAATTGTTTAGCGTAATAATCAAACAAGGTGGTGAAAGCATTGTTCAACGTAGCTACGACAGGCGGTGCCGGGATGATCTCTATCGGTTATATCGTCTTCATCGTGCTGATGTTTTATCTGCTATTGATCAGACCGCAGAGAAAGCAAAAGAGAGAAAGAAATACCATGATGAACAGTTTGGGCGTCGGTGATGAGATCTATACCATCGGCGGCATTCTTGGCACGATCACCCGAATAAAAGAGCACACCATTTGGCTGCGCATTTCCGAGAAATGCGAGATCGAATTGCTGAAAAGCTCTATCGGCGGACTGAATAACAGAATAGACGAATAAGCTAACCGCCGTAGTTTTGCTGATCACGAATAATAGGCTCCTTTGGAGCCTATTTTTGTTCAACTTTAGTGAGTAGCGAACGCAAAGCGTTCGCTACAAAAAACCGCCC
>JAUNBC010000006.1 GCA_030527285.1 Bacillota bacterium | reverse complement strand
AGCGTATATCTTACATGAGTGGTAATACCCGAGGACAAAACTCATTTCACGCCCATTATCCCTCCTTCTCCGCCAAAAGTAAACCCTGCCGATTTTTGGCAGGGTTTACTTTTGGCAAAAAAATGGAAGGGATTCGAATGGGAGCGCAAACATGCCGGTGGCATGTTAGCGCGAACCACGCGCTGAGCAGCGCAGCGCTCACATGAGTCGTAATACCCGAGGACAAAACTCATTTCGCGCCCATTATCCCTCCTTCTCCGCCGCGTCGGAGCAAGGTATGCTTTGCTCCGACGCTTTTTTATGCCTGCGGCAACAAAAGCGTCATCCGCCCGCTCCCTTGCTCCTCCTTTTCCGCAAAAAGTCGCGTTTGCTGCGGCTGCTCGCTTGTAAACGCGCTCGCGACACCTTCGCTGCACTACCAACTTTTTGCGGGGACGAGAGTTCGTTCTTATGTGCGGTCGCGCCCATTATCCCTCCTTCTCCGCCGCGTCGGAGCAAGGTATGCTTTGCTCCTCCTTTTCCGCAAAATGCGTTTTGCTCGCCATGTTGCTCCCGCCCGCACCGCCGGCAAACTTGCGAACCACGCGCTTTACTTTTTTTGCGCAGCCTTGATGGTGATGGAAATGTTTATCGCTCTGTGGTAAAATACAAATAGATCGCCACGGCGGCGGCGGCCGTATGGCCCGCCCTAACGGCGATCTCGCTGCTGACGGTTTAAGAATTGCGCAAAGAAAGGCCGCTCACGATGAAAGCAAAAAGAATATGGAAACGGATAGGAATTTGCGTCGCGGTTGTTGTGCTTGCTCTTGCCGGTACGGTCGCCGCCAACAAGTTTTGTTCGGATTTTACGCAGTTGAACGCAACAGACCAGGCTATTCTGACAGAGTACGATTTATTCTGTTCACAGGAAGGCGTCGCCCCGCTGTGGCAGGGTTTTTGTTTATCCGATAAGACGGTCGCGCTCCTGTCCGAGGATTCCGTATCCGTGTATCTTGTCAATCCGACGCATGAGATAAAAAGCGCCTTTGCACAGAAAATCTCCCTGCCGGATTCGTTTTCTGTCGCCGCGGTTTACCGAGTTTCTGTTCTGCTGCCGGAGATTTGGAGAATGAAAATAACAGGAAGCTTTAATACCGTAGGCGCAACATATTCGCTGTTCGGGGACGACGTTTATTATGTGAAGTATAATAAAGCCGAATCGCTGGAACAGCAATATACGTCTTTACATTTTGCGTTATTCCTCTCTCACGAGGCGTTCCATTACTATATGCAGGAGCAATGGAAAATTGAAGACTATGCGGACAGCGAATCCCTGTCAGACAGGGATTTACAGCTGATGCGTGAAGAATACGACGTTTTGGAGAAAATACACCTGTATCTTCTGAACGGAGAAAACGCCCCGAATAAGCTGGACGGCTATGCAAAACAGTATGTTTCCATTATGGACGCCCGCATGGCGGCAAACCCGATTTACACGACGGCCGAAATAGCAAAAGAAACGGCAGAGGGCAGCGCGACCTATGTCGGCGTCAAGACTGCCAAGATGGTAGGCTATGACTACGGCGTAATGTATTTTGACAATGCAAAAAACGTGTCTTTTGCCGACGTGTTTCCGCAGATTGAGGCCGGCAATATTGAGCTATCTTATCTTTACAGCCGCATGCCCTATGAAACAGGCGCATTGCTGTGTCAGATGCTGGACGCATTAAACGTTCCCGATTGGCAGCAAACGCTGAATGACCAGACGCTTGAAGCGCCGCAAACCCTGTATTCCGTGATCAAGAGCTATGTTGAAAGCACCCCTTAAGCAAGAGTTATCCGCATAAGCATTGCTTCGCCGTTACCATTTATAATATAAGACGCAAGCCGGCATAAGCTCGCGGGGCAAAGGCATAAGCCGCGCTTCAGGCGAGCATTGCTGATATTCTCATCTGCTCCGCCAAACAAAATACCCCATCAAACGCGACGGGGTTTTATTTTGGGCAAGAAAGATAGAAGGGATTTGCATATAAGCGTGAGGCTGCCCCGCCCGTCCCGCGCCGCTCCGCCGCCGTCCCTGCATATCTCCCCTTGACAAAAGAAGGCGGCTTTGCTATCATAACTGTATTAACACTCATAGTACAGATGATGCGGCACAGCCGCCGCTGCTTATGAGTGAAGCGGCTGCCGCCGGCAGCTGCGGAAGCGGAGGGATGGACGATGTTCACCATAGATTATAAAAGTCGTATTCCCTTTTATCAGCAGATCATCAATGACGTGGAGCGGCTGACGGCGCGCGGCGTTTTGCAGCCGGACAGCCAGCTGCCCTCGGTGCGCGCTTTGGCGATGGAGCTGTCGATCAATCCCAACACTATCGCCAAGGCCTACGGCGAGCTGGAGGCGCGCGGTATCATCTACTCGCTGCCGGGGCGCGGCAGCTTTATCTGCGCCTCGGGCGATAGCATACGCCTGGCGCGCCGGCAGTGCATCATTGAGCAGTTGACGACGCTGAGCAGGGATGCGGCGCAGCTTGACGTCAGCAGGGCGGATTTTGTGGCGCTGGCGGAGCAGGCTTATGACGCGGCCGCCGCTAAGGAGGACGACGTATGATCGAGATCAGCAATATCAGCAAGAGCTTTGGCGCGATCAAGGCGCTGGATAACGTATCGGCGAACGTACAGGGCGGCTGCGTGTTCGGGCTGCTCGGCACCAACGGCGCGGGCAAATCGACGCTGCTGCGCATCTTAGCCGGCATTTACCGCCCCGATAGCGGTACGGTGCTCATCGACGGCCAGCCGGTCTATGAGCAGCCGCAGCAAAAGGCGCGCTGCTTCTATATCTCCGACGAGCCGTATTGCTTCCCCAACGCCACGGCCGGCGAGCTGGGCGGCTACTACGCGCAGCAATACCCCGCTTACAGCCGCCAGGAGTACGCCGAGCTCGCCCGCCAATTCGGACTGGACGTTGAGCGCCGCGTCAATACCTTTTCCAAGGGTATGCGCAAGCAGATGATGATCGCTCTGGCGCTGGCTTCCCACGCCGACTATATTTTCTGCGACGAGACCTTTGACGGCCTCGACCCGGTGATGCGGCAAATGGTCAAGAGCCTGTTCGCCTCCGCCATCGCCGGACGCGGCTTGACGCCGGTGATCGCCTCGCATAATCTGCGCGAGTTGGAGGATATCTGCGATTACGTGTGCCTGCTGCATCAGGGCGGGCTGCTGTTGAGCCGCGAATTGGAGGAGATGAAAAGCCATGCGCATAAATTGCAGGGCGTATTCGAGACCAATTTGGAGCCGGAGGATCTGCCGGGGCTGGACGTGGTATCGACGCGGCACAGCGGACGGCTGACGGTGATGATCGTGCGCGGCGAGCGCGAGCGGATCGAGGCGGCGGCGCGGCAAAAGCAGCCGCTGTTCATGGAATTGCTGCCGCTGAGCCTGGAAGAAGTATTCATCAGCGAAACGGAGGTGGCCGGTTATGAATTCCGCAAGCTTATTTACTGAGATATTAGCTACGCTCAAGCGTAAGCTGTGGCTGCCGGCGCTGGCCGCCGTGTCGCTGCTGTTCGCGATGCCGGTATATCTCGGCCTGACGCTGCAACGCTTTATCAACTGGAGCGGGGAGATCACCGAATATTATCATAGCGGTATCGCCTCGGCGCTGCAAGGCGTCTTTTCCACCCATGCCGCGTCTGTCGTTGCTATCTGCATTATCGGCGCGCTGGTCACGGGTCTGGTATTCACCAATTATCTGCAACACCGGCGGCAGGTGGATTTCTATCATGCGCTGCCTCAACGGCGCGGACGGCTGCTGGCGGTCAATTTCGGCGCGGCCTTTTTGAGCGGCTTGCTGCCGCTGCTGCTGAACACGCTGCTGGCGCTGCTGATCGTGCTGCTCAGCGGCTTTGGCTCCTATCTTGATTGGGGCGCTATGCTGGGCGCGTTGGCCGTGCATATGCTGTATTTCACCGCGATGCTGGCGGTGGTATTCGTAGCGGCGATGCTGTGCGGCAACAGCGCCTGCGCCGGTCTGCTCAGTATCGTGTTCTTCGGCTTCGCGCTGGGGCTGCTCGGCCTGTGGAGCGGCATTGGCGAGCTCTTTTATCCGACCTGGAATTCGCAGCTCATTGACTGGAACGCCCTGGTCAGTCACAGCTCGCCGGTAGCCCGCTATATCTCGATAGCGATAGAGGATGGGCGTTATGCCCTGACCGCGCTCGACGTGCTGGCGACGCTGCTGTTCATCGCCGTGATGTATGCGCTGGCATGGCTGCTGTACGTCAAGCGTCCGGCGGAGGCCGCCGGCAGCGCTTTGGCCTTCCGCGTCAGCAAACAATGGCTCAAATGGCCGATCGTGCTGCTGGCCAGCGGCGGTCTGGCGCTGCTGCTGAGCGTGGTCTCCGGCAACGAGGGTGGCGCTTGGTATTTCATCGGTCTGTTCCTCGGCGCGGCGATCAGCGCGCAGGTAATGGAGATCATCGACGCTTATGACTTTCGCGCGATCAAGCGCGGCCTGCTGCCGCTGCTGATTTTTATCGCGCTGTTCGGCGGCGCGTCGCTGCTGATGAAGGCCGACGTCACTCATTATAACGATTACGTGCCCGAGGCGGCGGAGGTGGCCGCGGTGGAGATCGTGTTCGATAACGTCAACGGCTATGCCAACGACGAGATATCGCTCGTCTATTATCGCCGCGACAGCTCCGCGCCGCTGGATTTCTATGAGCATAGCGTCGAGCGGCATCTGGCGCAGTCGCGGCTCAGCGACGCCGACGCCATCGCCGCGGCGGTGACCATCGCGGCGGCGCTGGTCGAGGAGCAGCTTCAGCAGCCGTCGGAGCTGACTGAGTCGCCGACGGACGAGGTGATCAGATACGACCAGACGCTGGGCTGCATGGTGCGCTATACGCTGAGCAACGGGCGGCAGGTAGACCGCCGTTACAGCAGCAGCGAGCTTACGGCGAGCCGGATGTTAGAGCAGTTGGCGGTCATCTACGCCGCCGACGATTATGCGCGGTCGCAGCATGAGCTGTTCGATTATCAGCCCCAGCAGATACGCCTGGCCGAGGTCTGGTCGTTTGACAATTCCTATGATCCGCGCCTGGATAATGAGCTGCGCCGAGCTGACCTGCTGCAGCTCGAGCCGGCGCAGTTGACGGCGCTGCTTGAGGTATATGAGCGCGAGCTGTGCGGCTTTAGCCTCGAGCAGCAGGCCGACTCCATGCCCGTCGGCAAATTGCGCTTCTATGTGTTCGCCCAGCCGCCGGTCGGCGCGCTGAGTGAGGATACGCTCGACGGGCAGCATATCATCTACTATGATTATCCGCTGTACCCCGAGTTTGGCGAGACCATCGCCGAGCTGGCGGCGCTCGGCGTGCCCGAGCAGCTATGGCTCATCAACTACGAGCAGATCAGCTATGTCGAGGTGCAGGATTACCGCTATCAGTTAGATTATGCCGCTCAGGTCAGCGCGGATCTGGAAACGCTCGCCGCGACGAGCAGCAAATACGGCGACCAGACGCGCGTCACCCGCTATGTGCAGGAGGACGAGATCCGGCGGCTGATGGAGAACAGCTACGACTACGAGGCCTTTGACCATAATTGCTTCGCCGGCAGCGTAAACGCCGTTGACCTGCTGGTTTGCTATCGTGACGACAGCGGCGGGGAATATATGGCCTATCGCCAGTTTATCGCCGGCTTCGAGCCGTAAGCCGCTAACGTCCCGCTGTTTGCGGCATAATAAAACGGAGAGCCGTATGGCTCTCCGTTTTCTCTTATCACGCATATTTTACGCACCATACGCATTATGTTTGGCGGCGCGGTTTCTGCCGGCGGCCTGCTTTGATATCGTCGGCGGCGGCCTGCTCATAGGCGTTTTCGTCCAGCGGCTGCAACAGCGTGCGCAGCAGCTTCAGCCTGGCTGCGTAATCCAGCCCGCCGTCATGGGCGCGCAGCGCCTCGCCGGCGCGGATATAGAAATCGAGGACGCCGTCCGGCCATAAGCGCGCCGCCAGCAGCGCCTGACGGCGGAAATTGTCGCGGTGATACAGCTGGTCAAAAGCGTCGGCGGCGGCCTGCAGCGCGAATAGATGATCAGCCGGCATATCCGGCGTTTGCAGTATCATATACGGCGGCTCGGGCGAAGCTGTCAGCCCGAAATCAGCGGCGCGGTCGGCCAGCAGCGAGCCGGGCAGCAGCTTGAGAAAGCCGAATTGCAAATAGTCGGCGGATAGCTGATGCAGACGCGCGAAGCCGGCGGCAAAGCTGTCCGGCGTTTCCAGCGGCAGGCCGGCGATCAGATCGACGTGCAGATGGCAGTTGGCGGCGGCGCGCAGGTTCTCGATCGCCTGCAGGGCGCGCTGATTGTCGCCATGGCGGCCGATAGCGGCGAGCGTCGGCGGGTGCAGGCTTTGTATGCCCAGCTCCAGCCGTATATAATCGCGGGGCATCGCGGCAAAGCGCTCGATCAGCTGCGGCGGCAGACCGGCGGGCGCGATCTCGAAATGCCAGCTCAAGCCCGGCTGATATAGCTCGCGTATCTTATCGAGGATCAGCGCGGCGCGGCAGGGGTCGGCGTTGAAGGTGCGGTCAACGAATTTGATCTGCGCCGGACGCGCGGCCAGCCGCGGCAATTCTTGCAGCACTAATTCCAGCGGGCGCTCGCGCAGCGGCTGCTCGGCGGAGGCGCAAAAGCTGCAGCTGTATGGGCAGCCGCGGCTGCTCTCATAGTAGATGACGCGCCGCGCCGCGGCCAGACGCGCCAGGTCGCCGTCCGTGTAGGGGAAGGGCAGTGCCGCCATATCGGGCGGGGCGGCGGCTGGCGGCAGACCTGCCTCGCCGCGCCACAGCAGGCCGTTCAGCAGCGGGCGCGGCTCGCCCGCGCCCACAGCGCGCAGGTAGTCATGCCATATGCCCTCGCCTTCGCCAAGGCAGACGCCGTCCGCCGGCCATTCCTCGAGCAGCCGCGCGGCGCGCGCCGTGGCCTCCGGCCCGCCGAGGAGTATCGTGGTCTCGGGCAGCAGCAGGCGCAGATCGGCGAGCAGCCGCCGGATATAGACGCTGTTCCAAATATAAACGGATAAAGCCAGTATATCCGGCTTTATCCGATAAACGTCCGCCGCTACGTCGCCCGGCGGCATATTGATCGTGTATTCGCGCAGCGTTTGCTCTATCGCCGCGCCGCCGGCAATGGCGCGCTCGGCGGCGCGTTGCAGCGCGTAGACGGCGGGATTGCTGTGCAGATGCTGAGAATCGACGGCGCATAGCAGGACGCGCGCGGTCTGCTTACTCACGCTTTTGCCCTAAAAAATATACTGCGAACACGCCGGGGCCGGTATGCGCGCCGACCACCGTACCGACGCGGCTGACGATGATCTTCTTAAAGCCGAATTGCTGCTTCAGCGCCTTTTTGAGCGGTAATACGTCCTCGATATCCGCGCCGTAGTTGACGGCTATCGTCTGCTCCGCATAGGGCACGGAGGTATCGCAGCGCTCGGCGACCTTGTTCAGCAGCGCGGCGATGATCTTCTTGTTGCCGTGCTCCTTGTCCACCAGCGTCAAGCGACCTTGCTCGTCCATCCAAAACAGCGGGCGGATGTTCAGCATATTGCCGATGCTCGCCGAGACGGCGGAAACGCGCCCGCCCTTATGCAGATGGGTGAGGCTGGTGACGGTGAACCAGTGATTGAGCCGGAGCTTGTTCTCCTCCAGCCAGTCGCATACCGTGTCCGCGTCCGCGCCGTCGTCGCGCAGCCGGCGCGCGTAATCGAGCAGCAGACCCTGGCCGGTGGAGGCGCAGAGGCTGTCGATGACGCGGATATCCGCGTCGCCATGCTTCTCCAGGAACATTTCCCGCGCCGCCACGCCGGAGGAGTAGGTGGCGGACAAAGCCGAGGAAAAGAGCAGGCACACTATCGGCAGACGCCGCTCGTACAGCCGCTCGAACGTCTGATAGAACGTCTGCGTATTGACCGCCGAGGTGGTGGACATCTCGCCGGCCTTGAGCCGCGCGTAGAAGGCGTCGATCTGCGCCGTCTCGCCGCGGTCGGCCTGCTCGTCGCCGTCGAGCAGGTATGAAAGGCTGACGAGCTCGATCTGATGGCGGGCGTAGTATTCGGCGCCAAAGTCGGCGCATGAATCGCTGAGTAGAATGAATTTCATAGGTTTTCCTTTCATGATGCAGGTTTGGGATCGTGTTCGGCGGCGCAGGGCTGCGCGGCCACGGCGGCCAGCGCCCGCTCATAGGTATCGAGCGCCTCGATGATGATCACCGCCAATTCATTGGCGAACAGGGTCTCATGTTCTTCTTCGAGCAGCGGCAGCAGGCGCAATATTTCGGCGGCGGCCTGCAAGCGGTTGGGGAACAGCGGCAGCGAAAAATAATCGGCCGCGTATTCCCAGACCGAGGCCAGCGCCAGATCCAGTCCTACCGCATGCAGCGCCGGTCCGGTCAGCTCCAGCGCGCCGAGCCCGATGCTGTTGAGCAGCGGCCCGGGCAGGCTCGGCTCATAACCGCCGTTTTGGGCTGCCATATAGGGATATTTTGCCGCTAAGTAGTCGATGTTTGTCATATGTCAGGTCAATGCTGTTGGTTGAGATAGTGAATGATCAGCAGCGCGCCCTGCTTGAGGCTGATCGAGCCTTCGGTCTCGCTGAGGGCGTTGGATAGCGTGCGCGAGCAGCCGATCTCCAGCGTATAATTATCGAGCGGGTACTCGAAGCCGCGCAGGGTGATGCCGGTGATGCGCGAGGACAGCGGCATCAGCGATACCGTGTCGCCGATATGCCCGCGCAGGGTGAAGAAATTGTAGCAGATAGCGGCGCGATAATCGGCGCCGAAGAATATCGCCTGCACCTCGGGATGGAGCATCGGCAGCAGCAGGTTGCCCATCGTATGGTCGATGCGCCCGCCGTCCGCGCCGAAGATGGCGATACGTTTGCAGCCCTTTTCTACCAGCAGCCGCCAGGCGGCCTCCGCGTCGGAAAAGTCCTTATGCTGCGGATAGTCGACGACCTGCGTACCGGCGGCGCGCATTGCCTCGGCCAGCCCCGCCTCCAGCGAATCATTGTCGCCGACTAAAATATCGGGGCGCAGCTCGCGCGTGGCGAGAAAGGACGCTCCGCCGTCGGCGGCGGCGATCAGCGGACGCGGTTCGGCCGAGATGAGAATGTCGAAAGCCTGCGCCGCATGTCCGCGCGGTATATCACCGGCTAAGATCAAAATGGCGTCGAAACCCTTTTTCATCGCTATCACCTTATCCTTTCTGCGCGGCCGCGCTTCAGCTCAACGGCCTGGCGGCGTTCTTATGCGGGACGAAGCGTCCCCAGCCCCGCTGATCGAGGTCTACCTTGCCGTCCTCCATCAGCACCTTGCCGCGCATGACCGTATAGGCCGGCTTGCCCTTGACGCGGGTATTGTCGAACAGTTTGTTGATCGCCTTGGAGCGGGAATACATATCGTCGATCGAGGTCATATATTCGCGCTCCAGATCAAGTATGGCGAAATCCGCGTCGCAGCCCACGGCGATGCAGCCCTTCTGCGGGAACATACCGTAGAGGCGCGCCGTGTTCTCGGAGATCAGCCGCGCTAATTGCCCGAGCGTCAGCCGTCCGGAATTGACGTGGGTGAGCATGATCGGCAGCAGCATCTCGATGGCCGGCATGCCGGAGTAGGCTTTCCAGATACCGTCGGTCACGCCGATCTCCTTCTCCGAGGGGATGAACGGCGCATGGTCGGAGCCGATGATCGTGATCGTGCCGTCATAGATATAATCCCAGAGCTTTTCCATATCGGCGCGGCTGCGCAGCGGCGGATTGCATTTGGCGTAGGGGCCGAAGCGGTCGATATCGTCATGGCAATAGGTCAGATAATGGAAGCAGGTCTCGGCCACCACGTCCACGCCGTCTAACCTGGCCTGCTTGACCAGCTCGCAGGCCTCCGGCGCGGAGATATGCACGATGCCGACCTTGCAGCCGGTAGCCTTGGCGAAGTGCAGTATCGTGGACACGCTCTCCGTCTCGGCGATATTGGCGCGTGATTTGTAGTGGAAGCTGTAATCCTCCACGCCCTCGTCATGCAGCTTCTTCTCCAGCGCGGAGATCAGATGCGCGTTCTCGCAATGGAAGAAATAGCGCCCGCTGGTGGCGGCGGCGGCCTCCATCATCATATACAACTGGCCGTCGTCATTGACGGTCAGGCCGTCGAATTCCAGCTCGCGTCCGGCGGGAGCCGGATGGAGGAAGGTCTTGAAGGCGATCACACCGGCGTCGCACAGCTGCTGCAACAGCCCGCGATTATCATAGCCCGCCGCGCCGAAGAAGGCGAAATCGACCATCGAGCGCTGCTTGCCCAAGTCGATGCGGTTTTGCAGATTGGGGATATTGCACGGCGGCGGGATAGCCAGCGGCATCTCGCAAAAGGTGGTGACGCAGCCGGCGGCGGCGGCGCAGGAGCCGGAGTAGAAGTCCTCGCGGTCGGGGCGGCCGGGGTCGCGGAAATGCACGTGGCTGTCGATAATGCCCGGCAGCACGCATAGACCGGCGGCGTCGATAACGCGCGCGGTGGCGTGGCTCTCGGAGCCGCCCGGCAGCAGGATCGCCGCGATCTTGCCGCCGGCGACGCAGATATCGCCGTCGAAAAAGCTGTCGTTGGCATAGTAATGCGCGTTTTTGATGATCAGGTCGTAAGTCATATCGTCGCTCCTTTATGCTGCGAATGCAAATAGGTCAGACGCAGGGCGGAGAAATTACCAACTGCCTGACCATAATAATTATAGCACCTCTTGGCGGCAAAAACAATAATCGCCGCGTATATTCAGCCAAAATTCAGGGGATAATTTGAGCATAAGTCAAACTGACAGGTGATGTTATGGTATCACGCGGTGAGATCTATTTTGCCGAACTGAATCCGGTGACCGGTTCCGAGCAGGGCGGCACTCGTCCGGTGCTGATCATCCAGAACGATATCGGCAATACTTACAGCCCGACGACGATAGTGCTGGCTATCACCTCGCAGACCGGCAAGGCCAAGCTGCCGACCCATGTGGAGCTGAGCCGCCGCGAGAGCGGGCTGGCTCGCGATTCGGTGATCCTGGCCGAGCAGGTGCGCACCATCGACAAGAGCCGTCTCCGGCAAAAGGTCACCGAGCTGAACGGCGGCGCGATGCGGCGCATCGAAAACGCCATGGCGCTGTCGATGGGGCTGCAAGGATAGAGCGGCGGCGGATTTGCCCGCTACGCACAAAAAACAGGCTCCCTTAGGCTGCGCGCCCAAGGGAGCCTGCTGCTATAAGCGCCGGCGGATCAGGCGTTGAATACCGTCTGCTCGCTGATCTCGGTTTGCAGGGCGGCCAGCGCGCGCCGCACCAGCTTGCGCCGCAGCGCCTTCTCCTCATCAAGGGACAAAGAGGGGTCGCCGAGCGGATAGGGTATGGCTACCGTCGGCACGATACGGTTCGCGCCTACGGTCAGCGATATCGGCACTACCGTACACATATGCACCACCGGCAAGCCGTGCGCTTCTATTTCCTTGACCATCGTTGCGCCGCAACGGGTGCAGGTGCCTCAGGTCGAGGTCAGTATCACGCCGTCCACGTGATCGGCCAGCAGCTGCTCGGCGATGGCCGCGGCGTATTTCTTGGCGTTGGCTACCGAGGTGCCGTTGCCGACGGTGGAGTACCAGTATTCATGCAGGCTGCCGAATTCGCCGTCGCGCAGCAGCTCCTTGATCACGTCCACCGGCAGCACGCGATCCAGGTCCTGATTGGCGTAAACGGGGTCGTAGCCGCCATGCGCGGTCTCGCTGTTTTGGGCGTTAAGGTCGTCGATATCTTTGAGGCTGTATTTGCCGTACTTGGAGGCGGAGGAGGACTCGATATGGTCGGGATTGCCCTTGGGCACCGGCCCGCCGCTCGATACCAGCGCCAGCCGCGCCCGCCTGACGTCCTTGATCGCCGGCTGCGGCTCCACACGGTCGAATACCGGCATCGCGTACTCGGTGGCAAAGCTCTCGCCGGCGAGCTTTTTCAGCAGCATATCGACGGCGCGGCGCGAGCCGCGTTTTTCGGCGAAGTAGTTCTTGCGCAGGCCGCGCTCGATATAACCGCCCGCGGGCTGTTCGCCCGCCAGCAGCGTGCGCGCCAGCGCCGCCATCGCCGGTATCGCCTGACGCATACCGGTGGCGGAATTGGCGGTCTCGACGAAATAGCCGTAGCGTTTATACAGGTCGAGGCCGGGGTTCTCGATATACATACCCCCGACTACCGGCAGCTCCAGCTGCTCGCTCACCGCTTTCGCCACCATGCCGCAGGCCATGCCGTAGCGTCCGGCGTTGAAGGCGGGGCCGACGATCACTAAATCGGGGGCGTAGCCGCGTATCATCTCCAGCACTTGCGGCGTGACCTCGTCGGGATGCTCGTTGAAATAGCTGTCGCCGCAGATCACAGTACCGACGATCTCGGCCGCGTCCTTGAGCGCCGCGCCGAGCGCCATGCCCGGGCCGGCAAAGCCGTCGCGCCGCTCGGGACGATGATCGGCTTTATCCTCGCCGCCGATACCGGCGTAGAACTGGTTGATATAATGAACGATGCGTTTAGTCACGGTTATCCCTCCTTTACAGGCTCTTGGCCGATAGATAGTGGAAGCCCAGCTCATTGGTCGCGCCGGTGATCACCTGCAGCTCGGCGCTGATGCTGCCGTCCTCGTGCAGGCTGCCGTCAAAGCCGCCGGCGATGACGTCGGCGACCTCGGGATAGCCGATCACCGTGTCTAATTTGGGCAGATGGATCAGCTGATTGGCGTTGCCGGCGCTGACGCAGGCGTCGCCGAGCGGCGTGCTGTCGGCCAGGCTTTGCGAGCCGCCGTCGCGTCCGGCGTATTCGTCGGTGATCAGCACCGTTTTCACGCCCAGCCGCTCAAGCTTATTGCAGTTCATCACCAAATCGGCGTCGGGATTGCCGAAGCCCTCCTCAGAGATGATAACGGCGTCCGCGCCCAGATGCTCGACCAGCTTGGCCGTGATATTCGACGAGCGCTCCTTGTCCATCAGCGTGACGTTCTCATTGGTGATGACGCAGCCGAGGAAATTGATAGTCTTGCCGTGCTCGTCGTAGAGGTCATGGATCACCGGCGAGTTCTGATGCACATAGGTGGGATTTTTATCGCAGGCGGAGACGCAGTTGCCGGAAACGATCGCGCCGTCCATCACCTCGGTCGGGTAAACGAAGGTCGGCACGATGCGCCCGACGTCCGTGCCGTAATAGAAGGTGTTATGCAGCAGACCCTGCGTTTGCAGCATATACACGTAGACGACCTTGGGCAGCTCCGGGAATTGCGCGGCCTGCCGCAGCAGCGGCAGCGTCTGATAATCGCGCCTGGCGTCGGGGGCGACGGCGCGTCCCGCCTCGCCGAGATAGGCGGCGGCGCGCAGTCCGGCCAGCCGCAGCGTCAGCTCATGCTCATGCTGGTCGATCTGCTCCGCCGGCTCGATCTTCAGCACGACGTTATGCGTGCGGGAAAAGGGCGTATATTCCGCGCCCGGCCCGCTCATGTCGATGATGCCCTCCTGAAAGCCGACGATACGGCCGGTGGTCACCACCGCCGCGCCGTGCAGCACATGGGTCACGCCGTCGCCCACCTGCTCCACGCCGCTGCAATAGCCGGGGAAAACGCCGCCCGCGCCGCTGACCTTGACCCGCGGCTCGATCACGTCCTTGACCGGCATGATACGCAGCGAATCGCCGGGATGGGCGATAAACGCTTCCACCGAGGCGATGCGCTGATCGCCGCCGGCGGTCTTCTCCAACAGCTCCCGTTCGTTGATATACAGCACCCCGTCGCGGATCTCGGTCAGGGGGGCAAACCGTATATCACGAATTTCGATATTACCGATTTGCAACTTCATAAACACGCACCTCCAGCCATATTTGCCAGCTCGCGCCCCTGTAACGAGAAAATAAAAAAACGGCGCCAAACGCCGTTTCTCTGTGTCCAGAGGAGGGTCGTATTGCGGTGTTGTGGCCTGAGAGTTTCACACGCGGCCTGGCATGACCGGCGCTTGCCCCTACGGCGTCTTAATGCATAAGACTCTCCCGCAATAGTCGTTCCCGATTAAGTTTACGATAGCATAATAGCATATATTCAGCTTTTTGTAAAGAGCGAATTGCCCGGCGCGGTACCGGGGCGGGGCTGCTTGACTTTCGCGGCTCTGTATTATATAATATTCGCTGCAAAACTGAGAATTATCCGCTGAATTATTCGCATAATATATTATGCCGCCGTTTGGCATAGCGTTCAGCGCGTCAGAATACGGTAATATAAGGGCAAAGCGACTGAAAAGCCGTCTGCGCAAAACTATAGGGCCTTCGCATCCGCATGGCAGCCAGTTGCAAGCATACTGTATGGTATTTGCAATATCTGCCGTTCGCGCAGATATTTTTTATTGGCGATTTATCGGAGCGACCATGGATATGCTGTTTCCCACAACTGCAAAAAGGCGTTTCGCCAGCTTCCTGATACCGCTGCTGTTGCTGCTGCTCGGTTTTGTGGTGATGCTGTGGATCAATTACGCGCAGACCTTCGCCCGCTCCGAGCAGCGCGCCGGGGAGATATTGAACGAGGCGGCGCATCGACAGCTGACCGCCTTTGACGCGCAGATACAGGGCATGACGGGAACGCTGAAAGCGCTGGCCGGTTCGCTGGAGGTCATCGAGCCGGATAGGCAAAAGGAATTGCTGGATTGGCTGCTGGCGGTGGAGGAGCGCTCCGCCTTCTACCGCATCGGCGTTTCCGACGAACACGGCGACGCCGTGCTATCCGACGGTACCGCCTTTTCCGTGGCCGGCCGTGGCTATTTCACGGAGGCGCTGGCCGGCGAGACGGCGCTGGAGCATATCAGCGACGCGGCGGCCGGTTCGCAGCCGCTGTTCGTGCTCGCCGTGCCCATCGTCGAGAACGGCAAACCTGCGGGCGTGGTTTTCGGCGCGGTGCGGGAGGATTATTTCGCCGGACTGATAGCCGCGGAGGCGTACAGCGTCAACAGCTACGCATATCTTTGCGATAGCGGCGGCCAGATCATTTGCGCCGCCGATACCGCGGAGCCCCTGCCGGACGCGCAGGCGGACGGCGGCGGCAACGCTTTGGCGCTGTTCGCCAAGGCTGACTTGCGGCGCGGTTATACGCTGGCGCAGCTCGAGGAGGATTTCGCCGCCGCTAATTCCGGCTTTATCGAATTTGCCTATAATGAAAGCAGTTTCTACGGCGTATATATGCACAGCGGCTATCAGGATTGGCTGATCGTTGATCTCGTCGATTCGGAGCTGCTGCGCGCCGATATCGCCCTGAGCATGAGAAGCCGCACGATGCTGTCGCTGGCGATGCTGCTGTTTGCCTTGGCGACGATCATCTTCATGCTGCTGCGGGAGCGCAGCTATCGCCGTCTGCTCGAGCATGACCGCGATATGCTGGCTGTCTCCGAGCAGGAGTACCGCATCGCCAGCGAGCATGGGCGGACGATGATGCTGCGCTATGACGTGCGCGGGCGGGTATCGCGCTATCAGGAGAGCGCGGCGGCGGAATTAGGCCTGCCGCTGCTGGTGGAGAATACTCCTGACGAGATCGTCGAGCGGGGGATCGTCGCGCCGGAAAGCCGGGACGATTATCTCGCCTATTACGAGGCGATGCGCGGCGGCCAGCCGCAGGGGCAGGCGATGTTGCGGCTGTTCTCGCGGAGCAAGGGCATGTTTCGCTGGTATGACAGCCGCTATACGCTGGTCTACGACAATACCCGCCAGCCGCTGCATGCTATCGTCTCCTTCGTCGACGTTACCGAGATGCGCGAGAAGGAGCTGGCCTATGAGATGTGGATCAACAGCCTGCGCCTGATGCCGGCGGAGCAGATGATGCTCGTCGAATACAATATCACGCAGGACAGCTGCGATAATATCATGGGCATGCTGTTCGGTATCGTCGATTATCCGGCAGGCAGCGGCTTCAACGAGCGCAATCTCTATTTCGGGCAGAAATACGTCTGCCCCGAGGATCGCGAGCAATACGTCCGTATGCTCAACCGCGAGCGTATGCTGTCCGCCTTTTATGGCGGACAGCGCGACGAGCAGTTCGATTTCCGCGCCTATCGCGAGCAGGGCGACGGCTATCGCTGGGTCAATCTGCACGTGCAGATGGTGCAGGACCCGCATTCCAATGACGTCAAGGTCTTCCTGCTGCATACGGATATCGACGAGAGCAAGCGCAAGGAGCTGCTGATAAAGATTAGCGCGGAGACCGACGCGCTGACGGGCGTATATAACCGCAATACCTTTATCGACAAGGTCAAGAATATCCTCGTGGAAAGCCCCGCCCAGCAGCACGTATTGATCATGGTCGATCTGGACGGCTTCAAACAGATCAATGACAGGTTCGGCCATATCGCCGGCGACAAGGTGCTGATCAGCGTGGCGCGAAACCTCAAATCGCTGCTGCGCGGCGGCGACCTGATCGGGCGCATCGGCGGCGATGAGTTTATGCTCTGCCTGCGCAATATCCCCTATGACGACGTTATCACCAAACGCGCCGAGCTGCTGCTGCAGCTGATGCGCATCAAGTTAGACGAGGGCGTGTCCGTATCCGGCAGCCTCGGCATCGCCATGTACCCGCGCGACGCGCATAACTTCGACGACCTCTACCGCAACGCCGATATCGCCATGTATGCGGCTAAGTCCAAGGGGCGCGACCGGTACGTTGTATTCAGCCATGAGCTGGACGCGCAGCATTATGCCGCCAGTAATACGCCCATCGACAGCCATGACCTGCAAGCGCAGCTTGACGAGGAGCAGCAGGCTAATCTCGAGCAGATCCGCGCCGAATATGAGCGGCTGGCCGAGCCGGACGCATGATATAGAGCCATATAAAAACGGACGCGCTTTTTGGCGCGTCCGTTTTTATATGGCTCTATGGCCGTTGCGGTTTAGTCGAAGTACGAGCAGCAATAATCGGCCCAGTCCTTGATGATCAGCTTGAAGCTGGAATTGGCGGGGATGCTGAAGCTCTCGCCGGGTTTATAGGTGACGTATTTGTCGGAGCCGGGCAGCATTACGTCCATTTCGCCGGCCAGCATTTCCATCAGCTCGGCTGCGCCGGTGCCGAATTCGTATTCGCCCGCCAGCATAAAGCCCAGCGTCTTGCGCTCGCCGCTCTCGGTGTAGAAGGTGCGGCTGGTGACCTTGCCGTCTTGATAAACATTAGCCTTTTTGACCAAACGAACATTATTGAATTCCATAGCTATCCCTCCAAATTTGTTGATATAGCACTCCATTATCATAACATTTAGATAAACGATTGTCCATAATAAAAAATGATGTTATAATATTGTAACAAAATACCGGCGTTTACGATATTTGCGGAGCATAGATGAGCAAGCTGCGTTCGCGTACATTCACCTGCATATTGATCGCGGCGGCGCTGGCGGCGTTGATCTTTGGCCTGTGGCGCGGCGAGGCGCTGACCGTATTCAGCCGCGCCGCGCATATCTGCCTTGAATGCATCGGGTTGGGCTGATGCGGCGGCGCTTGGTGCAAATACTGTCGGCGCTGGCGCTCAACGCCAATATCGCCGGTTATGCGGCGGGCGGCGTGTCCGACAATGCCGGTAAATATGTCTGCGTACCGGTGCTGAACTGCCATTCCTGCCCCGGCGCGGTCGGCGCGTGCCCGATCGGCGCGATGCAGGCGGTGGCCGGCAGCCGTCCGCATAGCGTTTCCTTCTACGCGCTCGGCTTCGTCGTCTTATGCGGCCTGCTGCTGGGGCGCTGGCTATGCGCCTTTATCTGCCCCTTTGGCCTGATACAGGAGCTGCTGCATCGGCTGCCCGCGCCGCGCCTCGTGGTCAAACCGGCTATCGACAAGCGGCTGCGTTATCTTAAATACGCGGTGCTGCTAATACTGGCGCTGGGTCTGCCGGCGCTGTTAGTAGACGCTTACGGCAACGGCGCGCCCTTTTTCTGCAAATACCTGTGTCCGGCGGGCACGCTGGAGGGCGGCCTGCTGTTGCTGCTGCAAGCGCCGCTGCGCGAGCTGGCGGGCGGACTGTGGTGGTGGAAGCTGGGACTGCTGCTGGCGCTGCTGCTCGTCTCGGCGGCGCTCTATCGTCCCTTCTGCAAATACCTGTGCCCGCTGGGCGCGATCTACGGCCTGTGTAATCGTTACAGCCTCTATCAGATGCGCGTCGACCGCGATAAATGCGTCGATTGCGGCAAATGCGAGCGGCTCTGTCCGATGCAGGCGGCGCTGTTGAGCAATGCCAACAGCGCCGAGTGCATACGCTGCGGCGGCTGCCGCGCCGTTTGTCCGGCGCAGGCGATCAGCGCCGGCTTTACGCCGCCGGCGCGCCCGTAAACGCCGCCTGTCAAGCAAAAATACTTGACAAATGCGGCCGGCCGCAGCATAGCGTTTTTTACCGCGCAAAGCACGATCTCGCGCGGGAACAATCAGCGGCAGCTTGCGTCTAATGTATAGTATCAGACAAGGAGGGGTTATGAAAAAATTACTGTTACCGCTGTTAGCGGCGGCGCTGCTCGCTTTGAGCGCCTGCATACCGCCCGAACAGCCCGCAGCGCAGCCGGAGCAGCCGGCCGAGGCCGAGGCCGAGACGGGCAGCTTCTTCGCCCTGACGGCGCTGCCCGAGCTGACGCCGTTCGAGCGCTTTTCTGAGATCAGCGCCCGCTACGGCGCGGATTATTGCGACACGCTGAGCGCCGCCGACGATTACGGTGCGCTGTACCCGTTCATCGGCGGGGTCAATTACATCGAATACGGCTGGACGCAATACCTGTACGGCCTCAGCGACGAGCGGGGACGCATCGTCGTCGACGCGGTATATGACGGCGCCTATATCAATGACTATGGTGCCGGCGGCAGCTATCTGTGCCTGAATAGAACGCCCCGCTCCGATGACGCGGCGGCGGCGCTGGAGGAGGGTCAGTACGTCTATGGGGAGCCGCAGCTCACGGTAGCGGCTACGGACGGCTCATGGGTGATCGAAGGCGTGAGCGGCCATTTGATAGACGCCAGGGACGGCTATCTGCTGTTTGCCGTATACGGCGGCGAGTATTACAACGACTATGAGTACTATGTGCGGGATTATCTGCTGTATAATGACCGCGGCGAGTATTTGCTGACCATCGAGGACGCGACCATCGAGCGGCTGGGCGGCGAGCTGCTATGCGTGGGCCGCTATAACGCGGCGACGAACGGCTACTACTACGAGTATTATCACTATGACGGCCAGCCGGCGCATATCGGCAGCTATCTCTATGCCAGCGCTTTTCATCAGGGCTTGGCCGCCGCTTCGGCGGACGGCGTGCATTACGGTCTGATCGACGCTGCCGGACAATGGGCGGTCGAGCCGGTATATTACCGGATAGAGCCGGTATATAACTGGAGAAGCGACGATAATTATTGCTATGTGGTGGGCGTGGACGCGCGCTATGGCCTGCTCGATCAGGCGGGCGGGGAGCTGTATCCCTGCGAGCTTACGGAATATCCCAACGTCACCTACGCCGCGGACGGCCGGCTGCTGCTGCGGGTCAGAGAGAACAACAGCAGCTATTTGTACGACTTGGACGGCGGCGGTCAAAGCCGCAGCGTCAACCTGGCTGCGGGCTGGCTCGATTATCTGGGCGACGGCTGGTACAGCGTCAGCGAGGAAGGCAAGGAGGTCGTCGTCGCCAATCTTTACAGCGACGTCAGCTATACCTTCAGCGAGGGCGCGAATGTCAGCTACGGCGCGGCAGGCTCGCAGATCGGCCTGGTCAACAGCTATCAGGAGGAGCCGCAGGGCTTTAGCATATGGTCGGAGATGTTCGATCTGCAAAGCGGCGAGACGCTGCTGCATATGGATGATTATAGCTGCTATTATAGTATTGAAGCGGACGGCGACAGCTATTATCAGTTCTTTGCCGAGTTCGGGCAAAGCGGCTGCCTGTTATTCGACGGCAGCGGGCGGCGGGTATTGCAGGGCGAGTATCATGCCATACAGCCGGTGGGCAATGGCTGCTATGCTGTGACTACCGTCGTGTACGGCGGCATCATCGACAGCGAGGAGAATTGGCTGCTGCGTTTGAACATAGTCAATACCGATTAGCTGCCGGTATTAGAGAATAATATAAGGGGGATATACCGATGAACAACAAGCTATGGCTCGTCATTTGTCTTATCGCGCTGGCGCTGGCCTTGAGCGCCTGCCTGCCGGACGGGCAGTCTGAGGAACAGCAGCCGGCGGAAAGCGCGCCGGTCGAGGGCAGCTTCGTCTTTACGGAGGACAATTATCCGCGCATGGGCGGCTCGCTGGCGGCGCTGCCGCTGGGCGAGGCCGTCACCGCGGCGGCGCTGTCCATCGAGCGCGAGGCGGCCGGGCAGCTGATACGCTTTGAGAACTCGACCACCTGGAATTATAACGCGCTGGTGGACGGCACTTTCGACATTCTGCTCGCCTATGAGCCGAGCCAGGAGGCGTTCGACTATGCCGCCGAGCAGAGGTTTGAATGGGAGATGACTGCCATCGGCCGCGACGCGCTGGTATTTATCGCCAATGAGGCGAACCCTGTCGCCGGTCTGAGCACCGAGCAGATCGTCGGCATTTACAGCGGCGATATCGTTGACTGGAGCGAGGTCGGCGGTAACGGCGGCGCGATCATCCCCTATCAGCGCAACAAGGACTCTGGCTCGCAGACGCTGTTCGACCTGCTGATACCGATGGAAGGGCGGCTGATGGACGCTCCGGCGGAGTATGTGGCTGACTCGATGATCGGGCTGCTGGAGGTGATCGCCGATTATGATAATTCGGCGGACGCGCTCGGCTACACCGTCTACTATTATCTGACCAATATGGAGACCGACAAGCTGTCGCGCAGCAAAATACTGGCGGTGGACGGCGTAGAGCCCAACAATGACAGCATCAAAAGCGGCGCGTATCCTTATACCAACGACTTCTATGTGGTGATACCCGCCGATACTCCCGAGGACAGCCCGGTGCGCATCCTCTATAACTGGATCTGCTCCGCGCAGGTGGCGCAGTTGGGCGAGACGGAGAATTATGTGATGCTGAACGGCGGCCAATAGAGCGCGTCCATTAACGGCGCGGCGTAGCGCCGGCTTGCATACGCTGACGACCCCCGCTCCGATGGGCGGGGGTCTTGCTTTATTTGCGTTGAAATTTTCACTTTTTTCGCCCAAGCCTTTACAAACGCGGCGAAACGAGGTATAATTTCCAAATTAGCATCACAAAAAACCCGCCAGTCGGGAGAAAAGGAGGAACAGATATGATCGATTATACGGCTGTGCAATCTGCCAGATTAGCCGCGATCGAGCAGCTGGGCATCGGCAAGTTCTTTGACGTGCCGGAAGGCGTTATCAGCCTCGGCCTGGGCGAACCGGACTTTGCGACGCCGAAGAAAGCGAGGGCGGGCGGCATCGCAGCAATCCAAAACGGTCTGACCTCCTACCCCGCGTCGGAGGGCTTGCAAGAATTGCGCGAGGAGACCGCCAAGTATCTGCATGAGCGTTTCCGCTTTGATTATACCGCCGACGAGGTTTTGATCACCGTCGGCGGGGCGGAGGGCTTTGACAGCGCTATCCGCGCGCTGATCGAGCCGGGCGACGAGGTGATCATGCCCGATCCGGCCTTCTCCTGCTATGAGCCGATAATCCAGTTGGCCGGCGGCGTGGCAGTCAAGGTGCCGACGTATTTTGAGGAGGACTTCAAAATGAAGCCGGAGCGGGTGGCGGCTGCCATCACGCCGCGCACCAAGATGATACTGCTGTCTTTCCCCAATAATCCTACCGGCGCGGATATGGATTCCGCCGGTTATACGGCGATCGCCGATATTATCCGCGATACCAATATCCTGGTGCTCTCGGATGAGATATATTCGGAGATGAGCTATAAAGAAGAACATGACAGCATCATCCATTATCCCGGTATGCGCGAGCGTTCGATATACCTGTCCGGCTTTTCCAAGGCTTATGCGATGACCGGCTGGCGGCTCGGCTACGTATGCGCGCCGCGCCAGCTGCTCGACCCGATCATCAAGGTGCATCAGTTCGCCGTGATGTGCGCCTCCGGCATTGCCCAGTACGCGGCGCTGGAAGGCCTGCGCGCCTGCGGCGAGGACGTGCGCGACATGGTGCATGAGTACAAGGAACGCGGCGAATTCGTGATCCGCCGCCTGCAGCAGATCGGTATGCCCTGCATGCCGCCCTCCGGCGCTTTCTATGTTTTTCCCTCGATACGCGAGACCGGCCTTGGCTCCGAGGAGTTCTGCGACCGGCTGATGGACGAGGGCAAGGTGGCGGTGGTGCCCGGCACGGCCTTTGGCGCAGGCGGCGAGGGCTTTGTGCGCATCTCCTACGCCTATGATATACATTTACTGGAGCAGGCTCTGGACAGGATCGAGGCTTTTATGGCCAAGCTGCGTAGTGAGAGCCGCCGCGCCGCAATATAATATAACCTTTGGCATAAGAAAAAGCCCTGCGTAAGCAGGGCTTTTTATTGCGGAAAACTACGCGGAAACGGCGTATTCCCAAGGCGCGCCGTTCAAAAGAGTGTTTTTTGCCTGCCGTTTTGCTAAAGCCGGCCTTAAAAAGCGTCTACCTCCCGCTGCGAGACCATGGTTATTCCCGCCTGTTCCAGCACCTGCTCGCACAGATGCTTGTCCGAGGGGCGGATGATCACCACCGCATCGGTGAGCGTGCTGCGGCAGAAGGAGTAGGCGTATTCGATGGAGATACCGTTATCCTCGATCAGCCGCAGCACCGCGGCCAGACCGTTAGGCTGATGCGCCATGGAAATGCAGATAACATCGTTGACCTGCGCGATATAGCCGCCGCCGCGCAGCGCCGCCAGCGCGTCGTCTACCGCGTCGTCCTTGACGATGAAGCGGATGATGCCGAAGCCGGACGTGTCGGCGATGGCGATGGCCAGTAGATTGATCTGATGCTGACCCAAACACTCGGTCATCTCGCACAGCGAGCCGCGCACGTTCTCCAGATATACGGAGATCTGCTTGATAAACATGGCCGTACCTCCTTAGAGCTTTCTGTTGTCGATGACGCGCTTGGCCTTGCCCTCGAAGCGCGGTATCGACTTGGGCGGCGCCAGCGTGATCTTGGCCTGTACGCCGGTAACTGATTTGACTTGTTCGGCGAGCGCGCGCTTTACTCCTTCCAGATGCGAGACGGTGTCGGAAAACATTTCTTCCGTCAGCTCTACGCGCACCTCCAGCGTATCGCTGGAATTGACGCGCTCCACCACCAGCACGAAATGCGGCGCGACGCCGCCGACGCCGATCAGCGCGGCCTCGATCTGGCTGGGGAAGACGTTGACCCCGCGTATCACCAGCATATCGTCGGTACGGCCGCTGATGCGTCCCATGCGCAGCGTGTTGCGGCCGCAGGGGCAGGGGTCGTCATAGAGGGTGCAGATATCGCGGGTGCGGTAGCGCAGCATCGGCTGGCCCTGCTTGGTCAGCGTGGTGAATATCAGCTCGCCGCTGCTGCCATAGGGCAGCGGCTCGCCGCTTGCCGGGTCGATGATCTCGGCCAGCACATGGTCTTCATTGATATGCATACCGTTCTTTTGCAGGCATTCATAGGCAACGCCGGGGCCGGCGATCTCGGTGAGGCCGTAAATATTCAGCGCCTCCAAGCCCAGCAGCTCCTCTAATTTTTGCCGCATTTCCTCGCTCCACGGCTCCGCGCCGAAGCAGCCCGACTTGAGACGCAGCCTGGAGCGGTCGACGTTCATTTGCCGCAGGCTCTCGCCGAGCAGCGTGGCATAGGACGGCGTGCAGCAGAGCATGGTCGCGCCCAGCTCCTGCAGCATCATCAGCTGCCGCTGCGTATTGCCGCTGGACATCGGCACCACCATCGCGCCGATGCGCGCCGCGCCCTGATGCGCGCCCAGCCCGCCGGTGAACAGGCCGTAGCCATAGCAGATCTGCACGATATCGTCCGCGCCGCCGCCGGCGGCGGTCAGTGCGCGCGCTACCATTTCCGTCCAGATCTCGACGTCGCTCTCGGTATAGCCGACGACGATCGGCTTGCCGGTAGTGCCGGAGGAGCCCTGTATGCGCACTATTTGCTGCTTGGGCACGGCCAGCAGGCCATAGGGGAAGCTGTCGCGCAGATCGCTTTTCTCGGTGAAGGGCAGACGGCATATATCCTCCACGCCGCGTATCTGCTCGGGGCGCACGCCCGCCGCGTCCATTTTCTGCCGGTACAGCGGCACGTTCTCATATTCGTAGCGCACGATGCGGCGCAGGCGCTCGCTTTGCAGGGCGCGCAGCTGTTCGCGGCTCATACATTCCGTCTGCGGGTCGTATATCGAAGCCGAAATAGTCATATCAGTCACCTTTCTGTCGGGGCGGGAGTCTCCGCCGGAATAAAAAAGCCGCACAGTCGATCTGTGCGGCTCTTACAGCTATACGCAATACTACTACCATGATCGCGCAGCACAAATCACCTTTGCCCTTCCGCTGGCGGAAAAGCCAAAGCTAAAGTTGAAGCCGCTAAAGATGAAGGCGCTATCGTGTATCATGGCCGTCCTCATTGCTTAAGTAAAATATGGCTCAGTATACCGCGCGCGCGGGATAATGTCAAGCATAAATTAGCCGAAGAACAGCTCCAGAGTTTGCTCGTCGCTCTTTTTGCCGAGATAGCTGCCGATGATGAACAGCAGCAGGCCGCCGCTGAGGGCAAAGACGATATTGTTGATGCCCAGGACCGAGACGCCGGCTATGCCCATGCCGAGGAATATCGCCACGCCGCCGAGCATCGAGATGATCGCGCCGGTGGCGTTGGCGCGCCGCCAATACAGACCCAGCACCGTCGGCCAGAAGAAGGCCGCCTCCAGCCCGCCCATGGCGAACAGGTTGATCCAGACGATCAAGTCCGGCGGCTGTATGGCAAAGACGAAAGCCAGACCGCCGACTACCGCCGTGCAGAACCAGGCGGCGGTCTTGAGCTGGCGTTCGGGGCGCGGCTTGTGCGAGTAGTGCAGCAGTATATCCTTGACCACCGCCGCCGAGGCCAACAGCAGCAGCGAGCTGACCGTGGACATGATCGCCGCCAGCGGGCCGGCGAGGAATACGCCCGCCCAAAACGGCGGCAGCACCTGCATCACGATCATCGGTATCACCGAGTCCGAGGTCTCGGGCGTGCCGGTCAGCACGCCGGAAGCGAAAAAGCCGGTGACATGCATACCCAGCAGCAGGAAGCCGACGACGACGGTGCCGATGATCATCGAGTTATGCAGCGCGTTGACGTCCTTGAAGCTCATGGCGCGCACCGTGGTCTGCGGCAGGCCGAGCAGGCCGATACCGACTAAGATCCAGAAAGAGAGTATTTGCGGCTTGGGTACGGTATTGGCGTCGACCAGCGCCGGGTCTTGCAGCGCGATCTTATCGACCAGCGCTTCCACGCCGCCGCCGGCGGAGATCACCGCGCCCAAGATGGTGATCGTCGCCACCACCATCACCACCGCCTGTATAGCGTCGGTCAGCACCACGGCGCGGAAGCCGCCGATCGTGGTGTAGATGATCACCACCAGGCCAAAGAGGATCAGGCCGGTGAGATAGGAGTAGCCGGTGATGTTCTGGAACAGCACCGCGCCGCCGATGAATTGCGCCACCATCATCGCGATGAAGAAGGCGATGATCGAGATCGAGGCGATCAGCACTACGGCTTCGGATTTATAGCGCGCGCTCAAATAGCCGGTAACGGTTACGGCCTTGATGCGGCGGCCGATCACCGCGAATTTCTTGCCCAGCACGCCGAGCGTGAAAAAGGCCGTCGGCACCTGTATCATCGCCAGCAGCACCCAGCTGAGGCCGGTGGAATAGGCGACGCCCGGGCCGCCGATAAAGCTGGACGCGCTGACAAAGGTGGCGATCAGCGTCATCGCCAGCACGAAGCCGCCCAGCGAGCGCCCGCCGATGAAGTATTCCTCGACGAAGCCGCCGGCATGCTTTTTGCGCGTCACCAGGGCGGCGATCAGCAGCATCAGCGCCAGGTAGGCGGCCAGCGGCAGAAGCAAGGCCAGATTATTCATCGCCGTCCTCCCGCTCGTCCGGCTGCTCGAATTGCGTCAGATCGAGCGGACGGAAGAATTTCTTGACCAGCACCGTCACTCCGGCGCAGCATAGCAGCCAGCCGACGATGCAGCTCATAAAGAACCAGGCCGGCAGCCCGAGGATGCGCGCCGGTGAGTCGGCCAGCCCGTAGGCCATGCCGAACCACCAGAGAAAGAACAGCGCATACAGGCCGAGGGTCAGCAGCGCTTCTTTATTCAGCTGGCGGTTGAGCTCCTTGATATCCGGTTTTGACGGTTTATTTTCCATAATGCCTCCGTTTACCCGCTGTAAAATATAAAAACAACTATAAAGCAATTTTTGGTAAATGTCAAGGTAAACAGTAGTTTATAGGCGCGACGGCGGTTTATTTTTTATACGCGGTGCCGGTCAGCGGCAGCGAGGTGCGGAACAGGCCGTCGCGCTTATAGTAGGCGTTTTGCAGCGCGGCGGCGGTGGGTATGGCGGAGATCTCGCCCACGCCCTTGGCTCCGTAGGCCGGCTCGGCGGGGTCGATGTCGGGATTATCGACGATCAGCGCGGTGATCAGCGGCGCTTGCTCGGCGCGCAGCAGACCCAGCCGCCCATAGTTCACGCTCGGTTTTCCCTGCTCCAAGGCCATATCCTCGGTCAGCGCATAGCCCATGCCCATCAGCACGCCGCCTTCGATCTGCCCCTCCACGGCCTGCGGGTTGATCGCCGTACCCACGTCATGCGCAGCCACGATCTCCGTCACCCGTCCCTGCTCGTCCAGCGCCGTCACATGGGTGGCATAGGAATAGGCGATATGGTATTGGGGTTCGTCCTTGTCGCAGTCGATGGGGTCGGTGACGGCGGTGAATTCGCCGTAGAACTCGCGCCCTTCCAGCGCCGTCAGCCGCCCGCCCGCCTGTTGCAGCGCCGCGCCTAAAGCGGCGGCGGCACGGCGCACGGCCTCGCCGCTGAACACCGTCTGCCTTGAGGCGGTGGTATTGCCGCTGTCGGGAGCCAGCGCCGTATCGGGAGCGGCGCGGCGCAGCAGCGTCTGCGGCAGGCCGCAGGCGCTGACTGCGATCTGCGTCAGCGCCGCGTCCAAGCCCTGCCCGATGCCGGCGGCGGAGCAATAGATCACCGCCTGGCCGTCTTCGACGCGGATCAGCGCGCGCCCCGTATCCGGCACGCCCACGCCGAGGCCGCTGTTTTTGAAGGCGCAGGCGATACCCGCGCCGGGATGCGCGTCATAGAAGGGCTTGACGGCGAGCAGCGTCTGTTTGAGCGCGGTGTTGGCGGCGGCCAGCTGGCCGTTCGGCAGCATATCGCCGGCGGCCACGGCATTGCGCCAGCGTATCTCCCAGCCGGAAATACCGGCCAGCTCCGCCAGCTGATTGAGATTACACTCCATGGCAAAGCAGCTCTGCGTCACGCCAAAGCCGCGAAAAGCGCCGGCCGGCGGATTGTTCGTATAGTAGGCGAAGCCCTCGATCTCGCTGTGCTGGTAATTGTACGGGCCGGCGGCATGCGTGCAGGCGCGCTGCAATACCGGCGTACCGAGCGAGGCATAAGCGCCGGTATCGGAGATCAGCCGCGCCGTGGTCGCGAGTAAGATGCCGTTTTCGTCGCAGCCGCTGGTCATCTCGATGGTCATGGCGTGGCGCTTGGGGTGTATCAGCATGCTTTCGTCGCGGCTCAGCCTGACCTTGACCGGCCGCCGCGTATGATATGCCAGCAGCGCCGCGTGATGCTGTACGCTCATGTCCTCCTTGCCGCCGAAGCCGCCGCCCACCGCCGCCGCGATCACGCGCACCTGCTCTTCGGGCAGGCCGAGCATTTCCGCCAGCTCGCGCCGTGTCTGGTACACGCCCTGATCGCCGCTGTAAACGGTGACGGCGAAGCCGCCGCCGGCCGGCAGAGCCAGCGCCGCCTCCGTCTCGAGGAAGCCATGCTCGGTAGGCGGCAGATGGTAGATATTGCTGACGCGATAGGCGGCGCGCGCTAACTGCTCCTGCGGCTGGCCGTGACGCAAACGCTGATGGGTGAGCAGATTGCCGTCGTCATGGAGCAAAACGTCGTTGTTCAGCATGGCCTGCTCGGCGGAAAACAGCGGCGGCAGCGGCTCGTACTCGACCTTGATCAGCAGCTTGGCTTGCTCGACAGCCTCCGGCGAATCGGCGGCGATCAGCGCGATGGCGTCGCCGAGGAAATGCGTCTGCTCGCCGGCGGCTATCAGCACCGGATAATCCTTCTTCAGATGGCCGATGATATTTGCGCCCGGCACGTCGGCGGCGGTCAATACGCAGGCCACGCCGGGCAGGGCGCGCGCCGCTTCCGCATCGACGGACAGCACGATGGCGCGGGGATAGGCGCTGCGCAGGGCGCTGCCGTAGAGCATACCCTCCGCGTACATATCATCGACGAACAGGCTGTTTCCGCGCGCTTTGTCTTTAGCCGTGGGGCGGGGGACGGCGGCTCCCACGCCGCTCACCGCGGGAACGTCCGGCAGCTCCGCCTCGCCGCGGCGTACCGCCGCCGCCAGCAGTATCGCCTTGATGATCTTCTGATAGCCGGTGCAGCGGCAGATATTGCGGCGTATCGCCGTCCGCACCTCGGCGCGCGTGGGCGAGGCGTTGCGGTCAAGCAGCGCCTTGGCCGACATGATCATCCCCGGTATGCAAAATCCGCATTGCACCGCGCCGCAGGCGGCAAAGGCGGCGGCGTACAGCTCGCGTTCGTCGTCAGTCAGACCCTCGGGCGTGAGCACCGTGCAGCCGTCCAAGGCGGACAGCGGCAGCGCGCAGGCCTGACGCGCCCGCCCGTCCACCAGTACCGTGCAAGCACCGCAAGCGCCCTCGGAGCAGCCGTCTTTAACGGCGGTCAAATGCAGGCCGTCGCGGAGAAAATGCAGCAGGTCGCCTTGCTGCGTGGTGGCGACGGGCTGGCCGTTGAGAGAGAATGCTACCATAGAAGCTCCTTTTTCGGTTATTCCGGCAGGATATAGGGATAGAACTGCTCTATGTCATGCAGTAATGCCTGAATATCGGTATGCTCCGGCAGACGGCGCAGGTATTCGCCGCCGCCCAGCGGCAGGAAGCCGTAATTCTCCGAGGCGTTAAAAGCGGCGCGGTCGGCGAATAGCGTCAGCTTATCGCGGTACGGCGCGCCCTCATAGGGGCAAAAGGCGGCGCAGTTGCCGCATTCATTGCACAGCGCGTCCAAATGCAGGATCTGCCGCCCGCCCGCGCCCTCGATCAGCAGATTGGCGCGATTGGGGCAGCTTTCCACGCATTGCGCGCATAGCGTATCGCAGTCGAGGCAGCGCGCCTCGTCCTGCGGCAGGGGCGGCGCAAGGTAGCCGCGCGGCGCTTGCCCGGTATGAGCGGCGTTGCTGCCGCGCGCGCTCAAGTCATGTCCCAGCGCCCGATGCGCGTCGGCGATGGCCTCGACAATAGTCGCCGGACCCCGCGCGCCGTCGCCGATGACGTACAGCGGCGGCAGTTGTTGATGCGCCGCGTCCCAGACGGCGCGGTTATCGCCGTCGAGCAGCGGATAGCCGCGCTCATCGCAAACGATGCCGAGACGGCGGTATGCTTCGCCGTCGATCTGCTCGCCCACGGCGGCGATCACGCTGTCGCAGGGCAGAGCCAGCGTCTCGCCGCTGGCGGAAAAGGCGGCGCGTCCGGAAGCGTCCGCCGCGCCGAGCCGCGTCTTCTCGCAATGCAGCAGCCCGTCCGCGAGCGCGGACGGCGAGCATAGCGGCAGGAAGCGCACGCCCTCGTCCAGAGCCTGCCGCAATTCCTCCAGCGCCGCCGGCATTTGCTCCACGTCGCGCCGGTAGACGACGGTGACGCTGTCCACGCCGGGCAGACGGCGGGCGGCGCGCGCCGCGTCAAAGGCCGAATTGCCGCCGCCGATCACCGCGACATGCTTGCCTAAGCGCATCGTCTCGCCGCTCTTCAGCCGCGTCAGGAAATCGACGGCGTTGAGCGCTGGCCCTCCGGCGAGGCGCAGCTGGCCGTGCTTGGCCGCGCCCACGGCCAGTATCAGCAGCTGATAGCCGCCGCCGGCAAGCTGTTGCAGGTCGTCGATGCGCGTATGCAGGCGCAGCTCCACGCCGAGCGCCGTTAATTGCGCCGCGTCCGCGTCGATGGCCGCGCCGCTGATGCGGAAATCGGGTATGGTATGACGCACCAAGCCGCCCAGGCTGCCGCTTTGCTCGAACAGCGTCACCTGCCATCCCTCTCGCGCCAGCAGTATCGCCGCCGCCATACCGGCGGGGCCGCCGCCGATCACCGCAGCTTTGCGGCCATTGTACGCGGGCGAGCTCAGCTCGGGCAGTATGGCGGCCGCCGCAGCCGTGGCGGCCAGCTTGCAGCCGCGAATGTCTACGGCCCGCTCATAAAAGCGGCGATTGCAGGAGAGGGTGCAGCGATGCGGGCACAGCGCGGCGGTCAGATGCGGCAGCGGGTCGCGCTCGCTGATGATGCGCAGCGCGGCGGGCGTATCGCCGGCTGCCAGCGCGCGCAGATAGGCGGGTATCTGCTGCCGTATCGGGCAGCCCTGCACGCAGGGCGCGGCAAAGCAATCGAGCAGCGGCGGCGCGCCGGGCAGCGCGGCGGCAGGCTCACGGCGCGGCGGCTGACGGTAATAACCGTCGTCGGCGGCGGCCAGCGCGGACAGCGCCGCGCCGTCGATGGCGGACGGCAGGCTGACGCCGTCCAGCAGCTCCGCCAGCTGGCTGAGCCGCTGATAGCCGCCCGGCTTGAGCAGCGTGGTGGCGACGGTGACCGGCTTGACGCCGCAGGCGGCAAGAGCGGCGATATTATGCGCGTCCGCCCCGCCGCAGAAGGAGATCGGCAGCTCGGGCAGCGCGCCGCCGGCGGTGGCATGATGCAGGCGCGCCGCCAGCTCCACGGTCAGCGGGAACAGCGCCCGCCCCGACATATACATTTCATCGCCGGATAGCGTCCGGCCGTCGTTTTGTACCGGCAGCGTATTCGAGAGCTTGAGCCCGAATTGCCGACCCAACTCCGCCGCCAGCGCGCGCAGGCGGGCGATCAGCGCCAGCGCGTCGGCAAATTGCAGATCCTCGCGGAAATGATGATCGTCGAAGCGCAGATAGCCGTAGCCGAGCTCGGCGCAGCGCCGGCGCACGAAATCATAGCCGAGCAGCGTCGGATTGCATTTGATATAGGTGTTAAGCCCCTTTTCGCCAAGCAGATAGGCGGCGATGCGCTCGATCTCCTCCGGCGGGCAGCCATGCAGCGTTGACAGCGTCACCGACGAGCAGACGCGCGGGCTGACGGCCTCGATATAGTCCGCGTCAAGCCGCCGCCAGCTCAGAGCCAGCGCCTGTGCGCGGCATTCCTGCCAGACCGGCGTAGCGGCGGCGTTTTTCATCGCCTCGATGAAGCCGTCCACCTTGGGCGAACGGATGCCGTCCAAGTCATAGCCGACGCTGATATTGAAGGCGAAGCCGTCCGTATCGCCGAGCTGCCATTCACGGCTGATCAGCTTCAGCGCGAACCACGCCTTGATATATTCCTCCAGCGCCTGCTCTACGGTCAATTCAGTCGACCACTCGACATTATAGCCCTCGTCGGCGGCGCTGATGCAGGGCTTGGCCACCGGCAAGTCCTCGCCGTCGAGCACCTGTACGGTTTTCAGCTCAAAGAAGCGCGCGCCGGCGGCATAGGCGGCGATGATGTTGGGGGCTAACTGGCTGTGGGGGCCGGCGGCGGGGCCTATTACGTTGTCTAACTGGACGAGAGACTGTCCATAAACGGCGTCATGGCCAAACCCCACCCGGCAGTCGCTGCGCTTTGTGCCGTGCGGGGACCCCTGTCCCGGCGTATCGTACAGCCTGATATGGCGCGCGGACTGGGGTACGGGCTTAACGCCGAATACCGTGCCCCGGCGCTGATACTCGCCGCGCAGCCAGCGCAGCAGTTCCGCGAACGACGGCGGCTGCATGAGATCGGTTCTATTTGTCATCGAGTGTCCTCCTTCAAAAGCGTTTGCGTCGGAGTGAGCAGCGGAGCCGGTTATGCGTTGACGCGCCGCCATAAGGCCGCCGCCTGCTCGCGGCCTTTTGCGCAGGTTTCCTGCTCGTCGAGGCCGGTCAGCCGGCGCTCGCGCATCAGCACGCGGCCGCCGCAAATGGTGGTGGACACGTCGCGCCCGCCCACGCCGAATTGCAGATGTCCGCCGGCATTGGCGGCGCTCATCGGCGTGGGCGGGTCATAATCGCAGATGATCACGTCAGCCGCCGCGCCCGCCTGCAACACGCCGAGCGGGGTGCGGAAATAGCGGGCGGCGATGCGCGGATTGTTGGCGAACAGCAGCAGCTCTGCCGCGTCATTGGCGGCGGCGCAATCGCCGCTGTCATGCTTATGCAGCAGCGGTACGGCCTTCATGCTCTCCAGCATATCGGCGGTGTAGCCGTCGGTGCCCAGCCCTGCCAGCAGGCCGCTTTTGAGCATTTGCGGCAGCGGCGGGCAGCCCACGGCGTTGCCCATATTGCTTTGCGGATTATGCACGATCATCGTATCGCTGTCCTTGAGCAGCTCTAACTCATGCTCGTCGACGTGTATGCAATGGGCGGCGATGGTCTTGGGGCCGAGCACGCCTGATCTATGCAGGCGCTCGACCACGCGGCAGTCATGGAAGCGCTGCGCGTGCAGCAGATCGTCCGCCCCCTCGGCGACGTGGATATGGAAGCCTACGCCGGCGGGTATATCCTGCACCGCGCGGCTGATGCTGCCGTCGGAGAGGGTGAAGGAGGCGTGCAGGCCGAACAGCGCGTACAGCGTATCGCTGTCATCGGCGGCGGCGTGGCGGATGAAGTCGAGGTTCTCGGCAAAGGCGGCCTGCGCCTTGCCTGCGCCGTCGCGGTCGGATAATTCATAGCACAGCGCCGAGCGCAGACCGGCGGCCTGCAATTCCTCGGCAATGACGAATAAACTGCCCTCCACCGCGCCATAGCTGGCATGATGGTCAAAGATCGTGGTCACGCCGCATTTGATGCAGTCGATGGCGTTGAGCCGGGCGGAGATACGTACGTCGTCAAGCCCGAGCGCGCGGTCGAGCCGCCACCACAGCCCGGACAGTATGTCGAGGAAGCCGCGCGGCGCATAGCCGTCGATCGCCATGCCGCGCGCCAGCGCCGAGTAGATATGATGATGGGCGTTGATCAGCCCCGGCATCACCAGCCGCCCGCGCGCGTCGATGCGCTCGGCGGACGGCGGCGCGGTCGCAAGCTCGGCCTTATCGCCGACGGCGGCGATCAGCTTGCCGTCGATCAGCAGCGCGCCGTGCTCGATATAGGGGCGGGCGGGGTCGCGGGTGAGCAGGCGGGCGTTTTCGATCAAGAGCATGGTCAAACCTCCGATCTGTTTATTCGTACCTTAAATTATAGCATATATAAATTCTTTTGCCAATGCTCGTACTGTTGTGGTACAATGCAATGAGGGCGGCGGAGCCGCCGTTTTAAGGAGGACGAGACGATGAAAATGATCGACCTGACGCATATGATAACCGAGGATATGCCTCTATATCCGGGTATGCTCGCGCCGCAGCTGAAGCCGCAGCCGTTGGGCGGCGGCTACCCCTGCCGCGAGAAAACGCTGCTGCTGATGAGCCATACCGGCACTCATTGCGATGCGCCGGCGCATATGCTCGCCGACGGCGCTACCTTGGATCAGCTGCCGTTGCAGCAGTTTTTCGGCCTGGCGATGTTGTTCGACGTCAGCGGCTATCGCGGGCGGCGCATCGAGGCGGAGCTGTTCAAGGCGGCGGAGGACAAGCTCAAATACGCGCAATTCGCGGTGCTGAAAACCGGCTATGACAAGCTCTGGGGTAGCGCTGCTTATTTTGACGGCTACCCGGTGCTGTCGGTGGAGGCGGCGGAGTATTTAGCCTCGCTGGGCTTGCAGGGCGTGGCTGTCGACGCTATCTCAATTGACGACGAGCGTGAGGCCGATAGCTATCCGATACACAATATCCTGCTCGGCGCGGGGATGATCGTCGCCGAGAACCTCTGCTGCCTGGACGATATCGCCGGCGACCGCTTCCTGCTGTCGCTGCTGCCGCTCAAATATATCGACGCCGACGGCTCGCCGCTGCGCGCGGTGGCTTTTGAAGCGCCGGCGGGGATATATTATCCGGCATAGCAGGAAAAGCGCTTGCTTTTAGTGAATAATAGCGTATCGACGATAAAGGGGGTGAGATCGTGACGGAGCATAGCGATTGTATTTTTTGCCGCATCGCCGGCGGGGAGATCCCCTGCGATTTTCTCTATGCCGACGAGCAGATCGTCGCTTTCAACGATATGCATCCGCAAGCGCCGGTGCATATACTGATAATCCCCAAAAAGCATATACCGTCGCTGGCGGAAATGAGCGAGGAGGATATCGCTCTGGTGGGACGCATCAATCTGGTAGCGGCGCAGCTGGCCGAGGCCGTGGGCATCGGCAAAAGCGGCTACCGGCTGATCAGCAATTGCCGCGCCGACAGCGGTCAGGAAGTGCCGCATCTGCATTATCATCTGCTGGGCGGCCGCTATTTGGGCGCGTTTACGCAACAATAGCCGCCTGATGCAGAATATTTAGTTGACTTGGGGCGCAACATAAGGTATAATGCATGGGTATTTAGCAAAAAGAGTTGTCTCCATGAGGGGAGGGAAATAGATCAATGAGTGAGGTTCATGTCGGTAAAAACGAGTCTTTGGACAGCGCGCTGCGCCGCTTTAAGCGTACCTGCCAGAAATCGGGCGTGATGGCGGAGATCCGCAAGCATGAGCATTATGAAAAGCCCAGCGTTAAAAGAAAGAAAAAAGCCGAAGCCGCAAGAAAGCGCAAATGGAATTAACTTGATACTTAAAAGCCGCCAAGGCGCGCCGCCTAATGGCGGCTTTTTTTTGCTTCGGCAAACGGCAGGGGCGCGCCGCCCGCTGAAGCGTGCGGCGGTTTATACGCTGAAATTTAGGTGAAGGGTTTCTTTGCTATGCTATAAATGATATAATTAAACAGTACGCGGATCGAAAATAAGCGTTCGCCAATAATTTTGCGGCGAACTGGGAGGGATACTATGAGCTACAAAAGATCCGGCGCGCGTCCGCCGCTGGCCGCGGCGTCGCTGCTATTGGCGTTTACGCTGCTGCTGCCGGATATCGCCGCCGCCGCCGAGGTCGGCGTGACCGTGGTCGAGCCGGGGGTGATGCCGCGCGTGGCGGAGATACTGACCAATAACGTCGTCGCCACGCTGCTGTTGATATTAGGCGTTTCCGGTATCGTCATCGAGGTCGTCACCGTCGGCAGCTTTGGCGCGTTCGGTATCGTCGGCGTGGTCAGCTTTTTGCTTTATTTCGCCGGCGCGGCTATGGCCGGTAATATCACCGGCGTCGAGGTGATGCTGTTCATCGCCGGCTTTATCCTGCTGGCGGCGGAAATATTCGTCGTGCCCGGCTTCGGCCTGACCGGCGGGCTGGGCATCATCGCGCTGCTGTCGGCGCTGATACTTGCCGCGCCCGAGCCCAGCTCCGCCATTTGGTCGATGCTGGTGGCGATAGCGGTGTCGGTGGCGGTGATCGCGTTCACGCTCAAAAATCGCAAAACGCGCAATGTTTGGGGCAAATTAGTGCTGTTCGACAAACAGCGGAACCAGGACGGCTTTGTCAGCAACGACAGCTCGCTGGCGCAATTACAGGGGCAGCGCGGCGTAGCCTTGACCACGCTGCGTCCGGCGGGCATGGCGATGATCGACGGCCGCAAGGTCGACGTGGTCAGCTCCGGCGAATTCATCGAGGCGCAGGCGGCGGTCGAGGTGACGCTGATCGAGGGTACGCGCGTGGTAGTGCGCGAGATTTAAGCCCCGACGCCCAAGGCAAGAGCAGAATGAACTGTATGATAATCGTATTGACTAAGGAGGAGTAATCATGAACTTTGTATCATTGTCCGGCATAGGGCTGATAGTGCTTATCGTCGTCCTGTTGCTGATAGTCCTGCGTTTCATTCCGGTAGGGCTGTGGATCTCGGCGCTGGCCGCCGGCGCGCGCGTATCGCTGTTCGACCTGATCGGTATGCGCCTGCGCCGCGTCATACCGTCCAAGATCGTCAATCCGCTGATCAAGGCCGAAAAAGCCGGTCTGGCGGTGCCGGTGTCCAAGCTGGAAGCGCATTATCTGGCCGGCGGCAACGTCGATCGCGTGGTCAACGCGCTGATCGCCGCCGAGCGCGCCAATATCCCGCTGTCCTTTGAGCGCGCCGCCGCCATCGACCTGGCCGGACGCAACGTGCTGGAGGCGGTGCAGATGTCGGTCAATCCGAAGGTCATCGAAACGCCGGTGATCGCGGCTATGGCGATCAATGGCATCGAGCTGCGCGCCAAGGCCAAGGTCACGGTGCGCGCCAATATCGACCGCCTGGTGGGCGGCGCCGGCGAGGAAACGATCATCGCCCGCGTCGGCGAGGGTATCGTTACCACCGTCGGCTCCTCGCAGACGCATAAGGACGTGCTGGAGAACCCCGACCGTATCAGTAAGACGGTGCTGGGCAAGGGACTGGACGCGGGCACGGCTTTTGAGATACTGTCCATTGATATCGCCGACGTGGACGTTGGCCGCAATATCGGCGCGCAGCTGCAGACCGACCAGGCCGAGGCGGATAAGCGTATCGCGCAGGCCAAGGCCGAGGAGCGCCGCGCGATGGCCGTGGCGCGCGAGCAGGAAATGATCGCCGCCGTGCAGGAGATGCGCGCCAAGGTGGTCGAGGCCGAGGCCGAGGTACCGCGGGCGATGGCCGAGGCTTTCCGCAGCGGCAAGCTGGGCGTGATGGATTACTACAATATGATGAACGTCGTCTCCGATACCAAGATGAGAGAGAGCATCGCCGATAGCGGCACGCCCAAGACGGATGGCAAATAACAGCGACCCGATACGGGAAAAGAGTAGGTGATGTATCATGGAAAGCTTAATGTCGCTGGTAGTGCTTATCGTGGTGCTTGCGGCGGCGGCGGGCAGGGGCGCGGCCAGACGGCGCGGCGGCGGCTCCAGACACAGCGAGGCTGTGGAGGAGCAACGGCGGCGCAGGGCGGCTTGGCTGGCGCAGCAGGGACAGCAAGCCGGGCAATATCGGCCTCCGTATGCGCGGCATACGGACGGCTCGCCGGAGAGCGAACATCCGTATAGCGAGCGGCGGCCGCAAGAACCGCCGTCTGAGCAGTCGCGGCTGCAAGAACCGCCGTCTGAGCAAGCGCAGCCGCGCGAGCCGTTGTATAAACAGCCGCGTCAGCGCGACCCGGGATACAGGGAGCCGCGTCAGCGCGACCCGCTGTATAAACAGCCGCGCCATGCGCATACGCCTGACCCGCAGCCCGAGGCCGCGGCTGCGGCGTATGTCGGCGACGGCTCGCTGGCCGCGCCGCCGCCTTTGGTCTATCAGGGCCTGCCGCCGCAGCAGCAGCAGGCGGCTATCGCGCCGCCGCTGCAAACGGCGGCGCATAGCGCAGCCGTCGCGGAGCGGCCGCGGCGCAGGGCGGGCTTTGACCGCGCGTCGCTGGCGCAGAGCATAGTGATGGCGGAAATACTGGATAAGCCGCTGGCTTTAAGACGCCGGGGCAGATAAAAACAGGAGGCAGATATGAGCAAACAATCAGTGCATTCGGACAAGGCTCCGGCGGCGATCGGGCCGTATTCGCAGGCGATCAAAGAAGGACGGCTGCTGTTCACCTCCGGCGCGATACCGCTGACCACGGATGGCGCGATACCCGAGGATATCGGCGAGCAGGCGCATTTGGCGCTGAGCAACCTCGGCGCGGTGCTGGCCGCCGGCGGAGCGTCTTTTGCCGACGTGGTCAAGGTGACGGTATTCATCCGCGATATGGCGGATTTTGCCGTGATCAACGGCGTTTACGGCGAATATTTCCAGCAGCCTTATCCGGCGCGCTCTTGCGTGCAGGTGGCGCGTCTGCCCAAGGACGTGGGACTGGAGATCGAAGCCGTCGCTGTCGTCGAATGACGGCGGCCGGCGCTATCGGCGCTATCGACCGTCAGGCGCTGATCGAGCAGGCGGCGGCGGCGCGGCAGCGCGCCTATGCGCCGTATTCGCGGATGACGGTGGGCGCGGCGCTGCTATGCGGCGACGGGCGTATATTTTGCGGCTGCAATATCGAAAACGCCGCCTTTGCGCCGTCCTTATGCGCCGAGCGCGTGGCCTTTGCGCAGGCTATCGCCGCCGGCTGCCGTGAGTTCAGAGCCATCGCCGTGAGCGGCGGGCCGGCGGGACAGCCGTCCGGCGGCGCAGCGGAATTTGCGCCCTGCGGCGTATGCCGGCAGATGATGGCCGAGTTTTGCGCGGATGATTTCGTCATCCTGGTCGGCGGCGCGGGTAGCGGCGAGTTTACGCTGGCGGAGTTGCTGCCGCATAAGTTCGGCCCCGAACAATTAGGCTAACGGTTTTACGAATATCGCCTGCCGGAGAACAGATCCCGTTCTCAACAGGCGATTTTCTGTTGGCGCAGCGTCATGCTTATTTCCATTCCCGCGCAAAATATGGTAGAATACAGTATAATCCACAGTCAACTACGGAGGTAGCGCAATGAAACGTTGGGTATATGTGGCGATAGTCGTCGCCGTCATCGCATTGGCTTATATGCTGCTTGCGCCCAAGGACGCCGCCGAGCCGGAGGACGCGCCGCAGCCGGAGCGTCAGCCGCTGGTCTCCGCGCAGGAAAAGACCGTGGCCACCGTCTATTACGCCACCCTTGATGGCAGATATTTAGTGCCGCTGAATATCAACATCAATTCTACCACCGAGGTGGCCAAGGTGGCCGTAGAGCTGCTGCTGGCCGGTGCGCCCAATGATTTTGTCGCTGACCCGATTACGGTAGAGACCAAGCTGCTCGACCTCTATACCATTCATGATACCGTCTACGCCAATTTCACCGCTTCTTTTGCCGATATCGCGCCCGAGCAGATGCCGCTGGCCGTTGACGCGCTGCTGCTGACGCTGCTGCCGCTGACCGACGGCTATAAGCTGCAAATATTGATCGACGGCCAGGGCTTGCAGCTGTTTGACGCCGCTATCGACGCGCGCGACACCACGCAGCCGCTGTCCGAGCCGCTGCTCAATCCCGTGGCCGAGGCGGAGGCGGCGGAGGATAGCCGGCCGCTGACCTATTATCTTGGCGACGGGCAGGCGATGTATCTGGTGCCGCGCACCATCGCCGTGCCGGATACGCTTTCAGCCGAGGAGCAGGCGCGGCTGATACTGTCGGCGCTGCTCAATCAAAGCGGCGCGGAGGGCTTGGCCGGAGTATTGTGGCCGGGCACCGAGCTGCTGGGGCTGGAGCTGCAAGAGGGCGTCGCCGTCTGCGATTTCTCGGAGCAGCTGACCGCTTATGGCGGCGGTACGGCCTTTGAGTTTATGCTCGTCAATGCGCTGGTCTATTCGCTGTGCGGCGTGGAGGGTATCGACAGCGTGCAAATACTGATCGAGGGCGAGCAGCGGGAGTATTTACCGGAGGGCAGCGATATCAGCAGGCCGCTTACGATCAGCGCGCCGCTGAATATGCTGTATTAGCGCCTGGAGCGAGGTAGCTATGTCGATCAATCCGCTGGAAGTCGATGAGAAATGGCAAACGCTGCTGCGGCTGCTGACCCAGCGCGCCGGACAGGGTTTGGCGCTGGCTTTCTCCGGCGGCGTGGACAGCAGCTTGCTCGCCTATGCCGCGCGGCGGAGCCTGGACGGGCGTGTGACCGCCGTCTATTTCCGCACGCCGCTGCAAAGCGCCGCCGATCACCGTCAGGCCGAGAGCATGGCCGCCGAGATCGGCTGCCGGCTGATGGTCGTTCGCGAGCAGCCCTTGGCTTTGGCGCCGGTCGCGGCAAATCAGCGCGCGCGCTGCTATTATTGCAAGCGGCTGCTGTTGGGGCGGCTGCGCAGCGTGGCCGACAGCCTGAGCGTCGCCAGCATCGCCGACGGCAGTAACGCCGACGACGCGCTATCCCCGCGGCCGGGCAATCGCGCCGCTCAGGAGCTGGGCGTATGGCGGCCCTTGGCCGAGGCCGGCTTGAATAAGGAGGAAGTGCGCTATCTGGCGCGGCGGGCGGGCCTGAGCAACTGGCAAACGCCGGCGCACCCCTGTTTGGCCAGCCGCTTCCCCTATGATACGCCGCTGGACGAAGAGCAGCTGCGCCGCGTCGAGGAGGCGGAGGAGTATATTGCCACGCTCGGGCTGGGCGAGGAATTTCGTCTGCGCGCGCATGGCGAGCTGTGCCGGCTGGAGCTGCAGCCGCAGTATATAGCGCAGGCGGCGGCGCGCGCCGAGGAATTGAGCGCCTGTTTGCGCGAATTGGGTTATAAGTACGCGACCCTTGATTTACAGGGTTTTTACAGCGGCAGTATGGACCGCTGAATAGATCGGAGAAAGCGAGAGCGCTATGAGTAGAATTTTGTATCTGGACGCGCCGACCGGCCTGGCCGGTGATATGCTGTTTTCCGCGCTGGTCGAGGCGGGCGCGAATATCGAGAGCATCAGCCGCAGCCTGCGCGGCCTGGGCTTGCCGCCGTGGCGCATCAGCCTGTCGATGGTGCAGCGCGGCGGGCTGGCGGCGCAATTACTGGATATCGAGTACAGCGAGGAGCGGCAGCACCGGCATTGGCCGCAGATCGTGGCGATGATAGCGGGAGCGGGCTTTGGCGTGCGCGCCCGCGAGCTGGCGTTGGCGGCCTTCGAGCAGCTGGCGCGCGCGGAGGCGGCCGCTCACGGCTGCACGATGGAAGAAGTGCATTTTCACGAGGTGGGCGCGGCCGATTCGCTGCTCGACATTTGCGGCGTGGCGCTGGCGGTGGAGCAGTTGGCGATCGACGCGGTATATATCGGCGACCTGCCGCTGCAGCGCGGCTACGTCGATTGCGCGCATGGCCGTCTGCCGCTGCCCGCTCCGGCGACGGCGCGGCTGCTTGACGGCTATCGCCTGCGTGATAACGGCGTGGAGGGCGAGCAGATCACCCCCACCGGCGCGGCGCTGCTCAAGGCGCTGGGGGCGCGGCAGGAGCCGCCGCCGCCGTTCGTGCAGCTGGCCCTGGGGCGCGGCGCGGGGCATAAGCAGCTGCCGCAGCCGAACATCCTGCGCGCGGTGCTGGGCGAGGTCGGCGGCAGCGCCGGGTATAGCGCCGACGAGGTGGACGTGCTGGAGACCAATATCGACGATTGCGGCGGCGAATTGCTGGCCGCGCTGTGGGACAGGGCTTTTGCCGCCGGAGCGTTGGATATCAGCTACACGCCGTGTATGATGAAAAAGCAGCGTCCCGCTTACGCGCTGTGCGTGCTTGCGCCGCCCTGCTGCACCGAGGCGGTGATCGCGGCTATCTTTGCCGAGACTACGGCCATCGGCCTGCGCATCAGGCGCGAACGGCGTATCGTGCAGCCGCGGCGCAGCGTCGCCGTCGCTACCGCTTATGGCGAGATCCGCGTCAAGCTGTCCGGTAATAATATCGCCCCCGAATATGACGATTGCGCGGCGGCTGCCGCGCGGCACGGGGTCAGCGTCAAGCAGGTATATCAGGCCGCCTGCGCCGGCTTGGCGGCGGTTGGGGAGGAGCAATGACGGGTACTTTTATCTTTGACCTGGACGGCACGCTGTCCGATACTATACCGATCATCGTTATGTCCACGCGCGGCGCGATGGCCGAGCTGGGTATCAGCGGCGTCAGCGATGAGCAGATCATCTCCTGCATCGGCATGCCGCTCACCGATACCGGCGAGCTGTTTCTCGGCGCGGGGCGCGGGCGCGAGTACGCCGATAAATACATGGAGTATTTTGACCGCTGTCCGCTCCGTCCGCGCGCCTTCGACGGCATACCCGAGCTGTTGCAGCGGCTGCGTGACGACGGGCATACGCTGTGCATCGCCACCTCCAAGCGCGACCGCGCCGCCTTCAGCACGCTGCATGATATCGGCGTCTATGACTATTTTTCGGTGATCGTCACCTGCGAGAATTGCCCCGACCACAAGCCCGGCCCCGGGCCGGCGCTGAAAGCGATGGAGCTGTCCCGCTCCGCGCCCGAGCGGTCGATATTCGTCGGCGACAGCCTCTACGACTTCTATTGCGCGCGCGCCGCCGGTATCGCCTGCTGCGCCGTCAGCTATGGCGCTTGCAGCGGCGAGGCGCTGGCCGCCGCCGGCGCGGAGCTGGTGGCCGACAGCGTGGCCGAGCTGCGGCAGATACTGCTCGATTTCGCCGCCCGCATCGACTGATGCTGATAGCGGCGGGTATGATATGATCAGAGATAATTTTTTCGGGGGTGACGCTATGACCGAGAGCCGCGATAATTACATTTCCCCGCTTGCCGGGCGCTATGCCGGAGCCCAGATGCGCTATCTGTTCTCCGATCAATACAAATTCCGCACCTTTCGCCGTCTATGGCTGATGCTGGCCGAGGCCGAGCAGCAGTTGGGGCTGCCGATCAGCGATGAGCAGTTAGCGGAATTGCGCGCGCATCTTGACGATATCGACTTTGCCGCCGCCGAGGCCAAGGAGAAGCAGATACGCCATGACGTGATGGCGCACGTATATGCCTACGGGCTGGTCTGCCCGACGGCGCGGCCGATCATCCATCTGGGCGCGACCTCCGCTTATGTGGACGATAACGCCGATATACTGATATTTACCGCCGCGCTGGATATCATCGAGGCGCGGCTGTTCGCGGTGGTGCGCGCGCTGGCCGCTTTTGCCGACCGCTACAAGGATGCGCCCTGTCTTGGCTATACGCATTTTCAGCCGGCGCAGCCGGTGACTATCGGCAAACGCGCCGCGCTGTGGCTGCAGGATTTTGCCGACGATATCGACGACCTGCGCTATCTGCGCGGCAGCCTGCGTCCGCTGGGCTGCAAGGGCACTACCGGCAGCGGCGCGTCGTTTTTGGCGTTGTTCGACGGCGACGCGGCGCGGGTGCAGCAGCTCGATCAGCTGATCGCCGAGAAGATGGGCTTTAGCGAGCCGGTGGACGTATCCGGCCAGACCTATTCGCGCAAGACCGATGCGCGGCTGCTCGGCCTGCTGTCGGGCGTCGCCCAGTCGGCCTCCAAATTCGCCACCGATATACGGCTGCTGCAGCATGAGGGCGAGTTGTCCGAGCCGCGTCAGGCGGCGCAGGTCGGCAGCTCGGCCATGCCCTATAAGCGCAACCCGATGCGCGCGGAGCGCATTTGCGCGCTGGCGCGCTATATCATTACCGACGCGCTCAATCCGGCGCTGACCGCCGCCAGCCAATGGCTGGAGCGCAGCCTTGACGATTCCGCCAATCGCCGCATCGCTATGGCCGAGGGCTTTCTCGCCTGCGACGCGGTGCTGAACCTGGTCGCGGATATCAGCGGCGGTTTGGAGGCGCATTGCGATAAGGCGCTGGAGAATTTAGCCGCCGAGCTGCCGTTCATGGCAACCGAAAATCTGATGATGCGCGCGGTGAAGGCCGGCGGCGACCGGCAGGAGCTGCATGAAAAGATCCGCCGCTATGCGCAAAACGGCGCCGCCGAATTACTGCGGCTGATCGCCGCCGACGCGGACTTTGGCCTTGACGAGCAGGAGCTGGCGCAGCTGCTCGACCCCGCCGCTTATACCGGCGTGGCGGCGCGGCAGGTGCAGCGGCTGCTGACGCGGCGCATCGAGCCGCTGTTGGCCTCCTATCAGGGACAAACTATCGAAACGAAGGTGGAAGTATGAGCATCACGGCGATCGTTGGCGCTAACTGGGGCGACGAGGGCAAGGGCAAGCTGACCGACGCGCTGGCCGCCGCCGCGGATATCGTTATCCGCTTTCAGGGCGGGGCTAACGCCGGTCATACCATCGTCAATCAATACGGCAAATTCGCGCTGCATCAGCTACCGTCCGGCGTATTCCACAGCCATGTGGTCAACGTCATCGGCAACGGCGCGGTCTTCTCGCCGGAGAATTTTCGCGACGAGCTGGCCGCCTTGGAGCAGGCTGCCGTGCCGCGCCCGCGGTTGCTGCTCTCCGAGCGCGCGCAGTTAGTGATGCCGTATCATAAGCTGTTCGACGCTTACGAGGAGCAGCGGCTGGCCGGACGCAGCTTTGGCTCCACGCGCTCCGGCATTGCGCCCGCGTACGCCGATAAATTTGCCAAGACCGGCTTCCAGCTCTGCGAGCTGTTAGAGGCGGACAGCTATTTGGCCGATAAGGCGGCCGCCGTGTGCGCGGTCAAGAATACGCTGCTCGAGCATCTCTATCATCAGCCGCTGCTCGACCCCGCCGCCGTCGCCGCCACGCTTCGGGAATACCGCGAGCTGCTCAAGCCGTATATCGGCGATAGCTTTGCCTATTTGCATCAGGCGGTGCGCGAGGGCAAGAGAATACTGCTCGAAGGGCAGCTGGGCGCGCTCAAGGACGTTGATTTCGGCATCTATCCGATGGTCACCTCGTCCAATACCATCGCCGCCTACGGCGCGGTGGGCGCGGGTCTGCCGCCCGGGCATATCGGGCGTATCATCGCCGTGGTCAAGGCCTATTCCTCGGCGGTGGGCGGCGGCGAATTCGTCAGCGAGATCTTCGGTGAGCAGGCCGACGAGCTGCGCAAACGCGGCGGCGACGGCGGCGAATACGGCGCGACGACAGGCCGCCCGCGGCGCATGGGCTGGCTGGATCTGGTAGCCTCGCGCTATGGCGTGCGCGTGCAGTCGGCCACCGAGGTCGCCTTCACCGTCCTGGACGCGCTTTCCTATCTGCCGCAGATACCGGTATGCGTCGCCTATGAGATCGACGGCGAGCAGACGACGGATTTTCCCGCCACGCCGCGGCTGAAAAAGGCCAGGCCGGTGCTCAAGGTGCTGGAGGGCTGGAATTGCGATATTCGCGGCGTCAGCGATTATCATAAATTGCCGCAAGCGGCGCGCGAGTACATCGAGTTTGCCGAGCGCTTTATCGGTGTACCCTTCTCCAGCATCGGCAACGGCCCGCGCCGCGAGCACGTCATCCGCCGCTGATCGCGTGCCTGTTGACGGGTCAAAGCAAAAAACCCCGCCGTGCTTTAGCATGGCGGGGTTTTGTTCTCCGCGAAACCGCTGATCTGTCGGGCTGGGCTACATGGGCGCTCCGCATGCCGGGCAGAACCTGTACTCCCCGCTGACCTCGACGCCGCAGACAGGGCATACGGCGGCGGCGGGCTGCGCCGCAGGAGCAGGCTCCGGCTCGCTGAGCGGGCGGCCGCAGTTGGGGCAGAACTTGATCCCGTCGCCCACGGCCACGCCGCAGGCCGGACAGCTCTGCGCATTGGCGGCGGCGGGCGCGGCGGGCGCGGCGCTTTGCTTGAGCGCCTCCAGCTCATCCTCGATCGAGCGGATATTGCTGTAAGCGGAGACGATCTGCGCTACCAGCTCGCCGACCTCGCCGTCATAGACCTTGCCCTGCTGATGCTCCTGCCACACGCTTTCGCCGATCTGCGCCTTATACAGCTCGATGCGCTTCTTCTCATCATTGATACGGCCGTTGAGCCGCACCTCTTCTATTTTGTTGCCGGCAGCCTCGGCGGCGTTTTTCGACGCTTTGCCGACGTTCTCGGCCACGTTCTTGGTCGCCTGACTGATCTTTTCAAATATATCCGCCATATCGCACCTCCTGATCCCATTGTCTTGCCAACGATTATAGTATAGCGCAGATATGCCGCCATAGCAAATGAACAATCGCTGAATTATTTGTGAGTTTTTGTTTAAGAAGCTACAAGCGGTCAGCCACTACTAAATGCATCAGTATATCATGTCCGGCAACGGGCAGCCGCTCGAACAGGCACTCGCTGCGGCACAGAGCCACGCGATAGGCGCGGCTTGCGGCCAGATAGCGGTCATAATAACCGCCGCCCTTGCCCAGGCGCCGCCCGTCACGGTCACAGGCCGCGCAGGGGATGATCGCCAGCTCCAGCTCCTGCGCCGCCATTACCGGCGCAGCGGCGGAGGGCGCAGCTATGCCGTACGCGCCGTCGTGCAGCTCATCCAGGCCGCCGATCAGCCGCGCCGACATCGCTCCCGCCGCCTCGATACGCGGTACGGCCACCCGCTTGCCCGCCGCCAGCGCCTGCCCGATAATGGCCGCTGTCGCCGGCTCGCGCCCCGCCGCCACATAGCAAAAGACGCTGCGCGCCGCCGCGTATTGCGGCAGCGCCAGCACCTGCGCGGTGATATCCGCGTCCTCAGCCTGCAGGCGCGCGCTGTCGATCGCCGCCAAACGCCGCCGCGCCTGCTCGCGGCACTCGGCCTTGGCGGCTTCGATACGGCCGCTCATCAGCGTATATCCTCGCGGTACAGCGGCATGCTCATGCAGCGCGGGCCGCCGCGTCCGCGTACCAGCTCGCTGCCCTCGATCTCGATCGTCTCGATACCATGCTCGCGCAGCCCCTGATTGGACACGGAATTGCGGTTATACACCAGCACCCGCCCCGGCGCGACCGCCAGCGTATTGGCGGCGTCGTTCCATTGCTCGCGCGCGGCGATCAGCCGGTCGCCGCCGCCGGACAGCAGGATGCGCACCTCGTCCAGCCCCAGAGCCGACGCCAGAGCGCCGCGCAGCTCGTCATGGCAGCGGTATTGCAGCCGTCCCTCGCGGCCGCGGCTGATCTCGACCACGCTGACTTCGTCAAGGATACGCGGGTAAACGATAAAGCTGGCCGGATCGACCATGGTCATTACCGTGTCCAGGTGCATAAAGGCGCGCTCCGGCGGTATTTGCACCGCCAGCACGCTTTGCACGGCGCTGCGCTCGCCGAGCAGCTTGGATGCGACGTAGTCGATAGCGTGCAGGCCGGTGCGCTGCGAGCAGCCGATAGCTACCGCGCGCTCGGACAGCACCAATATATCGCCGCCTTCGATCGGCATACGATATTCAGCATTATTAAAGATGACCGGCGTACCGGCGAAATCGGGATGATGAAGCGCCACCAGCCGCAGCAGCTGCGCCTCGCGGCGGCGCGCCGGCGTATTCATCGAGCACAGCACTATGCCGCCGCCGATCACCGCGCCCGGGTCGCGGGTAAAATACATATTGGGCAGCGGCTTGAGCCAATAATCAGTCTCCTGCGGGAAAAAATCGGCCAGGCTCTCGGGCAGAGCGTTGATATCGCGCGGGCTGATGCCGGCGATGGCAAAGGCGGTGCGCTCCGCCGCGTCGGAGGAGAGGAATATCTCCTTGATGCGGCGCATTTCGGCGCGCTCGCCGCCCAATTCCTCGGCAAAGGCCTCGTCGATGAACTGCTCGGCGATCTCGCGCTCGGCCAGTATGCAGCGGATATAGTCCTCGATATATACGACCTCCGCGCCGCTTTTGCGCAGCGCCGCCGCGAAGTCGTCATGCTCGACGCGCATCCGCGCTACCCACGGTATATCCTCGAACAGCATATCGCCCAGCTGACGCGGCATCAGATACTCCATCTCCGCGCCCGGACGATGCAGCATCACCCGCTTTAAAACGCCGGTCTCGCTGGTAACGTGCAGAAAGCCCTCGCTCATATGGTTCTCCTTTTTTAGCCGTACCGTTTCGTTGCAGCCGTCATTACGCGCTTGCACCATAGCTATTATACATTTATACAAAAGGATATGCAAGCGCCGCGCCGGCAGGCGCGAGCCGGCGTCCGGCGCGTCAATGATAATACTATTATTACGCTGGTCTTTCGTAAATATAAATATTTTTTTGCAAAAAAGACTTGACAAAACGCCGCCATAGGTCTATCATGGTCTTGTGGTTAGTTACTCAACTAATTAACCGGCTGAGTAATAAAGTAGTATTAAGGCAAAAGGAAGTGAGTCAATGCAAACAAATCTGGATGAGCAAAGGTCGATCTTCTTGCAGATCGCCGAAATGCTGGAGAACGCGATCCTCAGCGGCGCTTACGCGGAAGAACAGCGCATACCGTCGATCACCGAGATCTCGGTCAACTATCGCATCAATCCGGCTACCGCGCTCAAGGGCGTGAATATCCTCGTTGACAGCGGGCTGCTGTATAAGAAGCGCGGCCTGGGGATGTTCGTCAGCGAGGGAGCGCGCGGGCGCATCGCCCAAAGACGCAAGGAAAGCTTCTATCAGGACTATGTGCGGCCGCTGCTGGCCGAGGCCAAAAAATTGGCCGTCGATCAAGAGGAATTGAGCAAATTAATAGAAAGAGGGTATTTGGATGACGATCGAGCTTAAACAGGTGAGCAAGAGCTTTGGCCATACGCTGGCCCTGGATGATATCAATATCACCTTTGAAGAAAACAAGATCTACGGGCTGCTGGGCAATAACGGCGCGGGCAAAACGACGATGCTCAATCTGATCGCCAACCGCCTCTACGCCGATAGCGGCAGCGTCGCCATCGACGGCGAGCCGGTAGCCGACAACGACCGCGTGCTGGGACGGCTGTTCATGGTCAGCGAGAAAAATCTCTATCCCGACGATATGCGCGTCGGCAAGGCGCTGAAAATGACCGCGCTGTTCTATCCCGGCTACGACTATCAATACGCGCTGGAGCTGGCGGCCAAATTTGAGCTGCCGCTGAAAAAGAAGATCACCGCGCTGTCAACCGGCTATGCCTCGATATTCAAGCTGGTGCTGGCGCTGGCGGTAAACACGCCGTATCTGCTGCTGGATGAGCCGGTATTGGGCTTGGACGCGCAGCATCGCGATATGTTCTACAAGCTGCTGATCGAGAAATACGCCGAGCGCCCCTGCACCGTCATCATCTCCACGCATCTGATCGCCGAGGCGGCAAATATCATCGAGCAGGCGGTGATCATCCGCAACGGCCGCCTGATCAAGAACGAGCCGGTAGAGCTGCTGCTGCATGACGGCTATTGCGTCTCGGGGCCGGCGGCGGCGGTGGACGCCTTCTGCGCGGATAAGCAGCTGCTTTCGGCCAACAGTCTGGGCGGCTTGAAGACGGTATGCGTGAGCGGCGAGAGGCCGAACGGCGACGCGCCGCAGGGTCTGGAATTTACCGCCATCGACCTGCAAAATTATTTCATCGAGCTGATGAACAAGGAGGATGCACACAATGACTAAGAATAGCTTTATCGCGGCTTTCCGCTATATGTTCAAGGATATGCTGTCCAGCGTCGGCGTACTCTGTCTGGTGGTGGCGCTGCTGTTTTGCGCCGCGCTCGCCGCCCATTCCAATTTGGCGGAGCTGGACTCCGAGGTCGGCGTCTGGGGCGTGTTTGAATTCTCCGCGATGGTGATGATGCTGGTGATCGGCATCGTCTCGGTGCGCGAGGATACGCGGATGCTGCTGCAAAACGGCGTGGGTCGCCGCACCGCCTTTGCCGCGCTGCTGGCCGTATGCGCCGCCGGCTCGCTGCTGCTGGCCGCGAGCGGGCAGCTGCTGCTGACGCTGGCGCATGCCGTAAACGCCGCCGCCCCCGGCTATATCAACGGCTTCTACTATATGCTGTTTGAAATGAACCCGCCCGGAGAATTGTCGGCGGCGGGCAATATGCTGGTCAGCTTCGGCGGTTATATGGCGTCGGCGCTGGGGGGCATGATGATCTCGCTGATCTTCTACCGCCTGCCGCGCTTCTGGAGCATCGTCGTAGCCGTAGCGGTACCGGTCATGCTGTTCATCGGCCTGCCGCTGACCATCGGCAATACCGGCTTCGGCATGATATTGGGTCAGGGCATGACCCGTCTGGCGGCGCTGCTGCTCGGCAGCCCGCTGGCGCTGCTGCTCGGCTATGCGGCGGCGGCGCTGATCGCCGGCGCGGCCGCAAGATTGCTGCTGCGCCACGCGCCGCTCAAATAGCGAAACAGCGCTGCATATCCATGAGATAAAAACAGAGCCGTCTTAAGACGGCTCTGTTTTTATGTCAAATCCGCGATATTTGGAAATTATATCAGGAAATTTCACATTTTTCCCTTGTTTTTTTGACCTGATTACTGGACAAAACGATTTTTTAGGCATAAAATATTAATAGTTTCATATTAGTATCCGCTATCGTTGTCGCCTTGACAATGAACGTCAAGGAGCTTATCTCTTATATTATTGCCGTCAAGTAAGTATATGATAGTTAGGATGTGCTAAACTATGGAATTACTGCTGTTCACCATCAAAGACCGCGCCGGCGTGCCGTTCTTGTCCGATCTGCATTTGGATGAAAACCGGCCGGCGGTCAACAGAGTGCTTTGCGCCCTTACCCCCGAAGACTACTCCCTGCCGGAATGGCAAAATACGCTGACTTATATCACCGGCAAGGAGCTCGTCATCGAGAGCTTGGACGAGGTGCGCCACTACCTGCAAGAGCTGGCAATACAGCTGCGCGGCTAAGCAGCGGCTCATGCGCCGTTGGACGGATACCGTCCGGCGGCGTTTTTTTGCGCCCGCGCTCCCGCTACGGCATACTTTGCAGTTTTCCTGAACCATGAGTATTGCGTATTCGGGCTGATCAGCTAACTATAATATTAATCATTATTTCATCGCTGTTACCGGCGCTCCGCCGCCGCTTCTGTCAGCCGCTCAATTCCATTTATCCGCCCAAGCGGACAGCGCTTTTTTGAACCTGGTATATTTCTTTTCAGGTATGGGAATGACCGCGCCGCCTTCCATCAGGCATTGAAACCGCCTCACCTCGCGCACGTACATCGGGTTTACCAGATAGCCGCTGTGCGCCCGTATAAAGCTCTCCGCATAGGCCGCCTCAAAGTCTGACAGCGTGGCCGTCGTCAAAACCTCGCCGTCCCTCGTATGTACCTTGCATTGGCGCGCGCTGCTGCTTTCTATATACAAAATGGAGGTGGAGAGCAGAATGTGCAGCGAGCCGTCCGTCGCCTGTACCCGCATTCGCGCCAGCTTGCCGGAGCTGTATTCCGCGTACTTGTGGGCTGCCACGTTTTCATAATGTACCGGGTAGATGGCGTCCCTTTCGTCCATCTGCTCGGCGTTGGATATGTGCATCACGGAAATGAGCTGCCGCTTCTCCCCGCCGCCCTCCCGCTTTTCCCGCCACGTGTAGTGCAGCCGCTGGTTGTGCAGATGGGTAACGCCGCTGGGGTAGTGGGTGTAGACCTCGTACCGCAGCACCACCGCGCAGGCGGCGGAGCCGAGGGGGATATGGGTGGCGGAAATATTCCGCATACTGAAGGTGAGGTCGTGCTTTTCCGCCTCCCACGCCTTGAGCATGGCCTCCTTGCCCCGCAGCCATTGACCCATGACCGGGCCTATCCACAGCACGTCCTCGTCCATGCCGTCAAAGAAAGGCCCCAGATTGTTTTTGTAGTATTCGGTAATGATGTGGATGGATCTGTCCATCATCAGCTTTTTGTCCACGGCGCAGCCCCCGTTTCTGATATATAAGGACAGCATAGCGTAAAACAGGCCAAAAAACAAGTTATTTTGCCATTATTACAAGCTAAATCCGTACAATCCATTGACAAATCACCATAATACCCTATGATATATAGTGTATAGATGAAATTGTGGGAGTCCTTGCCGAAGAGGGGGAGTAAACATATGAACATGAGAAAAAATGGATCGTTTCTTTTGCTGGCAGTCTGCCTTTTGCTGGGGCTTATGCCCGGCGCAGCCTTTGCCTTGGATGATTGCAGCTGCACCACCCTGTGTACCACCTCTTCAGTAAACCAAGAATGCCCGGTTTGCCGCGATGGAGGTACGAGTGGGATTTCTGCCTGCGTGGGAACGCCCAGCGCAGCCGATTGCACCTGCACCACCCGGTGCAGCCCGGGGAACGCGAACACGGACTGCCCGTATTGCAACCATATGGGGGGGGGAGGCGATTGCCGGGGAACGCTTAGCGCAGCCGATTGCACCTGCACCACCCGGTGCAGCCCGGAGAACGTGAACACGGACTGCCTGTATTGCCTGACAAATGCTGACGCCTGCACGGGAGAGCTCAGCGCTGCCAATTGCACCTGCACCACTCGTTGCGGCTCGGAGCCCGAGACCCAGAACCCGACCTGCCAATTTTGCGTCATGAATGGGTGGAACAACTGCCAGGGAACGCCCAGCGCAGCCGATTGCACCTGCACCACCCTTTGCACCACAGGCAACCTGAACGCAGACTGTGTGGTTTGCAGCGCTTCGGCCGGGGCGGGATCAGTCAACTGCACGGGAACGCCGCCCGCGCCCATCTCCTACGCCGTAACCGTCAACGGCAGTTATGCCGCAACAAGCGGCGCGGGGCGCTACGCAGAGGGCGCTGATGTAACGATAGCCGCCGGGACGCGCAGCAATTATACCTTTACCGGGTGGACGGTAAACAGCGACGGCGTTACCCTTGCTAACGCACGCAGCACGACCACCACCTTTACCATGCCGGATAACGATGTAACCGTTAGCGCGAATTGGACGCCCGCCGGCGGCGGGGGTGGCGGCTCTACTGCCACTGCTGTGACTGTGAAGCTGAGCAACAACGAGGGCAGCGTCCAGACGACGGCCAGAGTCTCCGGCGATACGGCGACGATAGAAGTTACCGATGATCAACTGGCGGAGATCATCTCCGGCCAGGCGAATACCGGCACGGTCAGTCTGGACTTGTCACAGCTGGACGTGAGCGAGGCGGTGATCCCGCAGAGCCTGGTCGCGGCGATCGCTGAGGCTTTCGGCGGCGGCTTGGCTGTGATACTGCCCAGCGGCACGGTAACTCTGGACGATACTGCGGTCAACGCCGTGAGCCGGCAGGACGGAGAGCTGCGAGTGGAAATAGCGGAGATCAAGAGCATCTCCCTGAGCGACGAACAGCGGAACGTGCTGGGCACGCAGGCCAGCTCTGTACTGGTCGTGGACGCCAACATCTACGTGGACGGCGAAAAGATCAGCAGCTTCAACGGCGGCCAGATCAAGTTCTCCATCCCCTATACGCTGAAAGACAACGAAACTGCCGCCAGCCTGACGGTATGGTTCTTAGCAGACGACGGCTCCATCCAGCCCATGCAGGGCGTGTATAACAGCAGCACCGGCTGTGTGGAATTCTTCACCGACCATCTCTCGCGGTATGCTGTGGTCAGCTTCCCCTTCGTGGATGTGGCGGAAAGCGCATGGTATTATGCGGACGTGGCTTACGCCTACATGAACGAGCTGTTCACCGGCGTTTCGGCCAACAGCTTTACGCCCCATGGCACGACCACCCGCGCTATGCTGGTCACCGTGCTGTGGCGCATGGAGGGCAGCCCGATTTTAGCCGATTATGACAGCGGCTTTACGGATCTGACGCAGAGCTGGTATTTCGACGCGGTCAACTGGGCTTCGCAAACCGGCATTGCCGAGGGCTACGGCAACGACGTATTCGGATCGGACGATCCCGTGACCCGCGAGCAGCTGGCGGCGTTCTTATACCGCTACGCCAAGTCTAAGGGCGAGGGCTTTGCGGGCGCGTGGATGTTCCCGCTGGATCACCCCGACGCGGACGCGGTTTCCGACTGGTCCTATGAGGCGATGTGCTGGATGACTATGCACGGGATCATACAGGGCAGGGACGATGGAACGCTCGACCCGCAGGGCGAGGCCAGCCGCGCCGAGCTTGCGGCTATGCTGCACAGATTTATGGAGCGTTGACGCATTTCTCATAATCATCAAAGGGCGGTCAAGCATATCAGGGCTTGGCCGCCTTGTCTGTGTTGTGTGTGCTCTGCTTCTGTATTGACCCTGTGCCTTAATATAGGCGTTAAAGCATAAGACCGCCCGGCCGCCCTGAGCATGGCGCGCAAGCGCCGCTTCTATCAGCCGTGCAAGCGCCGCCTAAGGCGCGCCGCCTAAGGGAGGGCGGGCTTTTTTCTAATCATATTGGCAGCTGACGCTGATCTGCTCGCCGTCGCTGACAAACACGATATGCCCATGTATATCGGTGCGGTACAGGCATACCTCCGCGTCGCGCAGGCGGCTGAGCAGCTGCTCATGCGGATGACCGTAGTCATTGCCGCTGCCGCAGCTGATCACCGCAAATTCCGGCGCCACCTCGCGCAGGAAGCGATAACCGCTCGCGTCGGAGCTGCCATGATGCCCGACCTTGAGCACGTCGGCGGATAAGGGCGCGCCGCTGTCGAGCAGCCATTGCTCGGCCTGATATTCGCAATCGCCGGTGAACAGGAACACCGTCTGTCCGTAGACCACGCGCAGCACCAGCGAATAGTCGTTGCCGCCGTCGCCGCCCTCCGCCGGCGCAAGCACGCTGATCTCGGCTCCGCCCAGCGTCAGGCTGTCGCCGCTGCCGATCACGGTCAAGGGTATCCGCCGCTGCTGCAATTCCTCGAGGAAAATCTCGAACGACGGGTTGACCGGCTGATCGAGCGTCGCCAACGCCTGCGCGATCTCCAGATCGGCGATCGGCCCGCTCAGTCCGCCGACATGGTCGCTATGCGCATGGCTGGCCGCGATATAATCGAGCCGCCGCACGCCGTGTTCGCGCAGGTAGGCGGACAGGCCGTCGGCATTTTCGGGCGTGCCGCCATCCAGCAGCAGCGTCTGCCCCTCGCAGATCAGCAGCTGCGCGTCGCCCTGCCCGACGTCGATGAAATGCACCTGCAACGTCTGCTCGGCGGCCAGCTCGGGCGACGGCTGCCCGTCGCGCTCCGTACCGGTCGAGGGCAATATCAGACATAACAGCAACGCCGCTATCAGCAGCAATAATGCGCGCGCGCCGTAACGGCGGCGGCGTTTATAGCGTTTGCGGATGATTCTCGCCATACTGTCATTCTACCATAAACGCCGCACTCGCGCCATATGCGATAATAAACGCCGATCGCCGGAAAAGCATTGACAAACGCCAAAGCTTATTATAAAATAAACCTCGGCTTCAGGAAATATGGGGGTGTGGCTCAGTTGGGAGAGCGCCGCGTTCGCATCGCGGAGGTCAGGGGTTCGAATCCCCTCATCTCCACCAATAAAAAGACCGCCGTTGGGCGGTTTTTTTATTGGTAAGATTTATGGAAGGGGATTCGAATGGGAGCGTAAACATGCCGGTGGCATGTTTGCGCGAACCACGCGCTGAGCAGCGTATATCTTACATAAGCGGTAATACCCGAGGACAAAACTTGTCCCAAGCCTGCTACCCCTCATCTCCACCAAAAGAAAAATCCCCGCCAAAAAATGTGCGGGGTTTTTCTATCGAGTACACATAAAAGTACACACTTTTTTATAATATCGGCGTAAACTCAGCCGGTTAGAGCAACGTTACTAAGGACATCATTAACTCATACGGAAGAAATCCGCAGGTTAAATTCCTTAGCAACGTTTCTATGCCCATTATAGACTATTCTGCTGAAAAAAGCAAGGAAAATTTTGACGACCCTATCACCTACGACGACAACGGCAATATCATCCCCTTATCCCAGCGGTTCAACCCCGAGCAGCAGGATATTCGCTTTTCTCTCCCCACCGACGACCTCGCTCAGATCGAGGCTATTCTCCGCGCGCATTACGGCTTGCCGCCGAAAGCAACTTCATCCGCTCCTTCGCCTATCAGCGGACAAACCTATAAGCCGACAAAGACGCAAACCAATTCCTCTATGCCTGTTCCCGAAGGGCAGGGCGCGGATACCTTGCGCGGTTTGGCCGGAAACAGCTTAGTCAAGGCGGCGGACATTGGCACGATAGCGGACGAGATCGCCAGTATTGATGTTTTGGGCGGCAGCGCGATCTATAATCCCGTCGGCATGCAGCAAAGCGAGGAAGCGGCGGCAAAGGCTATCAAGCGGCTGGGCGGCAGCTTGAACGAGCCGCAAAACACCCCGCCAGCCGCAAAAACAGCCGGTTTAACCGCCGAAAATGAGGCGGGAAGGGAAACCAACCCGAAGAACATAATCCCATATACACCAAAAGAAGCTGCAAAGATAGCCAGCAACAAAATTAAAATAATGCGCTCAATTTCGGACTTTAAGATATTTATTCAAGAGGCGCTATCTTCTATTGGGCACACGGATAAAACAAAGCTGTTTCTCGGTAAAATATCTAACGATCTCGCAGCGCAAATCCACTCGTCAACTGGCGTTGATGTCCGCAACTATAATTTGTCTATTTCCAATCATGAAATACAAAAAATTATTAGAAACTCGCACGGGAAAGCTTCTGCCGAAATGCCGCGAGGGCAACGAGCGGTAACAGAAGAAGATATTTTATTGCTATTAAAAGTTGCGGACGCTCCTGACAATATTTATTTGTCGAATAAGACCACGCAAGACGGCAAGCCGGTAATTATTTTTGAGAAAATGGTAGGAGACAAATATGTATATACCCAATATGTTTCCGACAAGCATCATACACTCGATGGCCAAACATTGTATATAACGCACAAAAAAAGTCCGCGCACTGTTTCGGATAACGAAAGTTCCCCGATTATCACGCCCGAGACGAACAGTGGCAAGACTTTTCTTGACCCTACCTTATCACAAACCGCCCCATCTGTCAATAGTGGACAAACTGAAAATTCTGCCACTCCCGCGCGAGTACAGCGCATCGGAATGCCCGAAGGGCAGGGCGCGGATACCTTGCGCGGTTTGGCCGGAAACAGTTTAGTCAAGGCGGCGGAATGCTAAAGTTTCATCTTGTTCAAATACCCTTGTCTGTGGTATCATGCATACAGATGATGACCCGTGAATAAGGGCTGCCGCCATGGAACAAAACCCGAACGTGCTGCTGGAGCAGCTTTTGGCCAGCTATGCCGCCAATTTTGATATCGAACGCACCCTTTTTATCGAAGGGCTGCCTTTTGCGGCGGCGGCGGAATTCCATTCCCGCGCCGAAAAATACGTGCTCACTAAATCGGCTCGGCTGTGGGCGGCAGAAAACCATGAATACACCTTTTTCGCTCTATTCACGCACCTGGATATGGCGGCCTGGCAGCAATATGCGGACGCCGCGCTCCATGAGGGACGGCGGCGCATCAAACCCCATCCGGAGCATATGTGCTCCTATATTTCATTGGTGATATTAGCCGATACTATTGACGACGAGGTAAAAAAGGCGCTTCGCACGATCCGCTATCATAAAAGCTTCAAATTCTCTTTTTATGGCTGGAGCGAATTTCGGGTAGCGGCGGCGGAGCTCAGCGCGAATAGAACCTATGCCAACCGGGCGGGGAGAGAGGTCGCGGCGGGGCTCGAAAAGCTGCTCGCCCGGCGACCCGCGTCCGGCCAAAGGGATAGCCGCCAAAGCTGACCGCGGTTTGGCTGCCGCCGTTGCGCCCTGTTATGTGCGGCGCTCAAGTCAGCTATTTTTCTTAATATTTTAGCGACCGCTATTATCTCCAGGAGGACGGGCTATGAACTCATTGCTTATTTTGCTTATCAGCATCGGCGTGTTGATAATCGGTTACGTCGTCTACGGCAGCTGGCTGGCCAAACAATGGGGCGTGGACGCCCGCCGCGTCACTCCCGCCCATACCCAAAGCGACGGGATGGACTATATGCCGGCTAAGGCTTCGGTTTTGCTGGGGCATCATTTTGCCTCGATCGCCGGGGCAGGCCCGATCAACGGCCCCATTCAGGCGGCGGTATTCGGCTGGGTACCGGTATTGCTCTGGATACTGATCGGCGGTATTTTCTTTGGCGCGGTGCAGGATTTTTCCTCTCTGCTTGCTTCCATCCGTCACAAGGGCCGCTCCGTTGGCGTGATCATTGAGAAAAACATTGGCCTTAAGGCCAAAAGGCTGTTCCTCTGCTTTGCCTATTTGACCCTGATCCTGGTGGTGGCGGCCTTTGCCAGCATCGTGGTGGGCACCTTTGACGGCGTCGCCGACGACGGCTCCCGGGTGGCGGCCAACGGCTCCACCGCGACCATTTCCCTGCTCTTTATCCTGATGGCGATCATCTTCGGCTTTGCGGTATATCGCCGCAAAGCGCCTTTGGCGCTCTCCACCGTCATCGGCGTTGCCGGCATCGTGATCTGCATCATCCTCGGGCTGAAATTCCCCCTCTATCTGGACAGTACTGCCTGGCTGATCATTGTCTGCGTATATATAGCGATCGCTTCGGTAACGCCGGTGTGGATATTGCTCCAGCCCCGCGATTATCTTAGCAGCTTCTTGCTTTATGCGATGATGCTTGCCGCCTTTGCCGGCGTCATCGGCACGCATCCGGCCATGGAGCTGCCCGCTTTCACCGGCTTTCGCGGCCTCAGCGGCGACAATGCGCTTTTCCCCCTGCTCTTTATCACCGTGGCTTGCGGCGCTATTTCCGGCTTTCACTCGCTGGTCGGCTCCGGCACCACCGCCAAGCAGTTGGATAATGAGCGGGACGCCAAGGTGATCGGTTACGGCGGGATGCTCATCGAGTGCGCGCTGGCGGTAGTGGCCTTGATCTGCGTGGGCGTGCTGTTCCAAGATGGCGCTATGCCCGCCGGCACCCCCACCCAGGTTTTCGCCGCCGGCATCGCCACCATGATCCAGGGTATAGCGGGCGAAGCGACATACGACGTGGCTTATGCGCTGATCATCCTCTCCGTCTCCGCTTTCTGCCTGACCTCGCTGGATACCGCCACCCGACTGGCACGATATATGTTCCAAGAGTTTTTCCTCATCGGCGGCCAAAAGAAGGAGGAGCTGCGAGGGATCAAAAAGCTCTGCGTCAACCCTTATTTCGCCACCGGCATCACCGTCCTCATCGGCGGCTGGCTGGCCGTGGGCGGCTATGCCAGGATCTGGCCGCTCTTTGGCTCCGCCAATCAGCTGTTGGCGGCTTTGGCGCTGCTGGCGGCAGCGGCCTGGCTGGGCAATAGCGGTAAAAACAACAAGATGTTCTATGTTCCGATGGCCTTTATGCTGATCGCCACCCTTTCCGCGCTAATACTGACCTTGCACAAAAATATCCAGACCATCAGCGCCGGCGGCTTCAGCTTCGGCACCCAGGGTTTTCAGATCCTGCTCATCGTGCTGCTGATCGTGTTGGCGCTGGATCTGACGATCGAGGGCTTTAAGACCCTTCGCCGCACGGATCCCCCCGCGCCGCTGCCGAAAGACTAAGCATCCCTATTTTAAGCATGCTGTATTGCTCCGAAGAGCAAAGCCGGCGCACAGCCCAGGCCGCGTTTTGAAAAGCCGAAAAGACAATACCGTGAAAAACATACGCGGTCAGGCAATAGCTGCCGTCTTTTCTATCTTCATTGTCCTAAAGCGCGCAGCAACAGCGAAAACAAGGCATCACGGAGCGAAAGTGCAGCGCATTGGATCAGGCAGCGATAGCATGACATAATAAAACCACCCTAAGGCGCGCCGCCTAATAGGGTGGTTTTCTTGTGTCAATGGCGCGCAAACGGCGGCCTTATTAGATTAATACTCCGGCCGCTGCTGCGTTTGTCCGGCGGCGAACATACAGGCGTATGGGGCGGTCAATCCTGCTCGTCCCCGGTGCTATCGGCGGCCGCCGTGTCGTCCGCGGGCGGCAGAATGCTGACCAGCGCCCATTCGATGCGGCGGTCTAATATGCGCTCAACGCGTATATGCAGGCCGAAAGCGTCCAGCTCGGGATGACTGTCATCGGCGGGGATCTCTTGCAGCGCGGCGATGATCAGCCCGCTCATGGTGTCGAATTCCTCATCCTCGGGCAGCTCGATCTGAAGCTCCGCGGCCACGTAGTCGATCTCGGCGGCGCCGGCCACGCGCCACAGGTTGTCCTCAAGGCGGATGATCTCCAGCGTATCGGTGGGGTCAAATTCGTCGTAGATATTGCCGACTATCTCCTCTAACAGGTCCTCCAGCGTCACCAGACCGGCGGTGCCGCCGTATTCGTCGACGACGATGGCCAGATGCGTCTTTTTCTGCTGCATATCGCGGAACAGCTTATCCGCCATCACCGTCTCCGGCACGAAATAGGCGGGCGCCAACAGCTCGCGCAGCGGCTTGGGCTGCTCTAAATGGGCGTTGAGCAGGAATTCCTTGGTGCGGATAATGCCGACTATGTCGTCGATATCCTCGCCGCATACCGGGAAGCGCGACAGGCCGCTTTCGGCGATCAGGCTGATGATCTCCTCGGGCGTATCATCCAGCCACAGCACTTTCATATCCTTGCGATGTATCATCACGTCGCCGGCGGTCTGGTTGTTGAACTCAAAGATATTTTCGATCATTTCCGCTTCCTGCGGTTCGATCGCGCCCTTTTCCTCGCCGATATCGACCATCATCCGTATCTCCGACTCGGTGACGGCTTCGCTCTCGGCGTCGGGATTGATGCCGAACAGCTTGAGCACGCCGTCGGTGGAGGCGGAGGTCAGCCAGACCAGCGGCTTGAAGATCACCGCGAAAAAGCCGATCACCGAGGCGGCCATCGCGGCGACCCTGGCCGATTTGAGCAGGGCGATGCGCTTGGGCACCAGCTCGCCGAATACCAGCGTCACATAGGAGAGTATCAGCGTGATCACGATCACCGCCAGCGTGTCTAGCGCGGCGGGCGAAAGCAGGGTAAAGCCGACTCTCTCGATCATCCAATCCACCAGCCGGTCGGAGAAGCTATCGGCGGCGAAAGCCGAGGCGAGGAAACCGGCCAGCGTGATGCCTATTTGTATCGTCGAAAGAAAGCTGCCGGGCTTTTCCACCACACGCAGGACGCGCGCCGATTTCTTGTCGCCTTCCTCGGCTTCTTTGCGCAGCTTATTGCCGTTCAGCGAGATGAAGGCGATCTCCGCCGCAGCAAAGAAGGCGTTGACGGCGATCAGCAGCAGCAGCAGCAGTAATTGTCGTAACAGCGGGTCTTCCAAAAATGTCACATCCTTAATCGGTTGTTGGATAACGCTCAATGATCAGGGTGCAAAAGTCAAAAAGACACAGCCTGTGTATGAAACTCGCACAAGCCATGCCCCCGTATCAGCATATTAAATAATAATCAGGTTCGTCGGCGCTACAATCGGCGTCTTCCATGCTCTTGCTGTCGTACCTTTCTCATTGTTCGGCTCATGCCGGATGATATGGCTATTATAGCGGATGCAAAGGCGATTGTCAAATATATTGTCAAACGCGCAAAATGAGTATATAATATGCGCATGGAAAGAAATAATGAGCTCAAATATATGTTCGTATATCTGATCGCCGTCCTTTGCTTCGCTTTGGGTGGCGTTTTTGTGCGCTTTTCGCAGCTGGGGCCGATCGCCACCGGCTTTTACCGCATGCTGTTTTCGCTGCCCTTTTTGCTGCCGCTGGTCTGGCGGGAGCTGAAGCGCATCTCGCGCAAGGATATGCTGGTGATAATCATCTCCGGCGTCATGCTCGGCGTCAATATCGCGCTGTGGAATCTGTCGCTGAACATGACTACGCAGGCCAACGCCAACCTGTTCGCCAATATGCATATCTTTGCCGTGGTGCCGATATCCCTCTTTGTGTTCAAGGAAAAGGTGCGTAAGGTCTTTCTGCTCGGCATCGTCGTTACCCTGGTCGGCGCGGTGATATTGCTCAGCGGCAAGGCGGAGCCCAGCGCCGGCAATTTCATCGGCGATGCGGCGGCCTTTATCTCGGCGCTGCTGTACGGCGTATATCTGACCGGCGTTTATCAGCTGCGCGACCGCGTTTCCACCGCCTGCGTGCTGTTTGTCGGCGCTATCGGCTGCATGATACCGCTTTGCGCCGGCATGCTTATCTTTGAGCAGCCGCAATTCCCCTCTACCTTCGCCGCGCTGTGGCCGATATTTGCCATCATCGCGCTCGGTCAATTCGGCGGTATCGGGCTGGTCAGCTTCTGTCTGGGCAAGCTGCGCGCCTCGCTGTGCTCGGTATTATCACTGACGCAGCCGGCCATGGCGGCGATCATGGGCTTGGTGATCTTTTCCGAGCGTATCACGCTCATGGAGATCGTCGGTATCATCATCGTCAGCTGCGGCGTATATCTGGCGCAAAACAGCAATGACGGGCTCCGGCCTGCTCCCGCGCCCGCGGAGGCGGCGGCGATCGCGGAGGCGGCGGTGGTTGCAGAAGCGGCGGTAGAGAGCGGGCGCGCCGTTTGACGCATTGCGACAAAAATGGTAGAATTAGCGCACAGCCTGTTACTCGCCGCGCATCAACTGACGGCAGTATGGAGGAGAAATTATGGCGACGAAAAAACCGCTGGATAAAGAGCAATTATTCGCCCATGTCGATTATACGCTGCTGCGGCCTACGGCCACTTTGGCGGAGATCGAGCTGATGGCCGATGAGGCCGTGCGCTATGGCGCGGCTTCGCTGTGCATACCGCCCTGCTATATCTCGCGGGTGCGCCGCCATTGTCCAGGGCTGACGATCAGCACCGTGGTCGGCTTCCCCTTCGGTTACGCCACCTGCGGCGCCAAGGTAGCCGCCGCCGAGCATGCGCTGGAGGTCGGCGCCGATGAGATCGACATGATGATCAATCTCACCGACGTCAAGAACGACAATATACTGCGTGTGATGACGGAGGTCGCGGTGATGAAAAAGGCCGTGGGCGAGAATATACTCAAGGTGATCATCGAGACCTGCTATTTGACCGAGCAGGAGAAGATACGCCTTTGCGAGATCGTTACCGTCGCCGAAGCCGATTATATCAAGACCTCCACCGGCTTTGGCAGCGGCGGCGCGCAGCTGGCCGACGTCAAGCTGCTGAGCAAGCATATCGGCGAGCGCGTAAAGATCAAGGCCGCCGGCGGTATCAGAAGCGCCGCGGAGATCGAGGAGTTTATACGCGCGGGATGCGCGCGCATCGGCACCTCCACGCGCTATAAGGAATTATTTGCCGGTAAATAATGTCATGCTAAGCGGGAGAATGTAATGAAAGTAAAGCTGTTTATAATAGTGATGCTGCTGCTGGGCGCAGCGGTTTTGGCGGGCTGTTCATTGGACGTGGATTACGGTGGCGAGCAGCAGCCGCAGGCGGCGGCCGTGCAGGCGGACGACGCATATCCGCTGGCGCTGATCACCGACGGCAGCGCCGTATCCGACGACGGCGGCTTTTATCAAAGCGCCTGGAACGGCCTCAGCACCTATGCCGAGGAGCAGTCTTTGCGCTGCAATTATTATATACCGGCCGAGCGCAGCGATCAGGGGTATCTTGAGGCTATCGCCGAGGCGGTGAACGCCGGCGCGCAGTTAGTGGTCTGCCCGGGGGATACGCTGGAGGTGGCGGTGTACGAGGCGCAATACCTGTATCCCGAGGTCAGCTTTGTGATGATCGACGGCGACCCGCATAATGCCGAGCTCAGCGATTATGCTATCGCCGATAATACCTGCGTATTGCGTTTTTCCGAGCAGCAGGCCGGCTTCCTTGCCGGTTATGCGGCGGTTTATTCCGGGTACCGTAACCTGGGCTTTTACGGCGGCATCGCCGTGCCGGCGGTGGTGCGCTTCGGCTACGGTTATGTGCAGGGCGCGTCCTATGCGGCGCAGGAGCTGGGTGTGAACGCCGTCCGCATCCGCTACGCTTATAGCGGCGTGTTTGTCGCCGATCCGGCGGTGGAGCAGCGCGCCGCTGATTGGTATGACAACGGCACGCAGGTGATATTCAGCTGCGGCGGCGCGATGGTGCATTCGGTGATCGCGGCGGCGGAGGCGGCGGAGAACGCTTATATCATCGGCGTGGACGAGGATCAAAGCCTGATGTCCGAGCGCATCGTCACCTCGGCGGTCAAGCGTTCCGATTCCGGCGTTTATCAATGTGCGGAGGCATATTACAGCGGCGGCTTCCCCGGCGGTCAGGTGCTGCTGCTGGACGTGTCCAGCAACAGCGTGGGCCTGCCGCTGGCTACCTCGCGCCTGTCCGGCTTCAGCGAGGAGCAGTATGCGAATATTTGCGCGCTGCTGGCCGGCGGCAGCATCAAGCTGCTCGGCGATACCGATATCGAGAGCGTCAAGGAATTGGCCACGGAGGCGGTAACGATCATCGCCTCGTTATAAAGCGCGAATACGCAGAGCTCGCCCGAAAAATAATTCTATACAAAAAAGCGGCAACCATTCCATTAGGTTGCCGCTTTGTTTTGCGCTGATTACAGATTGTATTTCTTTTTGAATTTGTCGACGCGGCCGCCTTCTTCGACCAGCAGACGCTTGGAGCCGGTATAGAAAGGATGGCAGGCCGAGCAGACCTCGACCTTGATATTATCCTTGGTGGAGCCGGTCTTGAAACGATTGCCGCAAGAGCAAACGACCTCTACCTCTTTGTAATCGGGATGTATGCCTTTTTTCATCTATTGTCACCTCTTTTGCTAATATACGGATTCAGACAGCTCATGTATAATATCATAACCGCGCCGCTTTGTAAAGACTTTTTTATCTCAGATCGCGCGAATAATTACCCAGGCGCACCTCAGGCAGGCGTTTTTGCAGCTCGTAGATGAAGCGCAGCATCCCCAGCGGCTCGGAGGCGGCGCAGAAGTCCTGCATCAGCGACGGGTCGCAGTTGAGATTGCGCAGCTGTATCTGGCGTATGCCCATTTCCTGCACCAGCCCGCATAGCGCGTCCAGCCGCCGGCGGTCGTCGGTGAAGCCGGGATAGGTGAGCAGATTCAGCGATACCTGCCGCCCGCGCTCCCGCATCAGCCGCAGGCTGCGCAGCACGTCGGCAAAGGCGTAATCGCGCGGCTGATGATAGGCCATGTATTCGTCGGCGATAGGCGAGAACAGGCTGACGCGGAAGCTGTCCATGCCGGCCTCCAGCAGCTCCCTGACGGCCTCAGTCGCGCCGGCATTGGTGTTTATATTGATCAGGCCGCGCTCCGTTGCGCCGCGGATCAGGCGGATGGCGGCGGCGATCTGCGTATAGGCGAGGCTCGGCTCGCCCTCGCAGCCCTGGCCAAAGCTGATGATCGGCTGCTCGGCCTGCTGCAAATGGGCGATGGCGACGGCGGCGATCTCCTGGGCTTCGGGACAGAAGCCGATGCGCTGCTGCGGGCTGCCGGCTCCGCCCTCGGGCTGTTCGGAGATGCAGCACAAGCAGGCGGCGTTGCAGGCCGGCGATACCGGTATGCCGCCTTCCCAGCGGCGATAGAAGATATTCTGCGCGGTGAAGCAGCCGTATTCGAGCGCGCAATGCGCCAGCTGCTCGATGATGCGGTTGCCGGGAAACTCGCGGCGGCGCGCGGCGATCAGCTGCGGCAGTCCGGCGCTGTTATAATGACGCGGCGCCCAGCGCTGATGCTCGTCCGTGGCCGCCGCCGCCACGTACAGCTTGCCCTTATGCGAGCCCACCGCCGTATAGCCAAGCAGCGGCAGCGTTTGCTCCGCCGTCGTGGCAGCCGGCATATAGGTGCGGGTGAAGCCTTGAGGCAGCAGCGCCGCTACCGCGTATACCGGCTCGGATCTTTTCTTGTAGGGGTTTTCGTCCAGCGCCAAAAACTGTCCGGTCTCCTGATCCATGCCGATGGGCGCGGCCAGCGGCATCATCGTCAGCGTCGCGCCCTCCGGCAGCTCTATCAGCTCCGATTTGGAGGGTATGGTCAGATGATTGCCCGAGGCGGCGGCCATTTGCATCGGCGGAAAGTCGAACCATTGGCCGTCGGGGCGGCTGAATATCAACGCTACCATAGTATCGCCTCTCGATTATTAATCCGGCAGCATAATAATCCCGGCAATACGAGCAAGCCTCGCGCCGGATCAATGATCTGCCGTCTGTTTCGCTTGCCGTGCTCTGCGGCGAGAAACACGGCGTCAATATCAATATTTACCATTATAGCATTTGCGGCGCGGATTTAACAGGTATTATTTTCAACAAATTCGCCGATAATAAATGGCGAAGGGAGGCTTGATGATGAAAAAATACCTGTTATTGTGCTTTTTTAGCTTGAGTTTAACGGCGGCGCTGTGCTGCTTTGCTCCGGCTGCCGGCGCTTCCGGCGGCAGCTATTATTTCGCCGCCGAAAACGACAGCATCGCCGCCATTGCCGAGGCGCGGCGTTTGGACAGCGAGTTAGTGGCGGCGATCAATGACCTGGCCGTCGACGAGCCGTTGCCCTTGGGCAAAAAAATACTTTTGCCGGAGCAGCCGGCGGTGGCGGTGACCATCGCCGCCGGCGATACGCTGACCGCGCTGGCGGCGCGCTATCAGACCAGCGTCGAGGCCCTGGCTATCGCCAATGATATACAGCGTACCGATCTGATCTATGCCGGCTCCAGCCTGCTGATCCCTCTGGACGAGGAGATCAGCAGCTATGGCGAATCGCTGGAGTCGCCGCGCTTCCTGTCGGTGGCGGCGCTGGCCTCGCGCTCATCTGAGGCGCTGCTGCGGCAGCCGGCCATCGGCCAGATCAGCTCGCGCTACGGCGAGCGGGCGCGCGGCTGGCATTGCGGGCTGGATATCGCCGCCGACGTCGGCGCGCCTATTTATGCCGCCGCCGCCGGCATCGTCGTCGAGGCCGGATGGAAGAATGACGCTTACGGCAACACGCTGATCGTCGATCACGGCAATAATATGCTGACCCTGTACGCCCATGCCGACGAGCTGTATATCGAGGCAGGGCGGCAGGTGTACGCCGGACAGATCATCGCCGCCGTCGGCGAGACCGGCAACGCCACCGGCCCGCATTTGCATTTTGAGGTAAGAATTGGCGGCGAATGCGTCGATCCGCTCGCATATTTGCGTTGAATGCGGCGCAAGCTATCGGCAAAAGTCGTCCGCCCAGCGCGGATACGGGAGGTAAACGATGAACAGAGGAGCTATCTTCAAAACGGCGTGGTTGGCGGCGCTGCTGGCGCTGCCGACCCTGCTGCTTGGCGCTTGCAACGGCAACGCGCAGGATCAACAGGCCGAGGGTATGGTCGGCGGCAGCCGCACCGTCGCCGCCTATATACTGGAGGTCGATACCGGCGGGCGCACCGTCACCTTTGACGAGGTAGAGCCGGTGTCGGCCGGAGATATAGGCCGCGTCAATGAATTGGGTCTGGATGAGAGCGATTTTGACGGCGGCGCTTATTATCACAACCAGTCGGTGCAGCGGGAAACGCTGTCTTTGGCCGACGACGCGCAGATCAGCTATTATGGCATGAGCGGCTACGGCACGAACGGTACGAACGGCACGAATAGCTCGAGCGGAACCAAGAGCGCGATCCGCGACCGCTCTAACGTAACACGAGCGGCTACGGCACGAACGGTACGAGCGGTACGAGCGGCTACGGCGATACCGGCTCTTTTGACCGCCAGCAGGGTACGGAAAGCTATTACGACAACAATTTTGAGTCCATGGAGTCGGGAGTTAACGATCGTCAATATGATGACGGGAACGCTGCACAGGGGCTGGACAGCAGCCTGAGCGGCTCCTATTACGGCAATAATGGCAGTCCGGTCGATGAAAGCGGCACCTTCAGCGATTCGCTGCTCAATGATTATCAGGGGCAAAGCGGCAATAATGCCGGCGGGCTGTACGGTTTTTATTCCTATTTGCGCGAACAGCCGCGCGGCGTGTACCGCCTGGTGATCGAAAACGAGCGGATAGTATCGATAGAACCGTATTAAGCGTACAAAAAAGGGCGCGACTGCACGCGCCCTACATATTTGCGTGAATATATGGCGGGGCTTTCGTATCGTGTTTGCGGGCTTGGCGGAGTCAGCGGCTGCCGTATTCGTCGGGCAGAATGGTCATCAGCACCGCATAGACGAGAAAGCCGACGCCGAAGCACAGGCCGAACAGCACCGTCAGTATGCGCACCACGGTTACCGGCGCATCGAAATAGTCAGCCACGCCGGCGCAAACGCCGCTGATCATTTGCCGGCCTTCGATGCGATGCAGTTTCTTATTACCTTTGGGCAGGGGCATGGTATGACCTCCTAATCAATTATTATCCGCAGCCGAACGGTCGACGGTAAAAGCCTCCTTGGGCGTGCGCCATAATATGATCAAACCGATGGCGAACAGTATCAGCAGCCCGAGTATGCCGATGGAGCTGCGGCCGGTGCTGTTGGCGCAGATGGCGTACAGCAGCGGGCCGATGATGGTGGCGAATTTGCCGAAAATATCGAAGAAGCCGAAGAATTCATTGGAACGCGCCGGAGGTATCATTTTACCGAATTGCGAGCGCGACAACGCCTGCATACCGCCCTGCGAAGTGCCGACCAGCGCCGCCAATACCCAGAACAGCGTCTGCGACAGATGCAGAGCCGGCTCGTAGATGGCGTCGTACGCGGCCTGCGTGCCGCCGCCGTCCAGCACGGCCTGCGCAGCCAGCTGCGCGTTCTCCAGCGAGAAGCCCATATAGAAGCCGAGCACGCATACCACGACGTAGATGCTGATGCCGATCATCAGCATCGCGCGCGCGCCGATGCGCTTGGCGATGCGGGCAAAGGCGATCGAGCAGGGTACGGCGACGATCTGCGTTACCGCCAGCGCCAGTATCATGCCGGTGCTGCCCAGGCCGAGCGAGGTGCCGTAGGAGGTGGCCATATGGATGACCGTGCCTACGCCGTCGATATAGAAGAAATAGGCGATGGTGAATAGCAGCAAGCCCCTGTTGCCAAGAATATCCTGCGCCGTATGCCAGATATTACGCAGCGCGGCGCGGGCGATGCCGCTTTCGGGCCGCTCGATATAGTGGATCTGCCGTACGTTTTTCAGCAGCGGTATCGAAAAGACCGCCCACCAGACAGCCGTCAGGATCACGCAGATCTTCACCGCCGTGCTATTGGAGATATGCAGCTGCGGCGCGAACATCACCAGCGCCACTCCGATGAAAAAGCCGATCGTCGAGCCGCCGATATAGCCGAAAGCATAACCCTTGGCCGAGACGATATCCATGCGCTCGGGCGTGGTAACGTCGGTGAGGAAGCTGTCATAGAACAGGCAGCTGCCGGCAAAGCCTACATAGGAGATGATATAGCCGAGCAGCATCATCTGCCAGTTGTCAAACAAGGCCATGCTGATGGTGAACACGCAGCCGATGATCACGAATATCGAGATCAGCCGCTTCTTCATGCCGCGAAAGTCGGCTATCGAGCCTAAGATCGGCGCGGAGACGGCGATGATCGCCGTCGAAATGGAAGTGCCGTAACCCCAAACTACGTCGCCGGATACTCCGGCGGCCTCGGCGGCGGTGGTAAAATAGATCGGAAAGATCGCCGCCATGATGATCGTGGCGTAAACGGAATTCGCCCAATCATAAAAACACCAGCTGAGCTCGTTTTTAGTCAGCTTTTCACCCATTAACCCCATTAACTGTTGACCCTCTCCCGCTATGTAGTCGCGCCTATGTCAAATAGTCTCTGCAAATACTTTTCGCGTTTTGACGGGGTATTCCTTTTATATGCGCGCTAAAATCTGTAAAAAGGCGTATTGGTTCGAGCCGAGGCGCGGGGAATTGTCAAAAACGCTGGGGGATGCTATACTGTTGGCTATGGACGCACGCAGACTAAAGATCATCGTCGCTATGGCGGCGATTTATATCGCGCTGGTGATATTTTCCAATCTCGGCTCGCTGCGCGTCCTCGCTGTCGCCGGCTTGTCGGTCGACGGCGGGGCGCTGCTCTATCCCTTCACCTTCACCGCGCGCGATATACTGCATAAAAAGAGCGGCGCGGCGCTGACGCGCTTTGTCATTATTCTGGCGGCGGGCGTAAATCTGGCGCTGTTCGGCTTTGTGTGGCTGGTCGGCGTGCTGCCGGCTGATATGACCGTGGGCGCGCAGGGCGAATACGCGCTGGTATTGGCGCCGGGCGTCCGTCTGGTGCTGGCTTCGGTGCTGGCTATGACCGCCGCCGAGCTGCTGGATACGCGCATCTACTCGGCGGTGCGGCGGCGCTTTGGCGCGCGCCGTCAATGGCTGCGCGTGCTGCTGTCCAATTTAGTCTCGGTGCCGGTGGATACGCTGATCTTCCTCGCGCTGGCCTTTGGCGGCAAATACCCGCTGGCGGTGCTGGGCTCGATGTTCGCCGCCAATATCGCGATCAAATTCACGGTGTCGCTGTTGAGCCTGGCCGGGGTATATGCTGTCAAGGACGATATAGATTAGCGCCGGGGAGCTGCAAGTTTTCCGGCGCAGGTATATGCGAGCGCATAAGCGGCAATAATAAGACCATATTCTACCACATAGGCTGGTGAGAACATGGTCTTATTCGATCGCAAACAAAAAGGGAGCGGCGTTTGGCTGCGCTGGCGCGTCTCCGAGCCGGCGCGTTGGGGCGCTACCATCGGCGTGATAGTTTTGCTGATCGCCTTGGTCAGTTATGCCAACCCGCAGCTCTGGCGCGGCGAGCCGTCCGAGCAGCTTTCCGCCGAGGACGCCGAAACGCTGCGTCTGGCGGCGGAGCTGGATCAGCAGTTAGACCAGCAGCAGGCGGCCGCCGCCATGGCCGCCGTTGACGGCGCTGCCGCCGCGCCCGAGGACGGCGCTACGCCCGAGGATGGCGCGGCCGATACCGCCACCGCGACCGATACCGCCGCCGCGGACGGGGATGACGGCGCGGATGCGCGGACGCTGCCCGCGGAGCTTGATTACAGCCTGCCGCTGCAAGGCGAGCTGCTGCGCGGAGTCGGCTACTGCTACGAGAGCTTTTTCGGCGATTGGCGCTATCATCGCGGCGTCGATCTGGCCGCCGCTGCCGGAGCCGCAGTCTATGCCGCCGCCGACGGCGTGGTCAGCGAGGCTGCCGACGACAGGATCTGGGGCGGGGTGATCGTCCTCGATCATGGCGCGGGCTTATGCAGCGTCTATCGCGGTATCACGGTGCAGGCGGCGGTCGGCGACGTTGTCCGCGCCGGCGATATTATCGGCAGCGTCGGCGAGCCGCCGCTGGCCGAGGCGGAGCAGGACAGCCATTTGCATTTTGAGTTAGTGCTTAACGGAGAGGCGCTCGACCCGCTGGAGTATTGATAAGCCGCGCCATACTGCGTTACGGACAATGCCCGGCGTCGGTCACGTGCCTTTTAGCATGCTTCATAGCAGGACATTGTCCGCGCCTTGTCTGGCTTGTTTCTGAACGGTATAGTATATTATTGATAAGCCGCGCGGCAAAAAACAGAGAGTCATATGACTCTCTGTTTTTGCGTGCCATAAATTATGCGCATATGCGCTAAATACTCTTGGGTATCACGGCTACCGCTTCGCCCTCGGTAGGGCCGTAAGCGTCGGTCAGCGCGGAGACGGCGGCCAGACGGCGCGCTTCCTCCTCGTCCTCCAGCACCTTGTATGCGACCTTACCGACCAGCGTTTTGGGCAGCTCGGCGCGGAATTCCAGCTCATAGGGCATGGCGTATTTGGCGATATTGCGCCGGCAATAGGCCATCAGCTCGTCATGCACCTCCTGCGTGGGCTCGAAATCGGGCCGGAGCATGACGAAGCCCTTGACCTTCTGCACCTTCAGCGTATCCGGCACGCCGATCACACAGCTCATCAGCACCTTGGGATGCGCGTCGATGATGTTCTCCAGCTGCGACGGGTATATCGAATAGCCGGAGGAAACGATCATTCGCTTGATGCGCTGGCGGAAGTAGACGAAGCCGTCCTCGTCCATCACGCCGAGATCGCCGGTATGCAGCCAGATCAGGCCGTCCTCATGCCGGCGCAGCGTGTCGGCGGTCTCCTCGGGCTGATTGACGTATTCGAGCATCACCGTGGGGCCGCTCAGGCAGATCTCGCCCTCTTCGCCATAGGGCACTTCCTCGTTGCCGCCGCTTTTGCAGATCTTGTAATAGGTATCGGGATAAGGCAGGCCGATCGAGCCTTCGCGCGACTGATGATAAGGGGTGAGGCAGGAGGCGGTGACGCATTCGGTGGTGCCGTAGCCCTCGCGTATCTGCACCTTACAGCCATGCTCGGCGAGGAAGCGGTCGAATTTCTTCTTCAGCTCGATGCTCAGACTGTCGCCGCCGGAGAAAACGCCCTTGAGACAGGAGAGGTCGAGGTCGTCGATATCGGGATTGCGCAGCAGCGCCTCGTACAGCGTCGGCACGCCGGCGATATAGTTGGGCTTGTTTTTGGCCAGCAGCTTGGCATAGGTGGCGGCGTTAAAGCGCGGTACGAGGATGCAGGAGCCGCCATGGGACAAGAAGGTATGTATCGACACGCCGAGGCCGAAGCCGTGGAACATCGGCATCACCGACAGCACCTTGTCGCCGACCGCAAAATGATTGTCCATGGCGATGGTCTGCATGCCCAGCGCGTTGAAGTTGAGATTGGAGAGCAGAATGCCCTTGGTCTTGCCGGAGGTGCCGCCGGAATACAGTATCACCGCCGCGTCCTTGCCGTAGCCCGGATGCGCCGTCGGGCCGGTATAGGCCGCGCCGGCGGCGAGGAAATCCGCCCACGTCACCACCGTCTTGTCCTCGGCGGGAATGGGCTTGATCTTTTTGCCCTCGGTCAGCTTATAGCCGGCGCGCTTGAGCGGGGACAGCGCGTCCGCTATCGAGCCGATGATCAGTCGGGGCAAATGCGTCTCGTCCTGAATGGCGGCGAATTTGGGATAGAACTGGTCGAGCGTCACCGCGGCGACGCTGCCGCTGTCCTGCAGATAGAAGATGATCTCGCCCTCCGAGGACAGCGGATGTATCATATTGGCGATAGCGCCGATATAGTTCAAGGCATAGAAGCAGCAGACGGTCTGCGGCGTATTGGGCAGGCACAGCGTGACCTTGTCGCCGGGGGCGACGCCCTGCGCGCGAAAGGCGGCGCCGGTCAGCTTGATCTGCCGCACCATCTCGCGGTAGCTGGTCTTTTTGCCCATGAATTCATAGGCGGTATGCTCGGGGTATTGCTCGGCGATCTCGCAGACCTTGTCGAACATCGAAATATCCGGATAATCCAAATGATAACGAACTTCGCCGTAATTGGCTAACCACGGAGTTTTGCACGGTTCATTCATAATTTACCTCCTGAGAAAAGGGTGCTTCCAATAATTGCGGGTGCTCCATTAAATACTTAAATAAATGCACGCTCTTGGCATAATAGTAGCCGTCGGCGATGCGCTCGTCCAGAGTTACGCCGATGGGCAGCGTATCGCGCATCTCCACCGTGCCGTCGGCGGAATAATAGGGGGCGAGATGCTTCTCGCCGATCACGAGGAACAGCGAATTGGTGCCCCAGTTGTTCAGATGATGATATCCGGCGTTGAGCTTGATCGAGCCGAAATTGGAGAGGAACACGCTGGCGAAATTGGGCTCGTCATAGACCAGAGCCTGCGGCACTCGTCCGTAATAGTCGAGAAAGCGCAGTATCTGGATGAAGATGCGCAGCAGCCAGCGCGGCATTTTGGTGACGACGTTAATGATATCGGTGGTATGATCGTCGTCGCCGTCGCGCACCTTATGTACGTGTTTGTCGATGGCCTGATGGATAGTCTCAAGGTTGTCATCCTGCTGAAAACGCAGCATCAGCAGGCTTTCGCCGCCATCGTCGCTGAATTGGTTCTTGGCGACAAAGGCCAGCGACAGATTGTTGCGCTCATAGACGCGCCGCCCTTGAATGAAGCGGTTGAGCTTGGGGCGCAGGATCACGGTCTTGAGTATGGCGGCGCACACGACCTGGAATATCGAGTATTTGTAGCCGTCATGGTTGGCGTTCTTTTGCTCCAAATAGGCGTTGAGCTGGGTCAGGTCTATGCTCTCCTGTACAAAGGCCTCGGCGTCGGCACGATTGCGCAGCAGATAGGGCATGATCTTGTGCAGCGCGTCATCGTCGCGGACCAGCCAGCCGTCGGGACGGTCGCCGAAGCGCCTTTTGCGTTGTGTTGTCGGCTGTTCTGTCATCGAATCAATGCACATCCCTCCAGAAAAAACTGTTTGCCGTTCAAAGCGGGAAAAGAAAAAAACTTCCCTTTATAATTTCTGATACGATAAACAGTATATACCTATCGGCGGCAAATTTCAAGTAAAAGGATATTATATGTTGAATCAAGAATAAATATAAAACCACGCGAGCTTGGAAGGGATAACGCAAATGCGTTTATTTATTGCCGTAGATCTGGACGAGGAATTAAAGACGCGCCTTGATGAATTGTCCGCCGCCATCGAGCGGCAATTGCCGTACGCGCGGCGCACGCGGCGCGAGAACTATCACCTGACGCTGGCCTTTATCGGCGAGAGCACGCGCGCGGGCGAGCTGATGACGCTGCTCGGCGGCTTCGACGCGCCCGCCTTTGAGCTGCGCTTCTCCAAGCTGGGGCGGTTTAAGCGCGCGGGCGGCGACGTGCTGTGGCTGGGCGCAGAGCCCTGCCCGCCCTTACTGACGCTGCAAAAGCGGCTGGCCGAAGCCCTGCGCGCGCAGGGCTTCGTCATCGAGCAGCGCCCCTTTCGCCCGCATCTGACGCTGCTGCGCGAGGCGGCGGCGCAGGGCTTTGACGAGCGCGCTTACGGCGCGTCGCTGCCGGCGTTTACGCAGACGGTGCGCGGCGTATCGCTGTTTTGCTCCGAGCGGCAGGCCGGACGGCTGGTATATACGGAGCTGTACCGGCGCGCGCTGGGTGCGGCGCATGTGTAGGCGCTTAGCCGGAATTGAGCCGCGCATAGGCGGAGCTGTGTGTTTGCGGACGTCCTCACGCGGCGCTATGGCGCTGCTGGCGCTGCTGCTGGCACTGACGCTCGGCCTGGCGGCCTGCGCCGAGCCGGAGCAGCAGCCGGCGGACGCTGCGGACGAGGGTTACAGCCTGGAGCTGTTCGCCATGGATACGCTGATCGCGCTCAACGCCTACGGCCCGCTGGCCGCTCAGGCGCTGCCGCTGGGAGAGAGCATGATCAACGAGGCGGAGCGGCGCTTATCCGCCACGCTTGAGGGCAGCGAAGTTTACGCCTGCAATCAGGCGAACGGCGCGCCGGTGCGGTTATCGGCGGACAGCGCGGCGCTGCTCGCTGCCGCGCTGGACATAGCGGCGGCTACCGGCGGCGCTTTCGATATCAGCGTCTATCCGCTGATGCGCGAATGGGGTTTCCCCGACGGCGACTATCAGCTGCCCGAGCCGCAGCGTATCGCCGAGCTGCTGGATAGCGTCGGCTATCGGGCGCTGCGGCTGGACGGCGATACGCTGACCATGCCCGCCGGTTATGCCATCGACCTCGGCGGTATCGCCAAGGGCGACGCGGCGCAGCGGGTGATCGACGCCTGGCGCGAGCTGGGCGTGGAGCACGGCATCATCTCGCTGGGCGGCAATGTGCAGGCCCTGGGCGCGCGTCCCGACGGCAGCCCGTGGCGCGTCGGCCTCACCGACCCGCTGGCGCCGCAGCAGGTGTTGGGCGTGATCGAGCTGACCGACGGCGCGGCGGTGACCTCCGGCGGCTATCAGCGCTATTTTGAGGCCGGGGGGCGGCGCTATCATCATCTGCTCGACCCGGCGGACGGCTATCCCGCCGACAGCGGCCTGCTGTCGGTGACGGTGCTATGCGCGGACGGCGCGTCGGCCGACGCGCTGTCAACGGCGCTGTTCGTTATGGGGCGCGAGGCGGCGCTTGACTATTGGCGCGCCCATGACGATATCGAGCTGCTGCTGATCGACGAGCAGCGGCGCGTCACCGCCACCGAGGGCGCGGCGGCGCGGTTTGCGCTGGACGAGGGCGCGGGATACAGCTACGAAATTTGCTATCGCGCGGCGCAGCCGTAAATGGGCGCGCAGGCGCGTTGGGCGCGAATCAATACGCCTGAGCACGCCTGAGCAAAAACCTTGCTTTTTCGCCGCCTATGGGCTAAAATAATTGCAGTCGGAAATATACGGGTGAATATGAAGCTAACAGCGGCACAAAACAGATGGCATCGCTTTGCTTATCGCGCGGCGCGGCCTTTGGTGCGGGCGATCTCGCATTGTCTGATCGGCTTTCGCAGCGATAAATACATACCCAGGCATAAGACCTTCCTGCTGATGTCCAATCATTATACCGATATGGACATGCTGGTAGTGGTCAATTCTCTGCGCGCGCATTCATACTTCGTGGCTTCCGCGCATATCAGCCATTGGGGCTGGATAGGGCGGCTGATCACGTTTTTGCAGCGGCCGATCTGGCGCGCCAAGGGGCATACCGACGCGCAATGCGCGATGGAGATACTGCGCGTGCTCAAGGCCGGCTATCCGGTGACGATATTCATCGAGGGCGAACGCTCCTGGGGCGGACGCACCATGCCCATTGCCGACAGCGCCGGACGGTTGGCGCGGATGAGCGGCGTGGCGCTGATCACCTACCGTCTTTCCGACGCCTATTTAGTATGGCCGCGCTGGTCCAAAAAGAAGCGCCGCGGCCGTCTTTACGGCCGGGTGATACATGAGTACGCGCCCGAGGAATTGGCCGCGATGACTAATCAGCAGGTGCAGGAGCTGATCGAGCGCGACCTGCATTGTGATTTCTATGAAGACCAGCGGCGCGCGCCCAGGGCCTATCCCGGCGAGCAAATGGCCGAATCGCTGGAGACGGCTCTGTATCTGTGTCCGGCCTGCGGCGAGAGCGGCCGCCTGCACAGCCGCGGCGACCTCTTTTTTTGCGATTGCGGCCTGCGTTTGCGCCTGGACGAATACGGCTGCTTTGCCGCCGCGGAAGGCGGCGAGCCGCCGTTTGCCACCATACAGCAATGGTTCGATTGGCAGCAGCGGCAGCTGCCCGCCTATATCGAGCGGCGGCCGGGCGTGCTGGCCGGCGAGCGGCGCGGGCAGAGCCTGTATCGGGTCAACGGCGCGCAGCTCGACGCGCTGGGCGTGGGCGCGATGAGCCTTGACCGCGCGGGGCTGCATTTTGCCTTAATCCCCCAGCGCGTTCAGAAACAAGCCAGACAAGGCGCGGACAATGACCTGCAAGGGAGCGTACATAATAAAGTACGTGACCGAAGCGGGTCGTTGGCCGCAACGCAGTATGGCGACGTTTATGGACGGGCTGGCGCGCGGGAGTATGAAAATTCGCAAATCCCCAGCGGGTCTTTGGCCGCAACGCAGTATGGCGACGTTTATGGACGGGCTGGCGCGCGGGAGTTCCATTTTGCGCTCGACGAGATCACCGGCATGGCGGCCATATCGCAGATGCTGCTGACCTTCAGCGCCGGCGGCGAGCAGTATGAGGCGCGCTCCGATCATCCGCGCTCGGCGATCAAGTACGTGCATCTGTATCAGGCGTTAAAAGGCAAATGATCCGCCTGTTGGCGGCGGTATTTTTGTTCTACAAGGAGGTCTACTATGGATTTTTCTGCTGCGAATACTAACCTCTGGGGCGGCATTTTGCAGATCGCTATCGTCTGCGCGCTGATGCTGCTGGCCAACGTGCTGCGGCGCAAGCTGCCGGTGGTGCGCAAAAGCCTGATGCCCACGGCGGTGCTGGCGGGCTTCATCGCGCTGGCTCTGCGCTATCTGAACGTGCTGCCGATCAATATCGACTTCATGGAGACTATCACCTATCATGCGATAGCTCTGGGCTTTATCGCGCTGGCTCTGCGCGTGCCCAAGCCGTTGTCGGTCAATGAGAAGGGGCGGCTGATCGGCCTTAAATCGGGCGCGCTGATCGTCTCCACCTATCTGGTGCAGGCGGTCATCGGCCTGGTGATATCGCTGGGCCTGGCCTATACCTTTATGCCGGGTATGTTCAAGGCGGCGGGCATACTGCTGCCGATGGCCTACGGGCAAGGCCCCGGTCAGGCCAATAATATCGGCATCACCTATGAAAATCTCGGCTTCGTCGGCGGGCAGAGCTTCGGCCTGTCGCTGGCGGCCGCCGGCTTCCTCGTGGCCTGCGTATGCGGCGTTATCTATCTCAATTATTTGCAGCAAAAGGGTCTGGTCAAGCGCAATAACGCGCTGGATATTTCCGGCTCGGTAACGCTGGACGAGTTCCAGAACGATAACGAGATACCGATCTCTGAATCGGTAGACCGTTTTTCGATGCAGATGGCGCTGGTGATGGTCGTGTACGGCCTGACCTACGTGATGGCGTGGGTGCTGACCACGCTGTTCACCGCCGCCGGCGTGGGCGGCCTGCTCAACTCGCTGATCTGGGGCTTCAACTTCATCATCGGCACCGGTATCGCCATCGGTCTGCGCGCCGTGTTCGTCGGCCTGCGCAAGTATAAGGTGATGACGCGCCAGTATCAGAACAATTACCTGCTGTCGCGCATCGCCGGAGCGGCTTTTGACGCGATGGTGATCACCGGCATCGTCTCGATCAGGATCGAGGAGCTGCAAGGCTTGTGGACGCCGTTTTTGCTGATGGCGATACTCGGCGGCGTCGGCACCTTCCTTTACCTCAGATGGATATGCAAAAGGCTTTACCCCGAGTACTATCACGAGGGCTTTGTCTCGATGTTCGGCATGCTCACCGGTACTATCAGCTCCGGCGTGCTGCTGCTGCGCGAGATCGACCCCAATTACCGCACGCCGGCTTCGAATAATCTGATCCTCGGCACCAGCTTCGGCATTTTGCTCGGCGCGCCGATACTGGTGCTGGTCGGCCTGGCCGCCAGCTCGGCCTTTATGGCTTTCGTCACGCTGCTGCTGGCGCTGGCCTATCTGGCGCTGATGCTGTTTGTGATGTTAAGGCTGAAACGCCGCGGCAACGCTTGATAAGCTCTTATCTGCGAAAAGGCAAAAAGGCGGCCGCCGGCCGCCTTTTTTTGCGCCGACGCAAAAGAGTTACGCAATATGGTTACATAGTTTCGCAATGATAACGCGGCATTTGTTGTTTGTGTTGACATATAACACCCTGTTGCGTATAATTAGTTTATATAGGGATATACTATATTTCCGTTCATGAACAGTCTGGCTTGGGAGGAGTGTGCTTATGGCTCTATTGGAGACGATCAGGGTCAGCATGTTTGGCGGTTTCACTATTTCCACCGAGGACGGCGCGCAGGCTATCGAGCAGAATCGCAACAACAAGGCGATGTATCTGCTGCAATACCTGCTGGTCAACCGCGAGAAGGGCGCCACGCGCGACTCGCTGATCGAGCTGCTGTACGAGGAGGAGGATATTGATAATCCCGGCAATGCCTTGAAGATCATCATCCACCGTATGCGCAAGCTGCTGGCCAATGCCGGCCTGCCTGATTATGATTATATCTGTTACCGGCGCGGCGTCTATTTTTGGAATAACGAGATACCGACCGTCATTGATACCGAGGAGTTTGAGAAGGCCTTTCAGCAGGCCTCCGGCCCCGATATCGACGACGATGCGCGTATCGCCGGCTATACGCGCGCCGTGGAGCTGTATAAGGGCGATTTCCTGCCGCGTATGGCGATAGAGAGCTGGGTGTCGATATTAGCGGTGCGCTATCAGAAGATGTACATTCAGGCGATCAATGAGCTGTACCGCCTGCTGTCGGAGCGCAAGGATTATCAGACGCTGCTCGCCATCTGCAACCGCGCCGCCAAGATCGACCTGTATAACGAGGACGTGCAGGTGCTGCGCATCAGCTGCCTGTTCGAGCTCAAGCGCTTCAAGGAGGCGCTGGCCGCCTATGACGCGGTGACCTCGATGTTCTTCAATGAGCTGAACGTATCCCCGGGCGAGAAGATGATCGCGCTGTATAAGAAAATGCGCGAGGCCGCGCAGTTCCCCTGGGCGATACTTGACGATATCAAGAGCGACTTGCAGGAGGCCGGCGACGAGAGCGGCGCCTTCTATTGCAATTATCTGACCTTTATCGACAGCTACCGCTTCGTCATGCGCATCATCGAGCGCACCGGTCAATCGGTGTTCCTGATGAGCGTCACCGTCACCGACGCCGCCGGCGTGGCGCTGACGGCCGGCCCGCGTATGCAGGAGGTGGTGGACGGACTGCATGAGGCCATTCGCCTGGCGCTGCGCCGCGGCGACCTGTACACGCGCTATTCGGCCTCGCAATTCCTGACGCTGCTGATCGGTATTTCGCAGGAGAATTGCGATATCGTTTCGCAGCGTATCGACAAGGTGTTTCAGGAGCGCTACCACGGGCGCGGCGTGCGCCTGCAATACAAGATCACGCCGGCCAATACCGCCGCCATCGCCGACGGCCGCGTTTCCTTCTCGCCGACGGTGAGCTGGTAAGCCGCCCGCCGCCATTTTCAGCATGAGGTGCCAGGATGAATCGTATATTACCGCAGATCGAGAATATCGTCTGTTTATGCGTGGATAGCTTTGAGCATCATATGGTCGCCGGCCGTCTTTATCATTGCTATGCCGCGGGCGCGCAGCAGTTTGCCGATATCAGCCGCGCGCTGCTGCTGATGGACGAGCTGTACGAGAGCCTGGGCTTGCCGCAGGCCACGCAGGCGATGCGCAGCTTTGGCCGGAGCGAGCGGAAGGCGGCTCCGGCGCTGCCGCCGCTGCCGCCGCTGCTTATGGAGGCGCGGCTTGTGCGCGAGCAGCGCGGCGAGCTGGCCACCTTCATCGTGCGGCTGCGTCAGCGGCAGAACGTCTCCTGGCAGGGGCAGGTGCTGTGGCAGGAGCGGGGCGTATCGCGCAATTTCCGCTCGGCGCTGGAGCTGTTGAAGCTGATAGATGGTTGCGTTTACCAGATTTCCAATCAATAAATGATACTCGGTTTCAGAAAAGGACGGCTTTGGCCGTTCTTTTTTTTAATTGCTCGGCTTTTTTATTTATATGGGAAAAAAACGGTTTTTTCTCTTGAAAGGGACGGCTTTTTTTGCTATCATATTCCATAAGTGGAGGCGTGTCTCCGCGTGGGCTTTTGAGCGCTTCATAACATAATTATCGGTTTCATGTTTTGGCAATTTTATAACATACAGGCGGCGGCAAATCCCATCTGCCGCCGCGGAATACGGAAAAGGGCAAAACGGCGGAAACGCCGCGACGCAAAGCCACAGGGGCTACGGGCAGGGGCCTATGCCGGCCGGGTTGCCGGGTATTCCAGCTTCAAGGCGAAAGGAGAAGTTGGAATGAAGGCGAAAAGAAGGGGAAAACTGATCGCGGTAATAGTAACGCTGGTCTTGGTGCTGCCGGTATTGTTCGGCTACGCGCTATCGTATGGACATCATAGCGGCGGGGGTTCAGGTCAACAACCATCATCAATAGGGCCGCAGGTCGTGTATACGGGCGGCGAAAGAACCGCCAATCTTGTCGAGGTAGAAAAGACCATCGAGCAGGTCAAGACGACTGGCGGCGAGTGGGTCGAGGATACCTTTGATATCACGCTCAAGGTCACCACTACGCAGGATCTGACCAGTATCCCCACCGATAAGAATATCGCCGTCGCTTTGGTGATAGATACCTCGGTCTCCATGCAGTGGGATGCCGCCGGCGGCGGTTACTGCACAGGCACGGATTATAAAGGTGATGATTGCCCGCTTTGTGATGGAGACGATGAGTATTATCATATCCCAGCCAACGGTCATAACAGCGGCGACTCCGTCTATGCGGCGGAGGACGAGCAGCGTATCAGCGCCGCCATCAGCGCCGCCAATGCTTTCATTGCCGACTATGCCGCCAGCGCGTCCAGTGCGAGCTATAAAAGGCTGCTTTCTATCGTCCATTTCGCTACTGACGCTAAACGCCAAATGAATTGGACGGAGCTTTCCGGCTTGGATGATAATATCGCAGCTGCCCAGGATGTGGTCAGCGGCTTGAAATACAAGCTGTATACCGGTACCAATATTCAGGCCGGCCTGCAGCTGGCGAAGAATAATATCGACGCCCATCGCCAGAACGATGGTACTTTCAAGGATGACCTCGCGGGCATCGACGAGGTCTATGTGATACTGCTCTCCGACGGCGCGCCGAATAAGCGTATCGCCAGCCAAAGAAACTCACTCACCGAAATTAAGGGCGAGAACGTCACCGATACCGGCGTGGATGTGGCTACTTCGCTCAAACGGAGTGGTGTTACGATCTATACCATCGCTTTTGCCGCCAGTGCTCCTGATCTTTCCAGCATCGCTAACAGCGGCTGCGCGCTGACTGCCGCAAATGCAACTACGCTGGCAAATCAGTTTAAAGCGATCTCCGAGAATATTGCCATCTGGGCTGAGGCGTGGATGGTCACCGACCCCATGGGCGCGAACATCAAGTTTGACAGCATCCTCACCGAGGGCGCTACTGGCGTCACCATGCCTACCGACGACAATAATGATCAGCTAATTTGGGATCTGCGTAAAGCTACCCCGACGACAACGGGAGGAGGCAAAAATAATCAAATCTGGTACAATTACGAGCTGAAGTATCAAGTCACGCTCGACACAACTACCAACTTCAATTATTATGCCAGCGTGACCGACGGCAAGGATCGTGGAGACGCGCTGGATGATTATAACGAAATCGTCGACAACGACCGTTCTGCAGATTTCCGCGCCGACGAGAAAGCTGCCGCGCTGATCGCCAAGGGCATCTATCCGACCAATGACGCCACCGTCCTCGATTACGCCATCTTGAACAACGGCGTTATCCAGGGTGGCAAGCAAACCATCAATTTCAAGGTGCCGACGGTCATCGCTTTCGAGCCGGTGAGCGTGAACGCCGTCACCAGCTTTACTGTTAATAAGCTCTGGGATCATGGAAATAATCCGGCGGCCAATCAGCCCACGGAGCTTGTGGTGCAGCTTTATAGAGGAAGCGGACAAACCGCAACCCCTTATGGCGACCCGGTGACTCTGAGTGCGAATACCGATCCGAGCAAAAACTGGACATATACCTGGAACAGCCTGCCGTATGACGATTACAGCGTCACGGAAACAGAACCCGATAATTATACTATGACAGTAGTGGGCGACCCGGTACCAAAGGCGCTGTCTATCACGTCGCTTGAGGTCGTAAACCCCTGTAATGAATTGGCGTACAATGATCTTTCCGCTGCTTTTATCATGGTGAACAAGGGCAATAACACTAAGGTCTGGACGCAGAACACATTGACGGATACGCAGAAGACGGCCTTTGTCACGGCGTTCAACGCCTGGAAACAAGCGCATTCTAATGCCAACCAGCTTGGTAGTATTACTGTCAATGATTTTGTCTCTGGCACCTCGGCAACAATTACAATGGGTAATAGTGGTAATCGGGGTAGCGTGACTATTACTGTTGGAAACGACGGCAAGCTTGGGCTTAATTTCAGTAGCTCTAATGCTTTCTCAAAATTCGCCTATGGCGCTTATGACGCGAATGGCAAAATCATCACCCTCACCAACACCTATACTCCCCCTGCCACCGAATGGACGGTGAACAAGGAATGGAAAGGCGACACCATTGCTGGCATTATGGAAAATGGCGCATCGACCAATGCTTATTTCAAGCTGCGTCCGGCTTCGGTCACATTCGATATCATTGACGACCCGGAAAAAGAGCAGCCGACCAAAATCATTGACAATCAGTCACTCGCCGCCAGCAACACCCCGGCAGGGAATTGGACTACCACGGTGAGCCTGCCGGTCGCGTATGATGATCTTACTGGAGATTATATCAAAGAGGATGTTCCGGTCGGCTATACCGATGAGGTGGCTGTTGATAATGGTGACAAGATCATCACCATCACCAATACGCTGAAGACCATCAATGTCACTCTGAGTAAGGTATGGGATGATACGTATGACAGCACCGAGGATTACTTCGGCCTGCGTCCCGATAGCGTTACGGTCTATCTCTATCATCGCAGTACGACCGATGGAATTACTACCGATACGAAGCTCGGAAGCTACGAGTTGAAAAAAGATACAGACCCGAGCAAAAACTACAAGCTCAGCGTCACCCTGCCGAAATATATCAAGATCGGCAACGATATAGTTGAAGCCAACTATGTGTTCATTGAGGAGGTTGTTCCCGGCTATAAGCCGGCGGAGGCGGTGATCACCGATGGTAGTACCGCGGGCAGCTATACCGCGACCCTGACCAATACGCTCGACCTGCTCAGCTTCCCCGTATATAAGATCTGGGATGACGGAGTTGAGACCAATGGCGTAACAGCCCCCAGCGCCGACCGGCCGGCGACGATCACCTTCGTTCTGCAAAAGGGCGAGGTTGTTAATGGAGAGATCGAATGGAGCGACGTTGAAGAGCAAGAAGTTGCTTCCGGCAGCGCCGTAAATACGAGCACGCTGATGCATACCTTCTACGCGCCCAAGCTTGACGGCGTCAGCTACCGCGTGGTGGAGAAAGATGTTCCTTTATATTCCACCATCGTTACTCTCCCAGACACCAACACCAACACCAACACCGACACCAACACCTACGCCTACACCTTCACCAATTCGCTGAAGCATATGGTGCAAGTGACTAAGACTTGGCTGGATAATGATAACGCCTACACAACCCGTCCTGATATACTGACAATCCAGCTCTTGGCTAATGGTGCCCCGGTAGGAGTTCAGGTCGATCTCAATGAGGGCAATGGCTGGCAGTATGTATTTAAGGGCCTTGACAAGTATAATACGGATGGCATAACGCCTATCGTATACACCGTGGAGGAGCTGAATTTACCGAGTAATTACACGAACGTCACGCCGGCGAGCGACCCCTTAAATCTGGTCAACCTGCTGAGCGAGGACATTGAGCTGACTATCACCAAGAAATGGGTCGACTTCCCCACGAATTATGACTACCCCGAGTCCCTGGACTTCGCCCTGTATATCAACGACGTGCGCGAGTTGGGCACGGATGGCGTAGAAATCGTACACACCATAAGCGGCAGCGCCGATGGCAGCGACTGGACTGAGTCTATCGGCACCTACCCCAAATATGACAAGCAGGGTGCGGAGATCAGCTACCGCATTGTTGAACTTACCGTATCCCCGAATTATAGTACAGTTTGCAATGGTATGACGGCGACCAACACCTATAGCACGCCGATCATCCCGGAGGATCCGCCGCCCGGCCCCGGCCCCGATCAGCCGATTCGCATCCCTGATCCGGTGGTGCCGCAGACTGATACGGTCATTATAGAGGAGCCGGCCCCGACAACGGATATTACAACCATTATCGAGGAGGACGTACCGCTGGCGGACGTACCGCCCACCGGTGATAGCGCGCAGCTTTATCTGTGGCTGGCGCTCGGAGCGCTGGCTCTGGCCGGCGTGGTGGTGTTCGGCCGCCGCCGCAGCCGCGGTTAAAGCGCGGCGCGGCATGCTCCGCGTTTAAGCTCTACACAACTCTAAATATACTCTATATATAATAGAAGAAATGACGGCGCGCTGTTGTAGATGGGCAAGAGCGCGCCTTCATTCTATTTCCTAACAACTACCGCCCGCGCTGACCGCGCTGTTCGCAAATCAGTTATGGTTACGGGAAACGTTGCAAATTGGTGAAAATAACTCCCAATTAGACTAATTGCGACAGAGTGTGACAAATATTTTTAGCACAAACTTCTTAATTCATTAAAATGTAACTATTCGCGTAACTCTATCATGCGTATAATAAAAGAGTAATATCGATAAGGGGCGGCGCATAGTTTATTGGGTGGGATCGGGCATTTCCCCGCGCGCCGTATAATGGGCACGAGCAAGGCTATCACGGCTCATTTGCCGTATGGCGGCGCATAAGAGCCCGTCCCTTATCCGCCGCCCGTTGCGCCCGCAGCCGCGCGGGTCTTATCGCCGGCTGCAATGTTGAAGGGAATGATACTATGAGCAACGTGAAGAAAGACAGGGAGCGGAGCACCTTCGTCATTCAGATCCTGGGTCGCGAACATGCCACATGGCAAGGGAAACTGGTGTGGAGCGATACGGGGGAGACTGTCAGCTTCCGCTCCGCATTAGAACTGTTAAAACTTATTGACGGAGCTATGGCGGAGGTGGTAAAATCAGCATAGGACTTCATACTTGGGGGATCGCCCCGTATGGCCGTATGCGCTACAATGATACTCTTTGTTATTCGCAGTAAGCATTATGTCGCTCGTTGCAGTTTATTTCAGATATCAGGGTTAGTTTTATTATCAAGCCGCGTCAAATCTATCTGGCGTGCGAAATGATGAAAAGGCAAACCGGCGGAAACGCCGCGACGCAAAGCCAAGGGTCTAAACTCCCGCATCGGGAGCAGGACAGCCGGCTGCCATATTTAACTTTGAAAGGGGAAGTTAAAATGATGGCAAAGATCAAGAACAGGAAAGGGTTGCTGGTGCTGCTGACCGTGCTGCTGGTCATCCCGCTGCTGATGGGCGTCGCCCTGGCGGAAACCACGACTCCGGCCAGCTCGGTGCAGATAGTCAGCGGCGCTGACGCTACCGCCGTTGACCCGCACGCGGAAGACACAGATAACGCCGGCCGCCTGACGGTCAACAAGACTATCGCCGGCACCGAATACGAGAACGTCTTTGATATCACGCTGGACGTGAAGACCACCGAGGATATTCTCTGGACCTCCGTCAGCGAGGACGCTGCCGTGGTGCTGGTCATCGACACCTCCAGCTCGATGGTTAATAACAATTCCACCCGCCTGGCGAATGTAAAGACAGTCTTGACTGCTGAAGGCGGTTTCATCGACATTTATTCCGATCTGGCCGAGGGCAGCACCGCCAAGCGCTATCTGGCGATCGTCTCCTTCGCCTCGGACGCCACCGTTAACTCCGGCTGGCAGGACGTTGCCACCGCTGCAAACGCTACCACCGCCAAGGGCGTTGTCAACGGACTGAGCGCCAGCGGCGGCACCAATGCTCAGGGCGGCCTGCAATTAGCCGCCAATCTGCTGAACGACGCGGCCATTGAGGGCTGCAGCAAGCACGTGATATTCCTCAGCGACGGCGTACCGACCTTCCACGCGACGTACACGGGTAATGATGAGGTCGACCCCTGGACAGAGTTTAGATCCATTCTTTCTCAAAATAGTTCTGGCTGCCAGGATCATACCGGCTGCCGCGGTCATAACGACTACGGTTACTGGAGAATGGGCAACAGGGGTAATATTAGCTGGAATTGGGTCGATGGCGGAGAGGCCGCTTATAAAGAATATTGGAACGCAGCTAACCTGGCCAAAACCGGAACCATTACCGGCATTCGGGGTGGCGGAAACCGGATGAACAACGCCGATAGAGCGGGCGCTATTGCCGGCGCTAACGCGGTCAAGAACAATGGCGCTACGCTGCATACCATCGCCTTTGACGCCGGCACTACGGCTAATGCGCTGCTCAATAGCTTAGCCACCAGCAGCGGTACGGCTTATACTGCCAGTAACGCCTTGACGAGCTTACAGCCCATCTTTGAAGCGATCAACGGCAGCATCACCATGGGCGTGGACGTATGGATGGTCACCGACGCCATGGGCGCTATGGTCGATTTCGTCGGCTTCCAAAGCCTGCTGTTGGAGAACGGCGCGCTCGATCTGACCACCGAGAGCGAGGCCGCCACGGCTGAGAATGCGCGCGGCGTATTGCGCTATGACCCGGATAACGATAGCTTTGTCTGGGATCTGCGCCTGCAGAGCTCGCGCAATAGTACTACCACCGGCTCCGGGGACGGCGCTACGACTGAGTATCATTATTCGCTGACCTATCGCGTCAGGCTCGATACGCTGGCTGACGGCTTCATCGGCTATGCGGCGGGCACGCGTCCCGCAGCGGACGCTACAAGCGGCGTATATCCCACTAACAGCAGCGCGGAGCTTAAATATCAGTTCCGCGATGTGGACACAGACGGCAATATCAGCTTGAGCGACGAGATGGAAACGGCCTTTACCTCGCCGACGGTGTTCGGCTATCAGGCCGATTTCAATTTCAGCAAGACGGGCAATAGCGCTGAAGCGCCGAACGTATATACCGCGTTGCCGGGCGCGGGATTTACCGCCACGAGCGGAGTTTCTTATAGTAAGAGTTCCAGCTTGACCGGCGAGGACGGCAAAGGCTCCATCATCGGCCTGCCCTCCGGCCAGACTTATATGCTGGAGGAGACCACCGTTCCCGAGGGCTTTGCCAAGATGGCTAATTCCTCCTTCAGCGTGAGCTTCGGCAAGGTCTATATGAACGAAACCGAAGTTACGAGCACTGATCCCGCAGAGCTGCAAAACAAAGCCGAGGAGCGTACTTTGACGGTCACCAAGCAAGTCATCGGCGACTCCGAGCTGCTGCCGGCAGCGGGTACGGAATATGAATTCGAATTGAGCATCAACGAAGGCGAAGCTGAGACGTTCTCCCTGGCTGACGGCGCAAGCAAGAGCTTCACCGTCCAAGTCGGAGACTTGATCAGTCTGACGGAGACCACTACCGGTAGTGATTTCGGTACCTATTACGTGGTCGACGGCGCTAATCAAGAGCCTGACTATGTGAGCGAGCTCAGGATCACGGATAATATCGAGATCGTCTGCGTCAACAATTACGGTCAGGTCGGCATGAGCGTTACCAAGCTGGCTACCGGTGAGACCGCGCCGCTGGGCGAGGACGACTACTTCTCCTTCAGCATCCGCTTCTGGCAGGGCGAGGATGAATTGGGCGCGGCTATTGCGGCCGCCGAAGCTGAGATCAGCGCCAAGATCAACGAGACTGACCGCGCCTTGTTCGACGCCTATCTGGATGCTTTAGCCGAATTTGAAGCATTGAAAATGAAAGACACGATGTTGTTCGTTGCTCCTATCAACGATCCGGCGCAAGTGCTGAGCGCTATCTATTATAAGCTGCGCGAGGAGCTGGATGTGGAGCCATCCTTCACGGATGCAGAGGTCGCTTACGTTCTGGGGGAAGTTTTGCTCGGTGACGACTGGGACGATACGGTGCTTAACGGCCTCAATTTGCAACTTGCTGCTCTTGATGAGGATGATCCGGATTATGCTACAAAGCTGGAGAACTTAGAATCGAAGAAAGCTGCGCGCAGGTCTGAGCTGGCCGCATTGAAGGATGCAATCGGGATTTGCAATGCAGTAATCGACGCCCGGATCGCCGCAGTCTGCGCTTATTCGGGAGTGGATGAGAACGGCGTTCCGTGGGCCTCCTCCAGCCCGCAGGAAGTCCCTGAGCGCGTCGCCGCTTTTGATAGCTATAAGCCGCTGTACCAGGCTTTGGCGGATGCCGAGGCTGCGCTGGCGGAGAACGTTTATGAATTTAAGCTGAGAGACGGCGAGACCGAGTATTTCGGCTTCCTGCGGGACGTCGTGGCAGCTCTGGAAGAGCAGGAGGAAATCGTTGAAGTGTTGAACGAGGAGATAAACACGTTCAATGCCAACACCGGCGGCGTGCCGGTGGTGGCAAATGTGAGAGAGGAAGATCTTCCGCCCGTACCTGATAAGCTTGGCGTCCTCAACTTTGAGCTGATCGAGACCGATGACCTGGGCGCTGTAACTACCAATTATCATGTTCCGGCCAAGGCTGCTTCGGGCGTGGATGAAAACGGTTACCCGATCGCGGGTGCGCCCAATCCGTGGCATTACGATACAACTACCTGCAGCGGCAGCATCGATCTGGATGATCTGCGCGCAACCGGCTTCAGGCTGAATATCACCTGCTATAACATCTTCCCCAATATCGAGTACAGCCTCGGCGTCACCTATAATTACTACACCAGCATCAATGGCGGTACGCCTACCTTAGACGGCAGCGAAAGCGGGTCGTACGACGGCGAGATGAACGGCGCGCAGGTCTACGGCTTCAGCCCCGCTGCGAGCAGAGTCTACGGCGGCAACAGCTACAACTATACCGCCATGAACCTTGGTATCGCGGAGCAGCTGCAAGTGGAGCTGACTAAGGAGAATCCCACCGGTACGTTCGTAGTCAATTATCTGCGCAACGTCATCCCGAACATTCCTCCTCCGCCGAATCCGCCGGATCCGCCGACCTATATCCCGGAAGAGCCGGTGCCTGAGGCTGAGCCGATAATCATCGAGGAGGAGATCCCGCTGGCCGACGCGCCGCAAACCGACGACGCCGGAACGGCGACGCTGTGGGCGCTGCTGATGCTGGCCGCTATGGCGGGCATCGCATACAGCTTCAAGGCGAGCCGCTCCAAGGCCTAAGCCTGAAACTGTAATAACCGTAATAACTGAAGCATAAAGAAAAGCGCGGAGCCTTGCGGCTCCGCGTTTTTATGTGCGCGCATAAGGGAACAAAAATAGTTAAAAAATATATAAATAAAATATAAAATGTAACCGATTATGTAACTCGCATAATGGTATAATGTGTATGGGTAAGGGAAGAGAAGCCTTGCCCGCGATAAAAAATTAACATTGAAAAGGCAAAACGGCGGAAACGCCGCGACGCAAAGCCACAGGGTCTAAACCGTGGGCAGTCCCACGGCATGACAGCCGGTTGCCAAATGTTTCGTCATTTAAGGAGGGTGAACGAAATGTTGGCAGTTATCAAAAGGTATCACGTTTTTATGGTCGCAGCGGCCGTGTTAGTGGTCTTAGCTGTATGCGCTACCGCAGCCTATGCTGACGACGAGATCGTCGAGTACGACTATACCAATCCCGTAGAGCTGAGCGAGGCGATATTGGCGCTGTATGATAAGGATTTCGCGCAGTGCGATTCGACCGCTCCCGCTCCTTCCACCGCCGCAACCATCATCGAGGGATTAGGCAGCGGTTGGGATGCGGTATATAAGTCCTGGGCGATAGTCAAAAACGGCGACAGCAAGTACGTGCTGCTCACCGCCACGGACGTCAACGCCATCGGCGCAGACGAGCTCGCAGAGTATATCCCGATGGTCAAGGTAGCAGACGGCGACTGCACCGAGGGTTATGGTCTGGCCAAGGTCAAGGCCGACTACAACGTCATCGACGCTAAATCCTACTTTGACGCCGCCGCTACCGAGCTGGAAATGAGCGCCGACTGCGAGGATCATGGTTTGCTCGTCCGCATCCTGGGAGAGGCCGTAGCCATCGCCAAAGCCGATACCACGATCGAGTACGGCGCCGGTTCGATAGCCAGGAACATCGACAGCGCCGCGCGGCTGAGCCGAAACGGCGTTTACGCCGCCCCGCATTGCATGAAGCTGCTGCGCGCTATCGACAGCCTGCGCGCCGGCAAGTATGCAAGCATCGGCTTGAGCGTCGATTACAACGCCGTTTCCTGGTATCTGTCGACCAACGGCAGCAATAAGGTCGAGGCCATCTATTTTGCCACGCTCACGGATACGGAGCTGAACAGCTTCTATGCGCGCGTCGCGGCCGGCGAGACGATAAACGTCCGCGTTTACCGTTACGTCAATGGCAGACTGACCGAGGGTTACGCGCCGCTCAGACAGGCCACCTATGTTGACGACTATGTCGATTACCGGGATATTCTGGCGCTGGACGCCGACGCTTTCGCAGCCGGCGACCCCGAGCAGGGCATAGCGATCGAAGCTCTGGAAGATATCGAAGAGCCGGCGGAGTTCGAAGAAGAGCCGGAGCAAGTCGTTGAACCCGCTCCCGCCCCCGTCCCCGCTCCCGTCCCC
>JAUNBC010000019.1 GCA_030527285.1 Bacillota bacterium | reverse complement strand
CGCTTTGGGTATACGCTTAACGCGCGGCACAAAGCCCTCCGCGCCGGAATCAGTCAGCAGCTTGCCCGAAGCGGAGAAATTGGAGCGGATGATCTCCGCGTCCTTTTCCGAGATACTGCTCATATGATTCTTCACGTCCACCCCGAGCTTATTGAGCTTCTTGATGATATCCTTGGATTCCACCTTCAGCTCCTTGGCCAATTCATAGATTTTTACTCTTGCCATCAAACCACCCCTTAAAACACCTTTTTATCGTTTGCCAAAATTATAACAATTTAATGATCGCAGCGGCGATACCCGCATCGGTCAGCGCCAAAGCGCCGCGCCGGCTTTTGCCGACTATCGCCCCCAGCGACTGCTTATCCGGCCAATAGATCAGCGGTATTTCCCGCTCGCCCGCCAGCGCCGCAAACTGCTCGCGCAAGCGTTCGGCTGCGTCCTCGGCTACCACCAGCAGGCAGGCGCGACCGCCGCTTATCGCCGTTTGCGCCGCCATATCACCGGCCATGATCATCCCCGCGCGCTGGGCAATGCCCAGATAGCCGGCGATGCGCCGCTGCTGCTGCTCGCTGAAACCGCGCTCGATCATTGCCGCTCCTCGATGCGCGCGGCGATCTCGTCGAGCAAAACCTCGTCCACCGCGCATTTGAGCGCGCGCGGCAGGGATTTGGCCTTCCGCGCTTTGCGCAGGCATTCGCCGTCGCGGCAGATATACGCGCCGCGCCCCGCCTGCTTGCCGCTATCGTCGATCAGCACCTGACCGGACGGCGTACGCACCAGGCGTATCAGCTGCCGGCGCTCCTTGAGCTGGCGGCAAGCCACGCACATACGCAAAACCTCGGCGCTCATCGCTATTCCTCCGCTATATCTTCGGCCGCTTCGTCTACCGGCGGCTCGGCTTTCTTCCTGGCCGCCGCCTTCTTCTTCGGCGCGGCTTGCTCCGCCGCTTCGGCTATATCTTCAACCGCTGCTTCTACCGGCGCGGCTTTCTTTTTAGCCGCCGCCTTCTTCTTCGGCGCGGCTTGCTCCGCCGCTTCGGTTATATCTTCGGCAGCCGCCTCTTCTACCGGCGGCGCGGCTTGCTCCGCTGCCGCGGCGGCAGCCTCGGCCTGCGCCTGCTCATAGGCGGCATGCTCGGCGGCTTCGATCTCCTCCATCTGACTTTCGGATTTGATGTCGATCTTCCAGCCGGTCAAACGCGCCGCCAGGCGGGCGTTTTGCCCTTCCTTGCCGATGGCAAGCGACAGCTGGAAATCCGGCACCACCACGCGCGTGAACTTCTCGTCCTCGTCTATCTCCACGGAAATAGCCTTGGCCGGAGCCAGCGCGTTCGACACATAGATAGCGGGATCCTCATCCCAGCGCACGATCTCGATCTTCTCTCCGGCCAGCTCATTGACGATGCTCTGCACCCGCATACCCTTAGCGCCGACGCAAGCGCCCACCGGGTCGACGTTGTCATTATTCGACCACACGGCGACCTTGGAACGCCAACCCGGCTCGCGCACTACCGATCTGATCTCCACCGTGCCGTCATGTATTTCCGGCACCTCGCGCTCGAACAGCCTTTTCAGCAGCCCGGGATGCGTGCGCGAGACCATGATCTGCGGCCCCTTGGTCGTCTTGCGCACTTCCAATATATATACCTTGAAGCGGTCGCCGGCGCGGTAATTCTCGCGCGGTATCTGCTCGGAGGGAGCCAGCAGCGCCTCGGTCTTGCCGAGATCGATGAACACGTTGCGCCCCTCGACGCGCAGCACGGAAGCGGTAACGATATCGTCGCGGCGGGTCGCGTATTGGTCATAGACCATATTGCGCTCGGCCTCGCGGATACGCTGCACCACCACATGCTTGGCGGTCTGCGCGGCGATGCGCCCGAAGCTGCGCGGCGTGACCTCGGACTCGAATACGTCGCCGACCTCGAAATCGGGATCGTATTGCTGCGCCTCGGCCAGACTCATCTCGATATGCTCATCCTCCACCTCCTCCACCACCTCTTTGCGGTAGAAAACGTGGATATCGCCGTTATTCTTATTGATCTCGACCCTGACATTCTGCGAGCTGCCGAAATGCTTCTTGTACGCGGAGATCAGCGCCGCCTCGATAGCTTCGAGCAGCACGTCCATCTCTATACCGCGTTCTTTTTCTAAATCTTTCAGCGCTTCGATGAATTCGACGTTCATAATTCGCACTCTCCTATTTAATTTACCAATCGACCGCCAACCGCACACGGGCTACTTCGTCAAGCTTGAATTCGCCAAGCTCGCCATCCATGAGTATGCTGATAGTATCCTCATGCAGCCCCTGTAATATGCCGCGATACTCCTTGCGCCCGCCGCGCGGCGCATACAATCCGATCAGCACCTCATATCCGGCATAACGGTCAAAGTCGGCCTGCCTTTTCAACGGACGCTCCAGCCCCGGCGAGCTGACTTCAAGATTATAGCTCTGCTCGATCGGGTCGTTGTCGTCCAAGGCGGCGGAAACGGCGTTAGACACGCATTCGCAAAGCCGGTGATCGACCGGCGGCTCGCGGTCAACGTATAAACGCAGATACCATTGGCCGGCCTCCAGCACATATTCGACGTCGATCAATTCCGCGCCGTTTGCCGCGACCAGCGGCTCCGCTAACTGCCAGATCTGCTTTTCGATACGGTTGTAGTCGATTATTATACCCTTTTTCCTGGTCATTGCACACCCTGGCGCCAAGGCCAAAAAGAAAAGTGGGAGTTATCCCACTTCCGACAAGAAACAAAAGCCTACTGCATACAACAAAGCTACCATAGAGAGTATAGCACAGAATTCTTCTATACACAAGTGTTTTTTATAAAAAAGCGGACGGACATATCGTCCGTCCGCCGCAGCTATTTGCTTTAGCCGAGCAGCTTCTCCGCCGCCGCTAATTTGCAGGCGATGCAGAACAGTTCCATCGCTTGCTTCAACTCGTCCACGCTCGGATACGAGGGCGCGATACGGATATTGCTGTCGTCGGGGTCGTTCTTGTACGGATAGGCGGCTCCCGCGCCGGTCAGCTCCACGCCGCCCTGCTTGCACAGCTCGACGATACGGCGCGCGGTACCGGGCAACGCATAATAGCTGACGAAATAGCCGCCCTTAGGCTGATGCCATTCGCCGATGCGAAGCGGCGCGATCTGCTGCGCCAAGGCTTGCAGCACGATGTCAAACCGTGGCTTGAGCACCGCCGCATGACGCGCCATATGTTTGTCCACCGCCGCCTTATCCGGCAGGAAGCGGCAATGACGCAGCTGATTGACCTTGTCATAGCTGATCGTCTGCACGCCCAGCTGCTTGACCGTATAGGCGATATTGGCGGGCGAGGCCGCCATCGCCGAAATGCCGCCGCCGGCAAAGGTGATCTTGGAGGTCGAGGCATACATATACACCATATCCTCATTCCCCGCCGCCGCGCAGGCAGTATAAATATTGGCCAGATGATCACGGTCATTGGCGTCAAGATGATGCACGCCGTAGGCGTTATCCCACATGATACGGAAATCGTCGGCAGCCGGCTTCAGCGCGGCGATGCGTTTGACCACGGCCTCGGAATAGGTGATACCGTCGGGATTGGAATACATGGGCACGCACCACATGCCCTTGATCGCGCTGTCGGAGGCCGCCAACTTCTCCACCGCATCCATATCCGGACCCTCGGCGGTCATGGCTATCGGCAGCATCTCGATGCCAAAGCTCTCGCAGATGGCAAAATGGCGGTCATAACCGGGCGCCGGGCAGAGGAATTTGACCTTATCCAGCTTGCCCCACGGCGTTTTACCCGGCAAAACGCCGTGCAAAAAAGCGCGGGCTATCGTATCATACATCAGATTAAGGCTGGCGGTACCGCCGATGATCACCTGCTCCGCCGGCATGTCCATCAGCTCTCCGAACAGCCGCCTGGCTTCGGGGATGCCGGTCAGACCGCCGTAATTGCGCACGTCCACGCCGTCCGCGTCCTTAAAATCGCTGAGCGGCTGCAAGAGTGCGGCCGACAGATCGAGCTGCTCCGCCGACGGTTTGCCGCGCGACATATTCAGCTTGAGACCGCGCGCCTTAAAAGCAGCGTAAGCCTGTTCCAATTCTCCTTTTAGCTGTTGCAGTTGTTGCTTGTCCATTTCTTGCATGTTCATTTGCTTCACTCCTGTCAATATTTATGCTATGATGATGCTTCATCAACGACGTAACGCCCCGGCTGCGGCTAATGAGCGGCGCCCACCAGCTCGCCGATCGCGGACACGCCATGCGCGTCCAGCCAGTCGTCGAGCTGCTCGATGATGCGCGGCGCAGCCTGCGGGTCATGGAAGCTGGCCGAACCGATCTGGAAGGCGGACGCTCCGGCCATGATGAATTCGATCGCGTCCTCGGCCGAGGAGATGCCGCCCAAACCGATGATCGGTATATCGACCGCCTCATAGACCTGCCAGACCATGCGCAGAGCGATCGGTTTGACCGCCGGTCCGGACAGGCCGCCGAATTTGTTCGCCAGCAGCGGCGCGCGCTTCTCCACGTCGATGACCATGCCATGCAGCGTATTGATCAGCGAGACCGCATCGCAGCCCGCCTCCTTGACCGCCGCGGCGATAGCGACGATATCGGTGACGTTGGGCGAGAGCTTGGCGATCAAGGGCAGCCTGGTCGCGCCGCGCACCGCAGAGATCACCTCGGCGGCGACGGCGGGATCCACGCCGAACGCCATACCGCCGCCGGAAACATTGGGGCAGGAAATATTCACCTCGATGCCGGCCACGCCGGCCTCGCCCTCTAACCTGGCCGCCACGGCGCGATAATCCTCGACGCTGTGGCCGGCGATATTGATGATTATCGCCGTATTGAAGCGGCGCAAAAAAGGTATCTCAGTAGCGATGACACGGTCGATGCCGGGGTTTTGCAGGCCGACGCTGTTGAGCATACCGGAGGCCGTCTCGGCGATACGCGGCGTGGGATTACCGGCGCGCGGCTGCAAGGTCGTGCCCTTGACCGAGATACCGCCCAGCAGCGACAGATCGAACAGCTCCGCCAGCTCGCGGCCATAGCCGCAGGTGCCGGAGGCGGTGATCAGCGGGTTTTTCAGCTCGATGCCGGCGACGCTTACTTGCAGATTAGCCATTAAAGAACACCTCCCGCGCGTCGAATACCGGACCTTCGCGGCATACCCGCTTATAGGATATGGGCCCGTCGCCGCTCTTGGTCTCGCAGACGCAGCCCATGCAAACGCCGAAGCCGCAGCCCATGCGTTCTTCCATCGACACCTGGCAGGGCAGACCCAGACCGCGCGCCCACTCGGCGACAAAGCGCATCATCGGCACCGGCCCGCAGGCATAGACCATATCATAGGGCTGGGTGCGGTCATTGAGGAAAATATCCAGCCGCCCGCGCTCGCCCAGGCTGCCATCCTCGGTAGCGATATGTACGTCGCCCCAGATGGTGAAGTCTTCCTTGCAGATGATATCCTCGGCCGAGGCCGCGCCCAACACGATCTCCCCCAACACGCCGCGCATCTTGATCTCCTTGGCCAGCGGCAGTATCGAGGCGATGCCGGTGCCGCCGCCCACCATCAACGCGCGCTGCGCGGCGGGCGGTATATGCCAGCCGTTGCCCAGCGGCCCCAGCAGCTCTACCGTATCGCCGGAGCGCAGGCCGGTCATCACCCGCGTGCCCTTGCCCTTGACCTGATAGATGATGCGCACGCAGCCGTTATTACGGCTGATGCCGTTGATGCCCATCGGCCTTTTGAGAAAAGGGCTGTCTTGGGCGGCGGGCGTGATCATCAGGAATTGCCCCGGCTTGGCGCGCTCGGTGATGCCCGGCGCGGCCAGCTCCATCAGATAATAGTCGGCCTTGAGGCGTATGCGTTCATTTACCAGCACCTTTGCCTTCTCCAGCAGCATATCATACCTCCGCGGATTATAAACGAACGTCCGTCTGCGCCAGCGTTTTGGCCAGCAGCAGCGGCGCTTCCCGCAAGCAATCGTCCATCTGCGCCTGAGCCGCCGCCGCGAAATCACAATCCATGATCGACGGCAGATTGATACGCACGTTGTAGGAGGCCGCGACCACCGCCGCATTGAGGAAAGAGGCCGCGCAGGCGGCGTCCGATACGGCGAGACGCGAGCCGATAGCGGCGGCGCGCGCCGCTATGCGCAGCGCGGCCAGCGATTTCTCCATGATCGCCAGCGGTACGCGCGTGGCCGCGATCGCGCAAACGCTGATCTGCCGCGCCTTGTCCAGCTTCTGCTGCTCGCTGCCGGCAGGCAGCGCATAGGCCTGAGACAAGGGCGTGAACACGGCGATATCATCCTCCACCAGCTCCAGCAGCTGCCGCTGTAATTGCAGACCCTCGGCCAGCAGCTGCCGTAATTCCTGCTCATGCTCGGCGTATTTTTTCTTGCCGACGGTAAGGCTGGCGACCATATTCGCCAAACCCGCGCCCAGCGCGCCGCCCAAAGCCGCGGCGGAGCCGCCGCCCGGAGTCGGCGCATTGGACGATAATTGTTCCATAAATTCCCGACAGGTTTTCTCGATCATCTTATCTCCTTAGAACAGGCCGCTGACCTTGCCGGTAGCGGTGTCGATGTCAACGCGGCGATAGGCCGGGTCGGAAGCCGTGCCCGGCATCAGCGTGATATCGCCGGCGCAGGGACAGATAAAGCGCGCGCCGCCATATACCAGTATATCGCGTATCGGCAGCCGCCAATTCTTGGGCACGCCTTTCAAGCTCGGGTCATGCGACAGCGACAAATGCGTCTTGACCATCATCACGCTGAAATCCTTGAAGGCGGGATTATCGCCGTATTCCTTGAGCTTGGGCAGCGAGGCCGGCAGCCAATCCACGCCGTCCGCGCCGTACACCTCGCGGGCGATCGCCTCGACCTTATCCTTGAGCGGCAGCCCCAGATCGTATATCGGATGGAAGTCCACCGGCTGTTCACAGGCCTCGCGCACCACCTCGGCCAGCTCGCGCGCGCCGTCGCCGCCGTACTGCCAATGCTCGGACACCGCGAAACGCGCGCCTGCCGCCTCCGCCGCGTCGCGCACGATATTGATCTCCTCGGCGCTGTCGCCGGCAAAGCCGTTCAAGCATACCACCGGGACGACGCCGGTTTTCTTCACCGTCTCGATATGATGCAGCAAATTAGGCAAACCAGCCTCGACCAGCGCCGGATCGCTCTTGGTATAGGCCTCGGGCAGCGGTTTGCCCGGCGCGACCTTAGGCCCGCCGCCATGCATTTTCAGCGCGCGCACCGTGGCGACAATGACGCTGACATTAGGCTTGAGGCCGGAATTAACGCATTTGACGTCGGCAAATTTCTCGAAACCGATATCGGCGGCAAAGCCGGACTCGGTAACATGATAATCGAACATCTTCAGCGCCAAACGGTCGCCGATGATCGAGCTCTGACCGATGGCGATATTGGCGAAGGGACCGGCATGCACCAGACAGGGCTGGTACTCAACGGTGGAGCAAAGCGTGGGATTGATGGTGTTGCGCATCCACGCCGCCATCGCGCCGTCCACCTCCAAATCACGGGTCGTCACCGGCCGCCCCTGCTTATCATAGGCAAGGATGATATCGCCGATGCGCCGGCGCAGGTCGGGCAGATCGCGCGCCACCGCTAAGATCGCCATCAGCTCGCTGGATACGGTGATGCCGAAACGGCTGCTCATGGTGAAGCCGTCCATGCGCCCGCCCAGGCCAATGACGATGTTGCGCAGGCATTGCGCGGAGAAATCCATCACCCATCCGTATTCAACGCGATTAGCGTCGATATTCAGCCTACGCAGGCCTTTGGCGGCCAGCGTAGCGTCGTCATAATTGTATTCGTGCTGCATACGCGCGTTCAAGGCCAGCATCGCCAGATTATGCGCGTTGCCGATATCATTGATATCGCCGGTCAAGCCCAGCGAGAATTCGGTCATCGGTATCAGCAGCGCATTGCCGCCGCCGGCCGCCGTACCCTTGATATTCATCGTCGGGCCGCCGGAGGGCTGACGCAGGCAGCCGCCGGCATTGCAGCCGAGCTTGCCCAAGCCTTCGATCAAACCGAGGCTGGTGGTAGATTTGCCCTCGCCGAGCGGCGTGGGCGTGATCGCCGTGACCTCGATATATTTGCCGTCCGGCTGATGCTGCAACCGATCCATGATCTTGAGAAAATCCAGCTTGGCTACGCGGCCATAAGGGATTATCTCATCCTCGCGCAGCCCCAACTGCTGCTGCCATTGACGCGGGGTCGGCATATTCTTTTCCGCTGCTTCGGCGATCTGCCAGTCCTTATACTCTCGTGGATCGAGCATCATTTACCTCCTGCTACGATAATAATATTTGGCGCGCTGCCGGGTTTAGTATACCACAAACGGCGTATCTAAAACAATACCTTCAAGAATACCGCCCGCGGATATGATCAGCCGCTCGATGGATAACCGCTCGATCAAAGCGCGCCAGATATACAGCCCCTCGACGATGATCTCGCCGCGCGCGCTCAGCAGCGGCGAATAGGCGCAGCGCTGCTCTACGCCAAGCGGCAGCAATAACGCCAGCAATTCGTCGATATCGGCCGCGCGCAGCACATAGCCGTCTATGGCCTCGCGCCGGTAAGCGTCGAGACCCAGACGCAAGCCGGCGGCGCAGGTGATGGTCCCGCCCACTCCGCGCAGCGTTTCAAAGCCGCCCACGCCGTCCAGCCCGCTTGCGACCGCCGCGGCGATCCGCGCCGCGTCCCAAAGACGGCTATGCGCCCGCACCGCGCCAATATCGAGGCTGCGGCAGCGCAGACGACCATCCGCCACATAAGCCAGCTCGGTGGAGCTGCCGCCCACGTCGAGCACCGGCAGGCGGCGGCCGTCTTCATTTGCGCCCAACCATGAAAGATAGGCCTCGCGCTCGCCGGCGGCGATCTCAATATCAAGACCCCAAGCCTGCTTGACCGCGTCCAGCAGCACGGCGCTATTTAGCGCGTCGCGCAGCGCCGAAGTGGCGACCAGGCGCGGAGGCGGGCAACCGGCGGCGCGGCACAGCGCCAGGAATTCGCCGAGCGCCGCCAGCGTCGCCGCTATCGCCCGCTCGCTGAGACAGCCGTTTTCCAGCGCGCCCAGCCGCGTGGTACGCAGATGATTGTCGCGCCTGACAATGCGCCCCTCGCTGACGGCGGCGATCAGTAATTGTACGGTATTGGAGCCGACGTCCACGGCGGCGGCCAGTCTTTCGCTCATATATCCCCTTTAAGAAAAGACCCGCTCTTCACGAACGGATCTAACGTCCTTTTTTAGATTCGCGATGCTTCTTGAGCGAAGCCATCTTTTCATTGGAGTCTTTCATAAAGCGCGCTAATTGATCTTCAAAGCCGCCCTCGCGCAGCGGCTGTTCCGGCGCCTGCTCATAGACGGGCGGCGCGGTCTGCGCCTGCTTGATCGACAAGCCGATCTTGCCGCCCTCGCTGCTGATGATCTTGACCAGCACGCTGTCGCCGACCTTTAATATATCGTTGATATCACGAATATAAGCGTCGGCGACCTCGGAAATATGCACCAGGCCGGTATGCGGCCCCGCTATTTCCACAAAAGCGCCGAATTTGGTGATGCCGGTTACGCGGCCATCCGTGATCTCGCCGATAACAATAGTCATAAGCCTGTCCTTCGCTGCTTGCCGGTACTGCGTTCATTATAAATATTCGCCGCCAAAATGTCAATAAAATCCACATAAAAAGCGCATACGGATCCGTATGCGCTTTATCGCTAACCGCTATTGGTTTATGGCGCGGCCGCAGCCTCGTCCGCCGCTTCGTTCTCCGCTGCGGACGACGACTGTCCTGCGGCCTGCGCCTGCTGCTCCAGCAGCTCGGTCTGCGCGGTGCTGACCGTGGACACCACCGTCTCGCCCTGCTTGACCATACCGAGATTTTCGCGCGCGACCCGTTCGATGAAAGCGTCGTTATAATACAGCTCCTTTTGCTCAAGCAAATACTGGTATTCGCTCTCGGCCTGCTGTAATTGGTCGCGGTAGAAATCGGCCTCCTTGCGCAGCTCCTGATAACGCAGATATTGACCGGTGAATTGCACGACCACGAACAGCACCGCCGCCAACGTCAGCGCCGTCAGCCAGCGCGGCGTTTTTTTCCGCCGTTTGGCGGTCTGCGCGCCGCCGCGGCCGTCATTGTTCCTCGGCATCTTCATCCACCTCCGCATCATACAGACCCAGCGCCTCGCCGGGAATAACGATCACCGTCTCATAGCCCTTGGCACGGGCGCGGCCGTACAGCGTGGCCACCGAGCTGACGGACATCTTGAGCAGCCTGGCGATCTCGGCGGCCGGCTTGCCGGTCTCCTTGAGCGTCACCACCTGCTTTTCTCTGAAGCTCAAATTCTGCGCGCCGCGTATCTCGATCTTCATAGCTCGTCCCCCGCCGGACAGCGCCCAAATCAATACGCCGGCCGCGGCAAAAACGCCGGTTTTGCGCATTGAAATGATAATGACGACTACGCCGCCAGCATTATTTATCCACATTATATCAACTTTTTGTGGACAAATCAACTACAAATTTACTACAAAATAACAATTTGTAATCATTATTCTCCCGCCGCATCATCCTCCGCCTGCTGTTCCTGTCTAAGCCGCAGCTCCGCCGTCCTTTTCTCGCGCCGCTCGGCTTGACGCAGCCGCCGCAGCCTGTGCCGCCGCCGCACGGCTATCGCCGCCCGCAGCAGCAGCTTTTCCAAGCGCGACTCCTGTTTGACGCGCTTGCGCCGCCGCGCCTTCCGTCCGCGCCTGAGCAGCAGCAATCGCCCGCCCAGCGCCCGCCGGTACAGCCAGGCGCCGCCGCCCAGCCACAATAGCACCGCCGCGCGCAGGCCGCCGCCATCCAGCAGCAGCCACAGCAGGCTCAGCAGCAACGCGCCGCAAACGGCGAACAACGCGTCGCCGGCGATATAGGCGCGAGCAGGCCGCCGCCCTGCCGGTTGCAGCGCGCGATAAACGTCATAGCAAAAAGCCAGCGCCGCACCGGCCAGCAGCGCCGCGCCCATTTGCCATAGCTGCTGCCACAAAAGAGCGTTTTGCGCCATTATCTGAGTATGCGGCCGAGCATGTTTTTGCCCTTGTGCTGCAGGCTCTTTTGCTCGCGGCTCTGCCCGTAGACGATGCTGTCGATCTGCCCGGTAATGGTGATCTTGCCCTCGTCAAGATCGAGCGCGGCTATTTTCATTCCCGCGCCGCCGATAACGATACCGCCCAATACCGCCGCTAATTCGATGCGCTGCTCGTCGAAGCTCTCAACATTGGACACGCCGCAAATATACAGCTCGCGCCGCTCCTCTAACAGCAGCTTTTGGCTGCATTCCTTGCCCTCGGCCATAGTGCCATACCTCCTTCTCACCACAACCTATGTCGTCCGGGCATGGTCTATAACGCAAGCAAATAAAAAAAGTCCGCGGCGGCGCGCCTTGGGCTTGGTCGTTCTATATAGGATAAAAATACTATGGCTTCAAAGCACAGAAAAGGGCGTACCGCCTAAAGGCGGTGCAACTTAGGGAGGCGTCGGTTTTCCGCAACTTGTTCGAAAATCCCTGTGCAAACAGGGCTTTTTCTTATGCGGAAAACTACGCAGTATTTCTGCGGCGAGAAATTTTGGCGCAGGGCAAGGCGCAAAGCGCAGCAATAGACGGAGCCTATTGTGAGCATTTGCAACGCCGCACTGCGCCGAAAGAGCCGCCGCAGAAACGACGTAACCCTAAGGCGCGCCGCCTAAGTACGCCCTAAGTCATTCTCCGGCTCCGGCTCCGGTTCTTGTTCTATGCGCTGTTCGCTCAGTATCGTATACATCTCCGCCGCCAACTCGCTGCGCATGCTCTCGGCCAGCTTTTCCACGCGCGCCTCGATCAGCCGGCCGCCATAGGCGATGCGTAAAATATCGCCGGTCTTGATCTCGCTGCCGGCCTTAGCGCGATGACCGTTGACGCTGATGCGGCCGGCCTCGCAGACCTCCTTGGCCACGGTACGGCGCTTGATGATGCGGCTGACCTTGAGGTATTTATCCAATCTCATGCGCTTCGTCCTCCTTGGCCTCGTTCCAGAAGCGGTCGAGCGCGGCTAAGTCATAATTGCTCCATGCGCCGCCCTGCTCCTGTACCCGCCGCTCAACGTAATCGAAGCGGCGGCAGAATTTATGTGCGGCATGGCGCAGCGCGTCCTCGGCGTCGATACCGGCAAAGCGCGCCATATTGACCACGGAGAACAGCAGATCGCCGAACTCATCGCGCCGCTGCTCCGCGCTGCCCGCCGCCGCCAACTCCTGCAATTCCTCGTCCACCTTGGCGCGCGCGCCGCTGGCGTCCGGCCAATCGAAGCCGACTCTGGCCGCTTTATCCTGCGCCTTCTGCGCCAGCATCAGCGCCGGCAGATTGTCATTGAGCTGCATGATGCGCGCGGGCTTGCCGGCGTTCGTTTTACCGCGCTTTTCCTCGGCCTTGATCAGCTCCCAGCTGTGCAGCACCGCCTTCGCGTCGTCGGCCGTATCGCTGCCGAAAACGTGCGGATGCCGGCGTATCATCTTGGAATTGACCGCGTCCAGCACATCGTCGATGGCGAAAGCGCCGCGCTCCTCGGCCAGCCGCGCATGGAAAACCACCTGCAGCAGCACGTCTCCCAGCTCGTCGCATAACGCCGCGTCATCGGCGGCGTCGATAGCGTCCAGCACCTCATAGGCTTCCTCGAGCAAATATTTCTTCAGCGAATGGTGATCCTGCTCCAAGTCCCATGGGCAGCCGTTTTCACCGCGCAGCCGCGCCATCACGTCGATCAGCAGCCGCCATTTTGCGTTATCGTTGGTCATCTGCAACACCTCGGCTCTATGATAACAAAAAACCCCGCCGTTTGGAAGGGTTTTTTCAAAGCGCCGTTTATGGACGGTTTGACGGCTCGCGCGGTATTCGTTATTGCTCCATCTGCCGCGCCAGCACCCCCGCCGCGCTCTGCGCCACCTTGCGCTCGACGTCGCCGGAATTATCGCGGCCGCAGATGATCACCGCGCCGATCGGGTCGCCGGCGGCGATGATCGGCATGATCACCTCGCTTTTGAAGCGATAGCTGTCCTCGCCATTATCCTCGGCGATGATCGCGCCGCCGTCGGCCGCCGTCTGCTCCTGATAATTGTTGAGCATACCGCGCCGCTCCTCCATCGAACGCTCCACCGCATGACCGATGGCCTTGCCAAGAAAGTCCTTCTTGGCTACGCCGGACACGGCGACGATGCTGTCGCGGTCGGCGATCAGCACCGGCTTATTCAGCGTTTCGCAGATCGAATCCGCGTATTCGCGGGCAAAATTGGCCAGCTCGCCGATCGGCGAATACTTTTTAAGGATGATCTCCCCCTCGCGATTGACAAAAATTTCCAGCGGGTCGCCATCCCTGAGCTTCATATTTCGCCTGATCTCCTTGGGTATCACCACGCGGCCCAGATCATCTATCCTGCGCACTATCCCTGTCGCTTTCATCCCTATCCTCCGTTGTAAACGATGACGTTGAGCATATTGTTTGCCGATTAGCGCAATTTATACCAACGGCGACAAGTTTTGCATTCACGCGGCGGCTTTTGCCGCCGCCGCGCATTGTGCGCGCTGCCGCTAAAAGCCGCGCCATAGTCGGCCTGAACTATATATTATCGTCTTTAGCTGGTATTATATACCGCCGTATATGATGGTCTGCATCCAAAGGCAGCAACATTGCCTATTGCTTTTCATCATCGCGTAGTGTATAATTTATATGCAATATGCAAACACGCATATTGCATATATTAAGAAGAACAAAAAGGAGGAGAACGAATGAAAAAGCTTATGATCATAATGTTGGCGTTAATGCTGGTATTTGCTTTTGCCGCCTGCGCCGCGGAGGAACCCGCTGCGGCAGAGGATCCCGCCGTTGAGGATCCCGCCGCCGAGAGCGCGGATGATTCCTGGACCCGTATCCAAGAGCAGGGCTACTTCATTCTGGGCTTGGACGACAGCTTCCCGCCTATGGGCTTCCGCGATGAGAACAATGAGATAGTCGGCTTCGATATCGACATGGCTAATGCCGTAGCCGAGTACTTAGGCGTTAGCGTTGAGCTCAAACCCGTGGTATGGGCTACCGTTATCACCAGCCTGACCAGCGGCGAGATCGACTGCATCTGGAACGGCATGAGCGTCACCGAGGAGCGCCTGCAGCAGATCGACGTCAGCGAGCCCTATGTCAACAGCGATCAGATCATCGTTGTTCCGGCCGGTTCCGATATCGCCACCAAGGCTGATATGGCCGGTAAGATCGTCGGCACGCAAATGGGCAGCTCCACCATCGCCGCTTTGGACAACGACCCGGATACCAAAGCCAGCTTTGGCGAATTGAAGGAATACGACACTTTCACCGCCGCGATGATGGATCTGGACGCCGGCCGTCTTGACGCCGTGGTCATCGATGGTATCGCTTTCTATGGCGATTTCAACGTCAAATCCCCCGGCGCTTACACCGTGCTCGAGGAGAACTTCGCCAGCGAGCAAATGGCTATCGGCGTGCGTAAGGAAGACGACGCCTGGACCGATAAGCTCAATGAAGCGATGAACGCTTTGAAGGCCGACGGTACCGCCGCCGAGATCAGCATCAAATGGTTCGGCGAGGATATCGTCATCTAATGTTTGCCTGCGCGAAAACCGGCCCTTATTTTAGGGCCGGTTTTCTTATAACCGCACTTTTTCTTAATAATACGCTATTATATAAAACCGCAATTATCGCATAATATCACGGCTCGGATCAATAATGAACGAAAGGAGGATCGCCTTTGGAACCGACTTTTGCCGCCATCTCAGTGTCATTAGGTGGCTCATTGATAGAGATGAACATTTTCGAATACATAGTTTTTATCACGCCGCAGATGTCGGAAGGGCTCGGCACCACGCTGATGATCTATGCCCTGACTATATTGCCCGCGCTGCTGCTGGGCTTCGCCCTCGGTATTGTCAAGGCCAACGGCCCCGCGCCGGTAAAAGGACTGCTGGGCGTATATACCTGGGCATGGCGCGGCACGCCGTTGCTGCTGCAACTGATGATCATGAAATTCGGCCTGCGCTATATCGGCGTCATCATACCGGATATACTCGGCGCGGTCATCGTATTCACGCTCAATATGGGCGCGTATATCACCGAGATCATGCGCGGCGCCATTCAATCCGTGGACAAAGGCCAATACGAGGCCTGCCATGCTCTGGGCATACCGCGCGGGCGAATGATGCTGCGGGTGATAATACCTCAATCAATACGCATCGCCATTCCTCCCGCCTGCTCCGAGGCCATCAATCTGGTCAAGGACGTGGCCATAATCGCCGTTATCGGCATGCAGGATATTCTGCGCGTCGCCAATCAGATCACGCAACGGGATCATACTATCATCCCCTACATATATGGTTTTATCGTTTATTTGTTGCTCAGCAGCCTGCTGGTCAAGCTATTCGGCCGGCTGGAAAAACGCTTCACTTCATACGATTAAGGGAGGAGGGAGTCCATGACAATCTGCGCAATAGATTTTACTATTTCTTGGGATTATATCGCCGGTTTTATGCCGGAGATCTGGGATGGCTTCTTCACCTCCCTGAAAATTTTCGGCATAGTGCTGTTCTGCGGGTTTTTCATCGCCATCATCATCGCCGCCCTCAAAGCCTACGGCCCCAAGCTGGTACGCAGCATATTGGGCGTCTATACATGGATGTTCAGAGGCACGCCGCTGGTATTGCAGTTGATGCTGGTCTATTATGGTTTCCCCTATATCGGCATCACCTTCCAGGAGGGCATAGTGGTGGCGGTGATCATCATGACGCTATCCGCGGCGGCCTATGAAGCGGAGATCATTCGCGGCGGCCTTATCAGTATCGACAAGGGACAATTCGAGGCCTCCAAGGCTTTGGGCATGACCTTTCTCCAGACGCTGCGCCGTGTCGTGGTACCGCAAACGGTGCGCCGCGTGCTCGCGCCCTCCTGCTCCGAGGTGATCATCCTGTTCAAGGATACCTCGTTAGTGACGTCGATCGCGGTCTACGACCTGCTGCGACGCGCCAGCGGACGCGCCGGATATGATTTTACCATCGAGCCATACATCGTCGCTCTGATCTTCTACCTGGTATTCTCTTCAATACTGGTGATCGTGTTCAACCGCTTGGAGAAGCGTTATTCGGTGAGCCTTTAACAGTCCGTGATAAATAAAAGAGGTGAAAGCATGAGTGAGATAATGATACGCATGACCAATATCCATAAGAGCTTCGGCCAGTTATGCGTGCTGAACGGCGTTGATCTGGAAGTAGAAAAGGGGCAGATCATCGCCATTATCGGCCCCTCCGGCTCCGGCAAGAGCACGCTGCTGCGCTGCATCAATCAGCTGGAAAAGATCGACAAAGGCGTGATCGAGATCGAGGGCGTGGTGGTGACGGCGGTGGATACCCCCGGCGTGCACGCCGCTCCCAAGGAGCAGGTACGAGCGACGCTGAATAAGACCGGCATGGTATTCCAGAGCTTCAACCTGTTCCCGCATATGACGACTATGGAGAATATCATTGAAGCGCCGCTCACCGTCAAAAAAATGAAGAAGGAAGACGCGCTGAGCATCGGCCGCGCCAAGTTAGAGCGGGTCGGGCTGGCGGAAAAGGCTGACGCTTATCCCTCCAAGCTCTCCGGCGGGCAAAAGCAGCGCGTAGCCATCGCCCGCGCGCTGGCGATGAATCCCGACATCATGCTGTTCGACGAGCCCACCTCCGCGCTCGACCCCGAGCTGGTCGGCGAGGTGCTGGACGTGATCAAGCAATTGGCGGCCGAGCATATGACGATGATGGTCGTCACCCATGAAATGGGTTTTGCCCGCGAGGTGGCGGATCGCGTGATCTTCATGGACAATCAGAATATCGTCGCCGATTGTCCGCCCAAGCAGTTCTTCGACCATCCCGAGCATCCGCGCATCATCGCCTTCCTCGACAAAATGCTCAGCAATAAAGCGCAATGATCAACGCATAATAAAAGAGAGCCCGGGGCGGCGCGCCCTTGGCTCTCATTTATTATGCGCGTCTATCGGCGGCGGCGCTGGTTTAGAGATTCTTGCCCAGCTCATAGGCCTGCTGCAAGGCCGGATTATCCTTGATCGCGCCCGGCTCATATACGCCGGCAACCAGTATCCTGCCCTTATCCTGCCAATGCAGATAATCGAGCAGCGCCAATTTGTAATTCAGCTCGCAAGCGCCGAATACCGCGGCGTCCGTATCGCCGGCAGTCATCAGCAGCAGGCAATCGCGGCGCAAATACTCGGGGCCGTAAGCGAACAAGCGGTCAAACACGGTCTTGATCTGCACCGGCAGACCGTAAAAATACACCGGCGCGCAAAAGACGATCGTATCCGCCTCATTGATCGCGGCGTAGACCTCGGCCATCGCGTCCTTTTGCACGCATTGATGCGCGTTACGGCGGCAATACTCGCAGGCCAGACAGCCGTTCAGCTTGGCGTTGCCCAGTTCTATCGTCTTTACCGTATGACCGGCGGCCTCCGCTCCCTGCTGGAAATGCAGCGACAGCTGACGGCTGTTGCCGTTCTTGCGCGGACTGCCGTTCAAGATCAAAATACTCTTGCCCATATGTATCCTCCGTTCATCGTTTTATTTGCTATTATACCACACCGGCGCGGCCGCTGCAATCACCGGCGCGCAGAGCGTAACGCCCCCGCACGGCGCAAAGCGCAACGACCGCCGGGTGGTGTTTAGCGCCGTAACGCGGAGTTTATCGTTGGGCTGATGCGCTGGTGAGCAAAGCCGCCATATCCGCCGGCAAGGGCGCGTTGACGATGATGCGCCGCCCGTCCGCCGGACTGCGCAGCGACAGCTGGCCGCAATGCAGCGCCTGCCGCGCGATCAGCCGGAGGCCGCCGCCGTACAGCGCGTCGCCGCATAGCGGATGCCCGATATGCGCCAGATGCGCGCGTATCTGATGCGTGCGGCCGCTGAACAGGCGCAGGCAGAGCAAGCTGTAACCTTCATAACGGCGTAATACGCGATAAGCGGTACGGCTGGGTTTGCCGCCCGCGCCGACCACGCGCTTGATCTGCCGCCCCGGCACACGCAGCAGCGGCGCGTCAATCACGCCCTGCTCCAGCTCGACGCGCCCCTCGACGACGCCGAAATACAGCTTATCCACATGACCGCTGAGCAGCGCCGCCGCCGGACGGTTCTTGGCGATCAGGCAGCAGCCGCTGGTATGACGGTCAAGGCGGCCGATGGGACGGAACAACAGCTGCGGCCAGCGCGCGGCATAGAAATTGCCCACCGCGTCGTCAAAGCCGCGCCCCGCCGGATGCACCAGCATATCGTCGGGCTTATTGATCACCACCATCTGCCCGTCCTCATATAGTATCTCCAGATCCAGAGCGGGCGCGGCGACCAGCGGCGTGACGGCCTCGGGCATCGCCACGCGCAAATGCTCGCCGGCGTCAAGCGGCTCGATCATACGGCGGAACACCCCGTCGACGCTGACGCCGCCGCTGGCGCGCAAACTGCGCAGCAGCCCGCGTGAAAAGCCGCGCCGCTGCAAATAACCGCCGACGCTGCAAGGCAGATCGTATTGCTCGATGATATACTCCAGCGTTTCCGTCATTTTTGCCTTTTCCCCATACTGCCGCCTGTTGCCGCATTTTTCGCTATCATCTTGGCGTTTTCATCTTAGCATTTTCATCGCGCGCCGTCAATTGACATCGGCGCGCTTTCGCGATACAATAATTGTTGGGCTTAAATGTGTTTTGATCGGAGATACCGCCGCCATGGAGCATAACTTTCATCTTCGCGATATGATACCCTCATTAGCGCAGGATAAGCGGGCGCTGGCGGCTTTTTTGCTGCGCCATCAGCTGCGTTTGGAAGACGATATCGACTACGCGGCCGCCTTTGTCGACGACGAGGACGAGATCATGGCCTGCGGCTGCGCGGCCGGCTCCGTACTCAAATGCTTTGCCGTGGACGAGCGGCTGCGCGGACATAATCTGCTCGGCCAGCTGCTGAGCGCGCTGATGGCCGACCGCTTTGCCAAAGGCCGTTTTGAGCTGTTCGTTTACACCAAGCCGCAAAACAGCGCTCTGTTCATCAACAGCGGCTTTCATCCGTTGCTGACCACCGATAAGGTGGCGATGCTGGAAAACCGCGAGGGCGGCGTCGCCCGCTTTACCTCCGCCATCGCCGCGCCCTGCGACGGCGTATGCGGCGCGGTGGTGATGAATTGCAATCCCTTCACCCTCGGCCACCGCTATCTGGCCGAATACGCGGCGGCGCATTGCCGGCTGCTGTATCTGTTCGTCGTCGAGGAGGATCGCTCGGTCTTCCCCTTCGCCGACCGGCTGCGGCTGGTACAGGAGGGCGTGGCCGATATCAGCAATATCCGCGTCTGCCCGGGCGGGCCGTATATGATATCCGCCGCCACCTTCCCCACCTATTTCCTCAAGCAAGACGACGACGCGGTAGCCATCGAAGCCGAGCTTGATCTGCGGCTATTCGGCGAACAGATCGCGCCGCAGCTCAATATCAGCCGCCGCTTTGTCGGAGAAGAGCCGGCCTGCGCGGTCACGCAGCAGTATAACCGGCTGATGCGCGAACTGCTGCCGCCGCTGGGCGTCGAGGTGGTGGAGATACCGCGCAAGACGGAAAGCGGCGGAACTGCGATATCCGCCTCCACGGTGCGGCGCTTGATCGCCGAGGGCGCGGATCAGCAGCTGCTGCGCCGCTATCTGCCTGACAGCAGCTGCGCCTATTTACAAACGCCGGCGGGGCGCGCCGTGGCCGCGCAATTACGCGGACAATCTTGATCTGGTCGTAAAGCATTGAAATATAGTTTTATTTATATTTTCGCAAGGGGGTATGGCAATGCAACTGAAGAAACCGGCGGTTGTCGGCACATTGGAATCCTGCGACGTGCAGATCACGCTCTTTCCCAATCCGGGAAAAGGCGTGGAGATCAATCTTGACAGCATCGTCAAGGTGATGTTTGAAAAGTCGATACTGCAAACGGTGCGCGAGGAGCTGGAGAAATTCCAGATCAGCGACGCTATCGTGCAGATCAATGACAAAGGCGCATTCGACTGGGTGATCCGCGCGCGTATGCAGGCGGCGATCTGCCGCTCCGCCGAGGTCGCCTTTGACTGGAAGGGGGTAAGCTGAATGGCAGGCAAAACAGCGCTCAAAAGAACGAGCTTGTACGTCAGCGGTTCCTCGCCGGTCAATATGTCGCAGGCGATATTCTACAACGAGGACTGCCTTGTTTATGACCTTGAGGACTCGGTGCCGATCGCGGAAAAAGACGCGGCGCGCTTCCTGGTCTACAATACGGTGCGCTATCACCGCCCCAAGGATAAATATGTGCTGATCCGCGTCAACGGCATCTACTCCGAATTCCTCGACGACGATCTTGAGGCCGCCGTGCGCGCCCGTCCCGACGCCATCCGTATCCCCAAGGTCGAATCGGCAGCGGAGGTGGAGCGCATCGCCAAGCGTATCACCGAGATCGAGCAAGAGGCAGGCATCGAGGTCGGCTCGACCAAGCTGTGGTGCAATATCGAATCCTATCCCGGCGTACTAAACGCCGAAGCCATTGCCAAGGCCGACGAGCGCGTGGAAGCGCTGGCTCTGGGCGCGGAGGATTTCACCGCCAGCATGAAGGCGACGCGCACCAAGCCCGGCTGGGAGATCTTCTATGCGCGCAACGCCGTGCTGATGGCCTGCCGTTCCGCCGGAGTGGAAGCGTTGGACGCGGTATTTTCCGATATCAACGACATGGAGGGGCTGCGCGCCGATACCACGCTGACCAAAAATTTAGGCTTCGACGGCAAGACCGTCGTCCATCCCCGCCAGATAGATATCGTCAACTCCTATTTCACCCCCTCCAAGAAAGAGATCAATTACGCGCTGCGCGTTTTGGCGGCGGTGGAGGAAGGCAAGAAACTCAATAAAGGCGCCATCACCTTGGACGGCTCGATGATCGACAAGCCGATGGAGCTGCGCGCTCTGACCACGCTGGCGCAAGCCGAAGCGGCTGGTATCAAGATCGGAGGTGCTGAATAATGGTCAAGAACTGTATGGGACGCGAATTGCCGGAGCAGGTCGGCTTCTATAAGGTCAAGCCCTATATGGGCCCCTTTGCCGGTAAGCCCGGCGATCAGCCGGTGGTCAGCCGCCGCAAGCCGGAGCGCTCGCCGCAAGGCGGCAGTAAGGTCAAGACTCTGGAGGAAGCGATCGTCGCCAGCGGGCTCAAAGACGGCATGAGCATCTCCTTCCATCATTGCTTCCGCGAAGGCGATATGGTGATCTCGCAGGTGCTGACCGCCATTCGCAAGCTCGGTATCAAAAACCTCAGCTTCAATCCCTCGGCTGTGGTCAATATCAAGAACCCCTCGATCGTCGACTTTGTCAAGGACGGCACCATCTCGCGCATTTCCGCCAGCGGTATCCGCGGCGAACTGGGCGACGCGGTGCTGGCCGGACTGATGGACGAGCCTGTGGTGCTGCGCCCACACGGCGCGCGCCCGCGCGCTATCGAGGCCGGCGAAGTCAGCATCGACGTGGCCTTCATCGGCGCGTCGGCCGCCGATGAATACGGCAACGCTACCGGCCAGATCGGCCCCAACGCCTGCGGCTCGCTCGGCTATGCGTTCATCGACGCTACCAGCGCCGGCAAGGTCGTGATCGTCACCGACAATCTCGTCGATTTCCCGCTGGCTCCGGTCAGCATCTCGCAGATGTACGTCGATCATGTGGCCGTGGTGGAAAAGATCGGCGACTCCGATAAGATCGGCGCCGGTGCGGCGCGTATGACCAAGAACCCGCGCGACCTGCTGATCGCCGAGCGCTCCGCCGATCTGATCGCCGCCTCGCGTCTGTTCAAGGAAGGCTTCTCCTTCCAGACCGGCGCCGGCGCTATCAGCATCGCCGCCACCATCTATTTATCCGAACGCATGGAGGAGCGCGGCATCAAGGCCAGCTTCGCTCTGGGCGGCATGACCGCCAATATCATCGACATGTTCCGCAAGGGTCAGGTGCGGGTGCTGGAATGCTCGCAATCCTTTGACGCGGTGGCGGCGCGCGCTATCGTCGAGGACCCGAATATATTGGAGATCGACAATGCGCTGTACGCCAACCCCTTCACCAAGGGCAGCCTGCTGTCGAAGCTGAATTTCGGCGTATTGGCGGCGCTGGAGGTCGATACCGACTTCAACGTCAACATCCTCACCGGCTCCTCCGGCGAGATGATGGGCGGACTGGGCGGCGGCCCCGACGTAGCCACCGACGCTGACATTTCCATCGTCACCCTGCCGGTGGTGCGCGGACGCACGCCCTCGATCGTCAAGCGCGTATTCACGCTCTGCACGCCCGGCGACACCATCGCCGCCGTGGTCACCGAGGCCGGCATCGCGCTCAATCCCAAGCATCGCTACTATGCCGAGCTGAAAGAAGACCTGGAAAAGACCAATCTCAAGCTGGTCAGCATCGAGTATTTGCAGCAGTTGGCCGAGTCGATGACCGGCGTTCCCGAGCCGATCGAGACTACCGATAAGGTCGTATGCATTGTCGAATACCGCGACGGCACCGTGATCGACGTCATCCATCAAATCAAGAAATAACCGTTTTGCCGCCTAAGGGGGCAAGGAGATGGCCTTGTCCCCTTTTTACTGTCATCAAATAACGACGAGGATACGCCATTGACCACTCCGCAAGCCGTTACCGCCGCCGAAATGATGGCCGCGCGCGAGCTGCGCGCCGCCCGCCAGCGGCAATTACAACAACGCTATCCCGGCTGCGCCGTCAGCCTGACGCTGAACGTGCCCGGCGAGATCAAGCTCGCGCCGGATTACCGCTATGCCTTTGACGAGGGCTGCGCCGCCATCGAGCGGCAATTGCGCCGCCGTCATTTCTCCTGCGGCGCGGCTGAATACTATGAGGAAAACTGCGGCTATCATGCGCTGTGGCCGGTAGCCGGCGAGGCGCTGCAGCTCAAGCAGGCGCTGCTCACCGTCGAGGACGAGCATCCGCTGGGGCGCTTATTCGATATCGACGTGCTGACGGAGCAGGGGCGGCCCGTATCGCGAACGGAATCAGGCCATGCGCCGCGTCTTTGCCTGCTGTGCGAACGACCGGCGCATCTATGCGTCCGCGCCCGCACGCATAGCCTGCCGCAGCTGCTCGCACGCATAACGCAGCTGATCGGCGCGTACCGCCGCGAGCAGCAGGCGGCGCGGGTGATGGCGGCGGCCGGACGCGCGCTGTTTTACGAGCTGGCGGTCACGCCCAAACCGGGGCTGGTGGACCGCGCCGACAGCGGCGCGCATACGGATATGGACTTCTTCACCTTCATCGACAGCGGCGGCACGCTGCTGCCGTGGTTTACGCGGATGTTTTATCGCGGCTATGACGAGGCGCGGCTTACGCCCGAGCAATGCTTCGCCCGCTTGCGTTACCTCGGTATGGAGGCCGAGGACGCGATGCTGGCCGCCACCGGCGGCGTGAACACGCATAAAGGGCTGCTCTTCTCGCTGGGACTGCTATGCGCGGCGGCGGGACGGCTGCTGGCAACGGACGGCGACGGCGCCGATAGCAACGCGCTGCTCGACACGGCGGCGGCGATGGCGGCGGCTCCGCTGCAACGGGAGCTGGCGGCTCTGGACGAGAGCACGGCGCGCAGCGGCGGCGAGCGGCTGTATGTACAAGCGGGGGGCGGGGCGCGCGCCGAGGCGGCGAGCGGCTTTGCCACAGTACGGCGCTACGGCCTGCCGGCGCTGCAAAAGCGGCTGGACGAGGGGCGCAGCCTCAATGACGCGGGCGCGCTGACGCTGCTCGACTTGCTGGCGCATAGCGGCGACTCCAATATTTTTGCCCGCGGCGGCCGGCAGGCGCAGCAGCGTATCACCGCGCAGGCCGCGGAGCTGGCGCGCCGCGAACCGCCGCCGGCGCTGGCGGAATTGACGGAGCTGAACCGGCAATTTATCGCCGAACGGCTCAGTCCCGGCGGCTCGGCGGATCTGCTGGCTATAACGTTTTTCGTCCATTTTATGCAGGATAGGCGCTGATAGTGCGACTGGTCTGACCAGTCCGGCAAACGCAGCGGAAACACGCGGATATTCACGAAAAAAACGCTTGCAAACGGCCATTAAAAGTAGTAAAGTATACTTGGTAGACCGCCAAAGGAGCGTTTATGAGCGAATATCAGATATCACGCGGCGCGCGCGTATATGAAAAAGTCGTCGAAAAGATCAAGAGGTCCATCGCTGAGGGAGATATCCTGCCGGGGCAGCCGCTGCCGTCGGAGCGTCAGCTGATGGACTCTTTTGGCGTCAGCCGCGCCTCGCTGCGCGAGGCCTTTCGCGTGCTCGAATTGCTCGGTCTGATCGAATCGGTACCCGGCAAGGGGCGTTTCGTGCGTCAGCCGCGCGCCGTCGCCGCGGACGATCAGACGCTGCCGTTGGAGGAATCGGCGATACTGGAGCTGATGGAAGCCAGGCGCATCCTTGATCCCGCTATCGCCGCCGAGAGCGCGATGCGCGCCCTCTCCGCCGATCTGACGCGGCTGCTGCAAATCGTCTCCGTCGGCGCCGATCAGGCGGTGGGTCCCAAGGCGCGGGCGCGTATCGACTTCGACTTTCATCTGGCGCTGGCCGAGGCCACGCATAATTTCGTCTTCGTCAACCTGACGCGCATGAACTTTGACCTGATCATGGCCACCCATGAGCGCATTTACAACCTGCTCAATGACAAGGACGCTTTCCTGCTCGAGCATCGCGCCATCTACGACGCGGTTTGCGACCATGATCCGGCGCGGGCGCGCGAGGCGGCGGCGGCGCATATCGACCGCATCTATAAAACGCTGCTGCTGAATATCGCCAGCAACTGACGCCGGCTCCATTACGCCAACGGCAACATAAGCGCATCACGCGGCCGCGCAAGCGGTCAACGTCTAATATAAAATCCAAGGAGGTAGGTTTGTATGGAAAAACGCATCAGAGAGTTATTCCCCGAGATCGAGTGGATCAAGGATCCGTCCCTGCAGGATAAGGTCGTCGCCAGTTACGTCGACGCGCTGACCACCGGCGGCTGGCAGCCGGATGATATGGATAAGATCCCCTTCACCCTGCTGATCCCCGATTGCCCCTTCTCTTATCTTGACCATGTGCGCGGCGTGACCCGCATCGCCAAGGAAGCGATGGACGAATTCAACGCCATCTATCCGAAGAAGGACGCCAAATTCACCGTCGATAACGATCTGCTGGTAGCCGGCGCGCTGCTGCATGATGTTGGCAAGCTGGTGGAATATGAAAAGAACGCGAACGGCGAGACCGTCAAATCGGTAATGGGCAAAAATCTCCGCCATCCCTTCTCCGGCACGGTGATCGCGCTGCGCAACGGCTGCCCCGATTCGATCGGCCATATCATCGCCAATCACGCGCATGAGGGCGACGGCACGCTGCGTTCGCCGGAAGGCGTTTTCGTCAACAAGGCCGACTTTATGAATTTTGAGACGGTCAAATCTTTCCTCGGCATGAAATAAAGGCGCAAACCGCGCGAGGAGCAAACACGCTCAGCTTTGGTCGAATGGGAAACGGCCTGTCTTTGCGGAGCAAAGCCGCAGAATGCCGCCGCTTTCCGCGACCTGAAAATAAGGAGGTAGGTTAACTAATGGGCAAAACCGCAATCCACAAGATAATGGAAAGAGCCGCCGGTAAACCGGTAAAGGTCGGCGACCGCGTCTGGTGCAAGATCGACTGGGCCACGGCGCGCGATTTCGGCGGCGCTAACTGCGTGCTGCAATTTGAGGAGGAGATGGGCAAGGAGGCCAAGGTCTGGGATCCGGATAAGATCGCCTATACCTTTGACTTGCAGGCTCCCTCTCATTCCGAGAAGGTCTCCAAGAATCAAAAGATCATCCGTGAATTCGCCAAGCGGCAGGGCATCAAGCGCGTCTTTGACATCAACCACGGCATCGGCCAGCACGTAATGCTGGAGGCCGGCATGATCAAGCCCGGCGACGTGGTGCTGGGTACCGACAGCCATATGAATCTGCTGGGCGCGGTCGGCGCTTTCGCCACCGGCGTCGGCAACTCCGATATTGCCGCCTCCTACATCAACGGCACCAACTGGTTCCGCGTGCCGGAGACGATGAAGATCGAAGTCAGCGGCAAATTCCAAAAGGGCGTATGCATGCGCGACCTGCTGACCCATATCGTCGGCGATCTGGGAGCCGGCGGCATGGACTTCCTCGCCGTCGAGTTTTGCGGCGAGACGATCGAAAATTCCAGCCTTGCCGACCGCATCACGCTATGCTCGATGGTCACCGAGATGAGCGGAAAAGTGCCGCTGATCATGCCCAACGGCGAGGTGCTGGACTGGCTGGTCGCCCGTGCCGGCGACGAAGTTAAAAAGCGCGTGCAGGAATTATCCGCCGACGCTGACGCCGAATACATCAAAGTCATCAAGTACAATGTCGATGAGCTGGTACCGCTGGCCTCCTGCCCCGACGCTCCGGATAACGTCAAGCCGATACGCGAAGTCGCCGGTACCGCGGTCGATCAGATCCATATCGGCTCCTGCTCCAACGGCCGCTTTGAAGATATCAAGGCCGCCTACGAGGTGCTGATGGCCGGCGGCGGCAAGGTCAGCCCCAAGGTGCGCGCGATCATCACCCCCTCCACCACCGAGGTGCAATTAGCCTGCGCCAAGGCCGGCATGATCGAAAAATTCCTCGAAGCCGGTATCGTTTTCACCAACCCCACCTGCTCGCTGTGCACCGCCGAGCATTACGGCGCGCTGCCGGACGGCGATATCGGCTGCTCCACCACCAATCGTAACTTCATCGGCAAGGTCGGCAAAGGCAGCCATACCTATCTGATGAGCCCGATGTCGGCGATGGCCACCGCGGTCAAGGGCGTTATCACCGACCCGCGCGATATATTAGGTTAGAGGAGGAAGAAAAATGAGCGAAATATTAAAAGGCAGAGCCTGGGTATTCTCCGATGACGTCGATACCGACCTCATCTACCACAATAAATACCTGGCCGAGACCGATCCGAAGAATATGCCGCAATACTCTTTTGAGTATTATCCGGGCAAGGAGCATTTTGCCAAGGAAGTCAAACCCGGCGATTTCGTCGTCGCGGGCAAGAACTTCGGCTGCGGCTCCTCCCGCGAGCATGCGGTGTACTGCCTCGAATACGCCGGCGTACCGGCAATTCTGGCTGAGACCTGCTCGCGCATCTATTACCGCAACGCCATCAACAACGGCTATCCGGTGCTGTTCGTCAAAGGCATTTCCGCCGCGATCAAGGAAGGCAAGATCAAGGACGGCGATCTGCTTGAGGTCGAGCTGGCTACCGGCACGATCAAGGACGTGACCAGCGGCAACGTCTTCCATGGCGACGCCGTCTCCGATCTGGAAAACGATATCATGCAAGCGGGCGGCCTGTTCCCCTATCTCAAGCAGCAGGCTGCGCAGAAATGATCAACGAAATTAACGCCAACGATAAGGAGTGAAAAATCTATGGGCAAAACTTTTGCCGAAAAGGCGCTGGGACGCGCCGCCGGTTATGAGGTCGTCGCCAATCAGGTAGTCACCGTTGAGCCGGATTGGTGCATGAGCCACGATAACGGCGCGCCGATCGCCCGCACCTTCAAAAAGATCGGCGTGAAGAACGTCTGGAAGCCGGAGCGCATCTGCTTCATCCTCGACCATGCCATCCCCGCCCCCAGCTCCGATCACGCCGTCAATCATCTCGAAGTCCGCGAATTCGTCAAGGAACAGGGCATCCCCAATTTCTTCGACGTAAAAAGCTGCGGCGGCGTTTGCCATCAGAAAATGTGCGAGGAGGGCTATGCGCTGCCCGGCCTGATCATGGTCGGCTCCGACAGCCATACCTGCACCTACGGCGCATACGGCGCTTTTTCCACCGGCATCGGCCGCTCTGAGATGGCCGCCGCCTGGGCCACCGGTAAGATCTGGTTCAAGGTGCCGGAAAGCATGAAAGTCGTAGTCGAGGGCAAATTCAAGCCCGGCGTTTCCGCCAAGGACTTCATCCTCAAGTTCATCGGCGACGTCAAAGCCGACGGCGCCGACTATATGAGCGTGGAATTCCACGGCCAGGGCATCGCCGATATGAGCATCGCCGAGAGAATGACGCTGTGCAATATGGGCATCGAATTCGGCGCCAAGAACGCCGTCTGCAAGCCCGATCAGAAAGTGCTCGACGCGATCAAGGGCAAAGAGAAATGCGACCGCTGGGAAGTGCTGTGGGCCGACGACGACGCCACCTACGCCGCCGAATACCACTACGACTTAGGCGATATCATCCCCGGCGTGGCCAAGCCGCATAAGGTCGATAATTACGGCGATATCAACGAGGTCAAGGGCACACCGATCCATGAAGCCTTCCTCGGCTCCTGCACCAACGGCCGCATCGAAGACCTGCGCGCCGCCGCCGCTATCCTCAAGGGCAGACAGATCGCGGTGCGCACCGTGGTCATCCCCGCCTCGTGGATCGTCTATCGTCAGGCGATGAAGGAAGGCCTGCTCGATATTTTCCTCGACGCCGGCTGCATCATCTGCAATCCCGGCTGCGGCCCCTGCATGGGCAATCACGAGGGCATTCTCGCCCCCGGCGAGGCGGCGATATCCACCGCCAACCGCAATTTCAAAGGCCGTATGGGCGATAAAGAGAGCTTCATCTATCTGGCCAGCCCGATGACCGTCGCGGCCTCCGCCCTCAAGGGCGAGATAGCCGACCCAAGGGAGGTGCTGTAAATGGCAGTGGTAAGCGGTAAGGTATGGAAATACGGCGACGACGTTAATACCGACGTCATTTTCCCCGGCAAATATACCTATACGATCAAAGAGCGTTCCGAGATGGCCAAGGTCGCCTGCGAGGATCTGGACATGGACTTCAATCAGAACGCCAAGGCCGGCGATATCATCGTCGGCGGCAAAAACTGGGGCTGCGGCTCCTCGCGCGAGCAGGCCGTCAGCTGCATCAAGGAGCGCGGCATCGCGGCGATCATCGCCAAGAGCTTTGCCCGCATCTATTATCGCAACTGCTTCAACGAGGGTCTGGCGATCATCGTCTGCCCCGAGGCGGTGGAGGCGATAGAAATGGGCGATACGGTGGAGATCGACTTTGACAACGGCCTGATCAAGGCTAATGGCAAGCAATTCTCCTTCCCCGCCTATCCGGAATTCGTACAGGGTCTGATCAATGACGGCGGGCTGATCCCCCATGTCAAAAAGAGCTTAGGTTTGGATTAACGCTTCGGCGTAGCATGATAAAAAAATTTTTGGGAGGAAATCTGCAAATGACTGAAAACGTTTTGAAGGTCAAACAAAAAAAAGACCGCTATCAGGTCTGCTACATGGCTGGCGACGACTCCGGCTTTGACATGATGGAGGGCGCGCTGCTGGTGCTGGAAGCCCTCGATCTGCCCATCGATTGGGTGCGCGCCGACCTTGGCTGGTGCATGTGGGAAAAATCGATCAAGAAATTCGGCGAAGGCGATCCGCGCTGCAATACCGTACCGCCGGAAACCATTCAGAAGATCCGCGATACCGACGCTACGCTGATGGCCGCCATCACCTCTAAAGCCGGCGTCAAGGGCTTCAAATCGGCGATATTGCAAATGCGCCAGCTGTTCGACCTGTATATCAATATGCGTCCCGCCAAGAAGCTGCCGGGCATCGGCACTCCACTGGCCAAGGATCAGGATATCGATATCGTGATGTTCCGCGAGAACACCGAGGATCTGTATGCTGCGGTCGAGTTCTATCCGCTGCCGGAAGAAATGTTCGACCTGCATAAAGGCATGGAGCGTTTCCGCGGCCGTGAAGTCGCGGTGTCCTGGAGAGTATTCTCCAAGGACGGCTGCGAGCGCATCATCCGCGCCGCTTTTGAGTATGCCAAAGCCACCGGCCGTAAAACCGTTCATTGCTGCAACAAGGCCAACGTTATCCGCGAAACAGACGGCATGATGAAGCGCCTGTTCCTCGAGATCGCCAAGGAATACGAGCAATACGGCATCAAGGGCTATGAAGAAAACGCCGACGCTACCGCGATGTGGCTGATCAAGAACCCGCAGGATTACAGCATTATCGTCGCTTCCAACGTCTTCGGCGATATCCTCTCCGACGAGGCCTCGCAGCTGACCGGCGGTTTGGGCTTTGCCCCCTCCGGCAATATCGGTAAAGACACCGCGTTGTTTGAGACCAGCTCCGGCTCCGTGCCCAAGTATGCGCATCAGTATAAAGTCAATCCCTCCGCGATGGTCATGACCTCGAAGATGATGCTCGAATACCTCGGCCTGGACGAGCAGGGCGCGAAACTGGAGAAGGCTCTGGGCGAAGTGCTGGTCGAGAAAAAACCCGGCACCCTCACCTACGACATTCTCCGCGATTTCCATGGCGATCCCGATTGGGAAAAGAACGCCGCCTCCACCCTCGATATGGCCGCCGCTATCGCCGTCAAGATCGACCCGAGCTTCGTCGGCGCCAAATTGGACGCCGCCAAAGCCAAGGTGCATCAGATGTGCGCCTGGGACGAAGCCAGCCTGCTCGGCTTCGACGACTGATCCGTTCTCCGCGGCAAGCAAAAAGCGGCATGGTCTTTAGGCCATGCCGCTTTTTATGTATAGCGGGTATTTGCCGCCGCTGTGCAGCCGGCAGCCAAACTCGTCAGTCCAATATCCGCCCGTCCGTGGAAATGGTCGCTATCTGCCAGGGGATGAATTTACCGCTGGCTTGCAGCGCAGCTTTGACCGCGTTTTCCAGCCCGCCGCAGCAAGGCACCTGCATACGCGCCACGGTAACGCTCTTGATCTCATTGCCGCCGATGATCGCGGTCAGCTTATCCGTATAATCGACGCCGTCCAGCTTGGGGCAGCCGATCAGCGTTATGCACCCCTTGATAAAGCGCTCATGGAAAGCGGCGTAGGCATAAGCCGTACAATCCGCCGCGATCAACAGCTTGGCTCCGTCAAAGTAAGGCGCGTTGACCGGCGCCAGCTTGATCTGCACCGGCCATTGGGAAAGCCGGCTCGCCTGCTCCGCCGCGCTGCCGCCGCCGTCATCGCCCGTATGTACGATGCGCCTGGACTGCGCACCAGGACAGCCGGCCGGCGCATGCTTCCGCGTTTGCGCCGCTTTGACCGCCTCCTTGTCATAAGCGGCCGCCTCGCGCTCGACAAAGCTGATCGCGTCCGTCGGGCAGGCGGGCAGGCAATCGCCAAGCCCATCGCAATAGTCGTCGCGCAGCAGCCTGGCCTTGCCGTCAAGCATAACGATAGCGCCCTCATGGCAGGCCGCCGCACAAGCGCCGCAGCCATTACATTTATCCTCGTTGATCTGGATGATCTTTCTGATCATACTATCCCCGTCTCTTCCTTGGTTGCTTATTCTCTTACTCCGCTCATACTCTGATCAGCGGTAAGCACTATTGACGATGCTCCGTCCTAAAAGCCATCCGCCCATGCCTTAAGCTCGGCCGCTTTGACCTTGCTGTCAAAACGCCGCCCCTCTTTCAGCGTTGCGCCCTTGCAGGAGGGAGCCAGTCCGGCATTGGTATTGCCCATACCGCTGCCGCCGGAGGTCGCGAAGGGGATCACCGTCTTGCCGCTCAGATCATAACCTTCGAGAAAGGTGTTGACGATAGTCGGCGCTACGTACCACCAAATAGGAAAACCAACATAGACCTTGTCATACTGCGCCATATCCTCTACGCCGCCGCTGACGGCGGGACGAAAGGCCTTATCGTTCATCTCGACGCTGCTGCGGCTCCGCTTGTTTGTCCAATCCAGATCAGCGGCGGTATATGGCGTTGCGGGACGGATCTCATGGATATCCGCGCCAATGGCGGCAGCCAGCTCCTGAGCCAGCCTGGCCGTTACGCCGCTGGCGCTGAAATATGCGACTAATGCTTTGCTCATATGTTTTCCTCCTTTTTGCCTGAATTAACGGATACGTATTGATTGTATCACTAAGCAATAAAAATGTACATGAAAAATATACTCGGTGAATGGCGCGAGTCGTATGGCGGGTAAAAGCTATACCCCGCGTATTGGCGGCAACAAAGGGTCCGCCGCTTGCCGCGCAAGAACAGCCTCCGGCAAGTATATCTCCGACTTCGCATACAGAGCCGCTTTGCCGCTGATGATGGTGCGGCTTCCTTCGTCGCGGCAATAAAGAACGCCGCCGCGCTGGGACGCTTGATAGGCCACAAGCTCCTTCTTGCCGAGCTTTTCCGCCCATAGCGAAACGATATGGGCGTGCGCTCTGCCGCACACCGGGTCCTCCGTCACATTGCATTTGGGCGCGAATGTGCGGGTAACGCAGTCATAGTCCTTGCCCCTTGCGGTGATGTGCAGGCAGACCCCCGGCAGGGCGCGGATAAGCTCCTGATCGGGGACTGCATTTCTGACCTGTTCCTCGTTTTCCAAAACGCAGACCATATCATCGCCCTCATAGACCTCAAGCGGCTTGAAGCCGATCGCTTTTTCCATCCCATCGCTTATATCACAGGCCGTCAGGCCGCAGGTGGGGAAATCCATTACGAACAGCTCGCCGTTTTTGAACACAGTCAGCGTGCCGCTCAATGTGTCGTAGCTGACCTCCGTGCGCTCCGGCTCAATAAAGTTCATAATGACAAACGATGTCGCCAGCGTCGCGTGGCCGCAAAGCTCGACCTCGCCGCCGGGAGTAAACCAGCGCAGGCGGTAATTCGCTCCCTCTTTGACAGCAAAGGCAGTTTCAGAAAGGTTGTTTTCAATGGCGATCTTCTGCATCACATCGTCCGGCAGCCATTTTTCCATCACGCATACCGCAGCGGGATTGCCCGCGAATACCTTGTCCGTAAAAGCGTCTACTACATACTGTTTCATATCATCCGTTCCTTTCCTCCTTGAAAATGTGGTGCGTCATCAATAGCGGGGCTTGTCCTTTATTTCCTCGTAATAGGCTTCAGCTCCGATCTCTGCTATTCGCTTGTTAATAGCAACATGGCGCTTGTAGAGATTTTCGTCAAGCCCGGTGTGGTCGCAGGGAAACTCAGGACATTCATAGCAGAAATCCACCTGCTTTTCAAGAGCGCAGGCCCGCACCTGACAATTCTTATAGAATTTGCATTTTTCTTTCCGACAACCTCCGCAAGAGGCTTCTGCCAGATAATCCAGCATCTTCTTGAACGCGGGGTACTCGCTGAACACTGGATCAAGCTGCACCTCAAAGCGTTTCGCATAGGGCTCAAAGTTCCCAAGATTTTCTCGCAGCTTGTTGCTGTGCTGATGAATGTCTCCCTCAGCAAACGCAAAGCACTTTCCGCAATGCAAGCCACAGGGGGCAATGCGCTCTTTTACGTCGATTGTTTTGCTCATATAGGCTTTTACATTTTGAAATGACATAACGAAAACCTCCTAATTTTTAGACCGC
>JAUNBC010000005.1:67165-95337 GCA_030527285.1 Bacillota bacterium | reverse complement strand
GAGGATGAAATTCATCCTCAAATCAATAAGAAATAAATCAACTCTCAAGAGAATCATCCATCAATCTATCAATACACAGTTTCGATGGATGGATAGGAGGAAACATGACACAGAAGTTTTTACGATTCACTGCTGAAAGCCTATCAGCATCCTATATACCGTTCCCGCGGTTTCTGATGGAGGATACGCTTTCGGCACTTTCCAACGATGCCAAGGTGCTGTATGCGCTTATGTTAGATCGAGCGAGCATTTCCAAGGTCAACGGTTTTATTGAGAAGGATGGGACAATTCGCTTGTACTTCACTGTCGAACAGGCACAGGAAAAGTTGCACCGAAGCAGACAATGCGTGACGCGAATTTTCCGTGAGCTTGAATCCATCGGATTGATTTGCCGCAGAAAGCAAGGGCTTTGTCGGCCGGCTGTGATTACTCTGAATTATCCATCTACTGCAAAGCTGATAACGCCGAGGGAGACAAGCGAAAAACTGTCGGAATAAAGGTCGAAAATCGAGGTTTTTATTCGCTGTAAGCCGCGTTTCGAGAGAGGGTAATATCTTTTCCTTCCAACAAAGACAACGCGCCCAGAAACAGCGAAAAGGTCAAAAAACAACACTTGAAATTTACATAGGAGAGATAGATGAGCAGGAGGAAAAAGTTAATCAACAACACCAACATTCCGCAGCACAAGATTGAGGCGATTGCCCGCTGCATTTTCCCGGACATTCTCGCCTATTATGAGAGCGAGGAAGGGCAGCGGGAGTTTGCCGAATGGAAAGCGCAGCGGGAAGCGGAACAGGCGCAGAAATGCAAGGAGAGCAAAACGGCTTGACACAAAGAGTGGCGGGAGTATCGCACGATTGCGATGCTCCCGCCACTTCTTTTTTCTTATTCAGCACGTTTCTTTTTCCTCGGTCCTCGCGGTTTCGATTCCGGACGTTTTACAATGCCGTTGCGAAAGTGAGTATCTTCAAATTTGTCGAAGAAAAGCAATAATCCGAACCCATCTCCCACCGGGAAGATTTGGTTCGGATTATATGGGTTTGGTGCGGGTGACAGGACTTGAACCTGCACAGAGCAACCTCCACTAGAACCTGAATCTAGCGCGTCTGCCAATTCCGCCACACCCGCTCGCGCCATATTAATATACCATAGGCCAAATCAAAAAGCAAGATTATTTTAGTATGCCGCGGGATTTTTTTTGCGCCGCTTTGTTATTATCCCCAAGAGGCACAGCGGCTCCAGGCAGCACGGAGAGGCGCTGATTGTTTCGCTTGCTTTTAACGCCGGACTTATGTATAATACTATGAAGTCAAATAATTGAAAACGATGTACGCTTGTGCTTAGATTATCGAACACGGAGGATATATTTTGGACAGTACGGTCAAGCATTCTTTGAAAATGGTTTTACTGTTGGTCAGCACGGCAATGCTGTTTTGTCTGGGTATCTATTATTTTATGGGCAAGGATTACGCCCTGCAATTCCTCGGCGGCTATCTGATCGAGTTCAGTCTCAGCATGGATAACCTGTTCGTTTTCATCTCCATTTTCACCGCCTTTGCGGTGCCGGTGGAGTATCAGCATCGCTGCCTCACTTGGGGCATTATCGGCGCGATCATCCTGCGCTTCGTTTTCATTTCGCTGGGCGTGGCGATCGTGCAGAGCTTCAGCTGGGTGCTGTATATTTTCGGCGTGGTGCTGATCATCAGCGGCGTCAAAATGTTCAAAAAGCCGGAAGAAAACAAGGATCTGCATAATAGTAAGGTGCTGCGCGTATTGCGTCATTTCATGCCTATCTCCAGCGAGTTCGACGGCCATAAATTTATCACGCATATCGATGGCCGCCGCGCGGCCACGCCGCTGCTGGCGGTGCTGTTCATCATCGAGTTCTCCGACGTACTGTTCGCCATCGACAGCGTACCCGCGGTGTTCTCCGTGTCTACGAATTTAATGATCGTCTATACCTCGAATATTTTCGCTATCCTCGGTTTGCGCCAATTATACTTTGTGCTCGAACACTTGCAGGAGCGCTTCCGCTATGTGCGTTTCGGCGTGGCGACGATACTGACCTTCACCGGCGTCAAGCTGACGGCGCTGATCTTCGATTTCCATATCTCGATCGTACTGTCGATCTCCATCATCTTCTCGGTGCTGGTGTTGTCGATCGTGATGTCAATGACCATCACCAAGGATAAGCGCCCGCTCGAAGAGGCGCCCGTCGAGCTGCCCGCCGTACCCGCCGTACCCTCCGAGGATGAGCCGCGCACCGTCTCCGCCGCCGCTTCTGCCGAAGTGTTCGCCGCCGGCGATACCGCCGCCGAAGCCGCCTTCATTTTCATCGAGCAGCTGCCCGATGAGCAGGAGCCGCCGCCGGAACAAAAATAGCGTCGCCGCAGAAATACTGCGTAGTTTCCGCATAAGAAAAAGCCCTGTTTGCACAGGGCTTTTTGATCAAGTTGCGGAAAACCGCCGCCTCCCTAAGTTGCGCCGCCTTTAGGGCGGCTCTTTTTTACGCGCCTGTTGCTGCAATTTACGGCAAATCAGCGTCTTGCCAGCGTTTAGCTGCGCGGCGCATAATATCAATATATTGTGAATTTGCGCGTCAATTCAATTCTTTTCATCTGCATATTGACAAGCCGCGACGCTATTCGTATAATGTAAAGGTAATACCTTTTCTTTTCGCCGTCATCGCCATGCTTGCGTAGGGAGACCCGCCATGCACTCATTATCCGCCACAGCCTGTGGCTCGATACGCGAATTGCTGCTGATGGAAATGCGCGAGGGCGAGTTCGCCCAAGCCCAGCGGCTGCCGAGCGAGAACGTTTTGGCGGAGCGTCTGGGCATCAGCCGCACCCAGCTGCGCGACAGTCTGGCTTCTTTGGAGCGCGAGGGCTTTATCAGCCGCCTGCATGGCGTAGGCACGGTGGTCAATCGTCACGTGCTGGATGTTGACACGCGCATGGATTTGGAGGCGGAGTTTGCGGAAATGCTGCGGCGGGCGGGCTATCAGCCCGCTATTGCTTTTGCCGAGGCGCAGGAGCAGGCCTGCGACCGGCTGATCGCACAGCGCCTGCATATCGCCGAGGGCGGCAGGGTGCTATGCGTGGCGCGTCTGGTCACCGCCGATGGCCGTCCGGCCATCTATTGCGAGGATTATATCGAATACGGCAGGATCAAGGATGCGTCTTACGGCGACGCTGATCTTATCCGGCCGATTTTTGATTTTCTGGAGCGCTTTTGCTTCTGCCAGCCGGTGATGGATTTGACCGAGCTGCATGCGGCCGCCGCCGACAGCCGTTTGGCGGCGCTGCTGCAAGTCGCCGAGGGCGCGCCGCTGTTGTATATGGACGAGGTCGATTATGATACCAGGGGCGAGCCGCTGTTTTGCTCGCGCCAGTACTATGTAGAAGGTATATTGAAGCATACGGTATTGCGCAAAAAGATTTAGCGAACAGAAATTCTATGTAGTTATAGGAGGATGCTTATGAAAACAGTTGCCGTGATCATGGGTTCCGACAGCGATCTGCCGGTGATAGAGGCCGCCTTTGCCGTACTCGACGAATTCGGCGTGCCCTATGAGGCGCATGTGTTGTCGGCGCATCGCAGCCCCGAGGCGTTGCGGCTTTTTGTAGCCGGCGCTCGCGAGCGGGGCTTCGGCGCGATCATCGCCGCCGCGGGCAAGGCGGCGCATTTGGCGGGCGCGGTCGCCGCGCAGACGACGCTGCCGGTGATCGGCATACCGGTCAAGTCGTCTACGCTGGACGGTCTGGACGCGCTGCTTTCCACCGTGCAGATGCCGTCCGGCATACCCGTGGCCACGGTAGCCATCGACGGTGCAGCCAATGCGGCGCTGCTGGCGGTGCAGATATTGGCGGTGCAGGAGGCGGAGCTGGCCGCAAGGCTGGACGACAAACGCCGCACGATGAATGAGCAGGTGCTGGCAAAAGACGCAGCCTTACAGCAAAGGCTGCACGAAGATAAATAAAAACGGAGGTATTTATTATGGAAAAGGCGCAGCAATTATACGAAGGCAAGGCCAAGAAGGTATATGCCACCACGGACCCCGATTATTGCATCGTCGCTTATAAAGACGACGCCACCGCCTTTAACGGCGCCAAAAAGGGCACTATCGAAGGCAAGGGCGCGATCAATAATTGCGTCACCAATCATTTGATGCGGCTGCTGGAGCAAAGAGGCATACCCACGCATTTCGTCGAGCAGCTTTCCGACCGCGAAACGGTGGTCAGGCGCGTCACCATCGTGCCGCTGGAGGTGATCGTGCGCAATATCGCCGCCGGCTCGCTGGCCAAGCGGCTGGGCTTGGAGGAAGGCTATAAGATGAGCCGTACCGTGCTGGAATTCTGCTACAAGGACGATGCGCTCGACGATCCGATGGTCAACGACTATCACATTTTCGCCATGGGCTTCGCCACGCCGGAGGAGCTGAAGCAGATCTCCGATTACGCGCTGCGCATCAATGACATACTCAGCGAATACCTGCGTGATCTGAATATCGAACTGATAGATTTCAAGCTCGAATTTGGCAAAACGGCGGACGGCCGCTTAGTGCTGGCGGATGAGATTTCCCCCGATACCTGCCGTTTCTGGGACAGCACGACCGGCATGAAGCTGGACAAAGACCGGTTCCGCCGCGATCTGGGCGGGGTAGAGGACGCGTATCAGGAGATAATGAAGCGCTTATTGGGGAGATAAGGTCATGGATAACAGTATTTGCGGCCTGCATGAGGAATGCGGCGTATTCGGTATTTACAGCAAGAGGAACCATGACATCGCCGCCGACGTTTATTACGGCCTGTACGCCTTGCAGCACCGCGGACAGGAGAGCTGTGGTATCGTCGTCAACGACGGCGGCGTGATGCGCGGGCATAAGGATATCGGTCTGGTCAACGAGGTGTTCGACGCGCCGCAGCTGCAAGCGCTGGGCGAGGGCAGCATCGCCGTCGGCCATGTGCGCTATGCCACCGCCGGTACCAATACCCGCGCCAATGCTCAGCCGCTGTTCGTCAATCATGTCAAGGGCGCGCTGGCGGTAGCGCATAACGGCAATCTTACCAACGCCGCCTTGCTGCGCGAGCAGTTGGAGCTGGGCGGTTCGATATTCCATACCACCAGCGATACCGAGGTCATCGCCTATGTGCTGACACAGGAGCGCTTGCAGGCCGAGTCGATCGAGCAGGCCTGCGCCGCCGCCATACACCGGCTGCACGGAGCCTATTCGCTGGTGATAATGTCGCCGAAAAAGCTGATCGGCGTGCGCGATCCGCTGGGCTTCCGCCCGCTGATCATCGGTATGCGCGGCGACGAATATGTGCTGGCCTCCGAGAGCTGCGCCTTGGACGCGGTAGGAGCCGGCTACCTGCGCGACGTCAAGCCGGGCGAGATCGTCGTCATCGACGAGCAGGGGCTGCGCTCGATCTGCGATTGCTGCTCTGATACGCCTAAGGCGCTATGCGTATTCGAGTATATCTATTTCGCGCGGCCTGATTCGGTGCTCGACGGCGCGTCGGTGCATATCGCGCGGCAGCGCGCCGGCTCGCTGCTGGCCTTGCAGCATCCGGTCAACGCCGACGTGGTGATAGGCGTGCCTGATTCCGGCATTTCCGCCGCCACCGGCTACGCGGCGCAAAGCGGCATCCCCTACGGCATCGGCTTCATCAAGAACAAATATATCGGCCGCACCTTCATCCATCCCGGGCAAACGCAGCGCGAGGACTTGGTGCGCATCAAGCTCAATGTCGTGGCCTCGACGGTGCGCGATAAACGGGTGATACTGATCGACGATTCGATAGTACGCGGCACCACCGGCGCGCGCATCGTGCGCCTGCTGCGCGAGGCCGGAGCCAAAGAGGTGCATATGCGCGTTACCGCGCCGCCCTTTTTATATCCCTGCTATTTCGGCACCGATATTTCGGCGCGCGATTATCTGATCGCCAATCATCGCAGCGTTGAAGAAACGGCGCAGCTGATGAATCTTGATTCGCTCGGCTATCTTGACGTGTCGAGCCTGGAAATGATACCCGAGAGCTATCATGGCGGCTTATGCTCGGCCTGTTTTACCGGCAAATATCCGATAGATATCACCGAAGCCGTGAATAAGATCAGGGTCGAGCAGCGTCTGAGCAAAAAGATCAAGGCGGAGGATGAGCATGGGCAGTCATAGCGAGCCGTATAAAGCCGCCGGCGTCGATATCACCGCCGGTTATCGCGCCGTGGAGCTGATGCGCGAGCACGTGTCGCGCACCGCAGGCGACGGCGTGCTGTCGGGGCTGGGCGGCTTCGGCGGCCTGTTCGCCCCCGATCTGCGCGCTATCGCCGAGCCGGTGCTGGTCAGCGGTACCGACGGCGTGGGCACCAAGCTGAAGATCGCCTTCGCGCTGGACAAGCATGATACCATCGGCATAGATTGCGTGGCGATGTGCGTCAACGACGTGATCTGCTGCGGCGCGCAGCCGTTGTTTTTCCTCGATTATATCGCTTGCGGCAGGAATGTGCCGGAGCGCATCGCCGCCATCGTCGGCGGCGTGGCCGAGGGCTGCGTGCAAGCGGGCGCGGCGCTGCTCGGCGGCGAGACGGCGGAAATGCCCGGCTTTTATCCCGAGCAGGAGTACGATCTGGCCGGCTTTGCCGTGGGTCTGGTCGATAAAAGCGCCCTTCTCCAGCCCGATAGCGCCAGGGCCGGCGACCTGCTGCTGGCTTTGCCTTCTTCCGGCGCTCATTCCAACGGCTACTCGCTGATCCGCCGCGTCTTTGATATCGAGAGCGGCGTTCTTGATACGTACAGCGCGGAGCTGGGCATGACCATCGGCGCGGCGCTGATCGAGCCGACGCGCATCTATGTGCGCGCGGTGCGCGCGCTGCTGGAGGCCGTGCGCCCGCGCTCGCTGGCGCATATCACCGGCGGCGGCTTCTATGAGAATATCCCGCGCAGCCTGCCGCAGGGGCTTTGCGCCAAGATAGAGCGCGCCGCCGTGCGCATACCGCCGCTGTTTGCGCTGATCGCCAGAAACGGCTGCATCGACGAGCGTGATATGTTCAACACCTTCAATATGGGCGTAGGCATGACGGCGGTGGTCGCCGCCGCCGACGCCGATCGCGCGCTGGCGGCGCTGCAGGCAGCCGGCGTCGCCGCCTATGTCCTGGGCGAGCTGGCGTTCGGAGAGGAGGGCGTGCTCATATGCTAAAGGCAAATATCGCCGTGCTGGTATCGGGCGGCGGCACCAATTTGCAGAAGCTGCTGGAAGCCGAGGCGGCCGGCGATCTGCCGCATGGCCGCATCGCGCTGGTCGTCTCCGACCGCGCCGGGGCTTACGCTTTAAAGCGCGCCGCTGCTTTTCAGACGCCCACGGCTACCGTCGAATACGGCGATTACGCCCTGCCGCAATTATTCGAGGCCGCCGTGCAAAGGCTGCTTGAGGCGCATCGCATCGACATGATAGTGCTGGCCGGCTTTTTGCGCATTTTGAGCGCCGGTTTTGTGCGCGCCTGGCCGGAGCGCATCATCAACGTGCATCCGTCGCTGATACCGTCCTTTTGCGGAGCCGGCTTCTATGGGCTGAAGGTGCATCAGGCGGCGCTTGATTACGGGGTCAAGGTCAGCGGCGCTACCGTGCATCTGGTCAACGAGATCCCCGACGGCGGGCGGATACTGCTGCAAAAGGCGGTGGAGGTGCAAGACGGCGATACGCCGCAGAGCTTGCAGCAGCGCATCATGGAGCAGGCGGAATGGCAGCTGCTGCCGCGGGCGGCGGAGCTGCTGGCCGCGCAGATCACAAATAACGGAGGACTTGACCATGACTAACAGCATCACAGAGGCCTTGAGCGCCAACCGTTATCCGGGGCGCGGTATCGTCATCGGCATGAGCGCCGACGGCCGGCGCGCCGTCAGCGCCTACTTCATCATGGGACGCAGCGAGAACAGCCGGAACCGCGTTTTTGTCGCCGACGGCGACGGCGTGCTGATACGTCCGCATGATCCGGCCAGGGTCAGCGACCCGTCGCTGATCATTTACCGGCCGCTGGCGGTGCTGGGCAATACCACCGTCGTCACCAATGGCGATCAGACGGATACCATAGCCGAGGAGCTGCTGAATGGCGGCAGCTTTGAGCAGGCGCTGCGCCGCCGCACCTATGAGCCGGACACGCCCAATTATACGCCGCGCATCAGCGGCCTCATCGAACGCACGGCAGGCGGTTTCAGCTATCGCCTGAGCATACTCAAACGGCTGAACGCCGAATCCGCCGCCTGTTTGCGGCAATTCTTTGAGTATGAGCCGCGCGCCGGTATCGGTCATTTCATCCATACCTATAACGGCGACGGCGAGCCGCTGCCCAGCTTTTGCGGCGAGCCGCGGATGCTGGCCATAAACGACAGCGCCGATATCGAGGCCTATGCCGCCGCCCTATGGCAAAGCCTCAACGCCGATAATCGCGTAGCGCTGGTATTACGCTATATATCATTGGCCGATGGCAGCGCGCAAACGGCGATCATCAACCGTCATCGAGTATAAAACCGGCGAAACCGCCGCAAGGAGGATACGATGAAAGAATTTGAACTCAAATACGGCTGCAATCCGCAGCAAAAACCGGCGCGCATCTTTATGGAGCAGGGCGAACTGCCGCTCAAGGTGCTGAACGGCCGCCCCGGCTATATCAATTTTCTCGATGCGCTGAACGGCTGGCAGCTGGTGTCGGAGCTGCGCCGCGTCCTGCGTCTGCCGGCCGCCGCTTCGTTCAAGCACGTTTCCCCGGCCGGCGCGGCTTTGGGTATAGCCCTGGACGAGCCGCTGCAAAAGAGCTGCTTTGTCGATGATATCGAGGGGCTGAATGAGTCGCCGCTGGCCTGCGCCTACGCGCGGGCGCGCGGCACCGACCGCATGTCGTCGTTCGGCGATTGGATAGCGCTGTCCGATACCTGCGACGCGACCACGGCGGCGATCATCAAGCGCGAGGTCTCCGACGGCGTGATCGCTCCCGATTATACGCCGGAGGCCTTGGAGCTGCTCAAGAGCAAGCGCAACGGCGCGTATAACGTTATCGCTATCGACCCCGATTATCAGCCGCCGGCTATCGAGCGCAAGCAGGTGTTCGGCGTGACCTTTGAGCAGGGACGCAATGATATCGTCATCGACGAGGCGACGCTCGATAATATCGTCACCGCCAATAAGCAGCTGCCGCCGGCGGCGCGCCGCGACCTGCTGCTGGCCTTGATCACGCTCAAATACACGCAGTCCAATTCCGTTTGCTTCACCGCCGGCGGGCAGACCACCGGCGTGGGCGCCGGGCAGCAGAGCCGCATCCATTGCACGCGGCTGGCCGGCAGCAAGGCCGATTTGTTCCAGCTGCGCTTGCAGCCGCAGGTACAGCAGTTGCCCTTCCTGCCGCAGCTGGGTCGCGCCGACCGCAATAACGCCATCGACATTTATCTCTCCGAATGGGCTGACGAGGTGCTGGGCGAGGCGCATTGGCGCGATTACTTTGTCAGCCGCCCCGAGCCCTTTTCCGCCGCCGCCAAGCGCGCTTGTCTGGATAAGGTCAGCGGCGTCAGCCTTGGCTCGGACGCTTTCTTCCCCTTTGCCGACAATATCGAGCGCGCGCGGCTTTCCGGCGTGTCCTATATCGCCGAGCCGGGCGGTTCGATACGCGACGATCTGGTGATCGCCTGCGCCGATAAATACGCTATGGTGATGTGCTTTAACGGCTTACGGCTGTTCCATCATTGATCGGCGCAGGGCTGTTTGATAATAATTGCGGAGGAAGGCCATGGATATTTTAGTAGTCGGCGGCGGCGGGCGCGAGCACGCTATCATCAAAAAGCTGCGCGAGAGCCCTGATTGCGGACATATTTACGCTTTACCCGGCAACGGCGGTATCGCCGCCGAGGCTGAATGCGTGCCGGTCGCGGCCAAGGATATCGAGGGCATAATCAGCTTTGCCGCGGCGCATGATATCGGCTTGGCGGTGGTCGCGCCCGACGATCCGCTGGTGCTGGGCGCGGTGGACGGCTTGGAGCGGTTGGGCATAACCTGCTTCGGCCCCAACGCGGCGGCGGCGCAGATCGAGGGCTCCAAGGGCTTCGCCAAGCGGCTGATGCAGAAATATCATATACCCACCGCCGCTTATGCCGAGTTCAGCGAGGTCGAGCCGGCGCTGGCCTATGCCGCTGCGCACAGCCTGCCGCTGGTGGTCAAGGCGGACGGCTTGGCGCTGGGCAAGGGCGTTTTCATCTGCGAGGATCTGCCGCAGGCCGAGCAGGCGATACGCGGCATCCTGGAGCGGCGCATGTTCGGCGCGAGCGGCGATAGCCTGATCATCGAGGAGCATCTGAGCGGGCCGGAGGCGTCGGTGTTGGCTTTTACCGATGGCGAGTCCATAGCGCCGATGGTGTCGTCGATGGATCATAAGCGTATCGGCGACGGCGACGCCGGCCCCAATACCGGCGGCATGGGCACGGTAGCGCCCAATCCCTTCTATACGCCGCAGCTTGCTGCCGAGTGCATGGAGCGCATCTTCCTGCCGACGGTACGCGGCATGGCCGCCGAAGGGCGGCCGTTCAAGGGCTGCCTGTACTTCGGCCTGATGCTGACTGCCGGCGGGCCCAAGGTCATCGAGTACAACTGCCGCTTCGGCGACCCCGAGGCGCAGGTAGTGCTGCCGCTGCTGCAAAGCGACCTGTTGCAGATCATGCTGGCTACGGCGCGCGGCAAGCTGGCGCAAACGCCGGTACGCTGGTCGGAGGGCGCGGCCTGCTGCGTGGTGCTGGCGTCCGGCGGCTATCCGCGGCAGTATCAGACTGGCTATGCGATCAGCGACAAGAGCGACGGCGTGACCGTCTATCATGCCGGCACTAAGTTAGACGGCGGGCAGCTCGTCACTTCCGGCGGACGGGTGCTGGGCGTGACGGCGGTGGCCGATGATCTGGCGCAGGCGGTGGATAAGGCCTATGCCGGCGCGGCGCGCATCAGCTTTGAGGGCGCTTACTACCGTAAGGATATCGGACAAAGGGCGCTTAGCGCGTTAAACAATGTATAGACGAGGGTGAATATGGTATATCGCATTTATGTAGAGAAGAAGCCGCAGCTCAGACAGGAGGCGCAAGCGCTGCTGGCGGAATTGCGCGAGCTGCCGGAGGTCAGCGGTCTGCGCGATCTGCGCCTGCTCAACCGCTATGACGCAGAGCAGATAGACGCGCAGCTGTTCGAGCAGTGCGTCGGCACGGTCTTTTCTGAGCCGCCGGTAGACGACGTTTACCGTCACTTGCCCGAGGGCGCGGACGCGGTGATCGCGGTCGAATACCTGCCCGGCCAATTCGACCAGCGCGCCGATTCCGCCGAACAATGCGTGCAGCTGATATCGCAGCAGCAGCGCCCGCATATCGTCACCGCACGGCTGTATTTGCTGTACGGCAGCCTCGATCAGCGGCAGTTGGCGGCGATCAAGCGCTATCTGATCAACCCGGTGGAATGCCGCGAGGCGCAGCTCGATCTGCCGGAGACGCTGAACAGCGTCTATCCGCCGCCCGCGCCGGTCAAGCTGCTGCAGGGCTTTGCCGCGGCCTCAGACGAGCGGCTGGCCGCCTATATCGCGGACTATGGGCTGGCGATGGACGCCGGTGATCTGGCCTGCTGCCGCGCCTATTTTGCCGCCGAGCGCCGCGACCCGACGCTCACCGAATTGCGTGTGCTCGATACTTACTGGTCTGACCATTGCCGCCATACCACCTTTGGCACGGTGCTGGACGAGATCGTGATCGACGACGCGGATGCGGCTGCCGCCTACGCCAACTATCAGCGGCTGCGCGGCGAGCTGCAGCGCGAGCATACGCCGCCGACGCTGATGGATATGGCCACTATGGGCATGCGTTATTTGCGTCACCAGGGGTTGCTGCCCAAGCTGGACGTATCGCCGGAGATCAATGCCTGTACGGTCAGGATAGAAGCCGATATCGACGGCGAAAAACAGCCGTGGCTGCTGCTGTTCAAGAACGAGACGCATAATCATCCCACCGAGATCGAGCCTTTCGGCGGTGCGGCGACCTGCTTGGGCGGCGCGATCCGCGACCCCTTGTCCGGTCGCGCTTACGTTTATCAGGCGATGCGCCTGACCGGCGCCGCCGACCCCTTGCAGCCCTATGCCGAGACTCTGCCCGGCAAATTGCCGCAGCGCAAGCTGACGGTGACGGCGGCGGCAGGCTATAGCTCCTACGGCAATCAGATCGGTCTGGCTACCGGCCTGGTCGATGAATGGTATCATCCCGGCTATGCGGCCAAGCGTATGGAGATCGGCGCGGTGATCGGCGCGGTACCGGCGGCCAATGTGCGCCGTGAGCAGCCCGCCGACGGCGATCTGGTGCTGCTGTTGGGCGGACGCACCGGACGCGACGGCTGCGGCGGCGCTACCGGCTCCTCTAAATCGCATGACGCGCATTCGCTGGAAAGCTGCGGCTCCGAGGTGCAAAAGGGTAACGCTCCCGAGGAGCGCAAGCTGCAAAGGCTGTTCCGCAATGCCGAGCTGACGCGGCTGATCAAGCGCTGCAATGACTTTGGCGCGGGCGGCGTATCGGTGGCGATCGGCGAATTGGCCGACGGCTTGGAGATACAGCTGGACGCCGTGCCCAAAAAGTACGAGGGCTTGGACGGCACCGAGCTGGCGATCAGCGAATCGCAGGAGCGCATGGCGGTGGTGGTGGCGTCGGCGGACGCGCCGCGGATGATCGAGCTGGCGGCGGCGGAAAACCTTGAAGCCACGGTGGTGGCTACGGTCAAAGCCGAGCGGCGGCTGAAGATGTACTGGCAAGGCCGGTGCATCGTCGATCTCAGCCGCGATTTTCTGGATAGCAACGGCGCGGCTAAACATGCGCGCGTACATATCTGTCAAGGGAAAATACTTGACAAACCGGCGGCCGGCGATTTTGCCGCCGCCTATCGCCGCCTGGCCGGCGATCTCAACTGCTGTTCGCGGCGCGGCCTGTCCGAGCGCTTCGATTCGACAGTCGGCGCGCGCACGCTGCTGATGCCCTTCGGCGGCAAGCATCAGCTGACCCCGCCGCAGGTGATGGCGGCCAAGCTGCCGCTGCTGCGCGGCGATAGCCATACCTGCTCGCTGATGAGCTGGGGCTTCGACCCGTATATCAGCGAGCAAAGCCCCTATCACGGCGCTTATCTGGCGGTGCTGAGCTCGGTATGCAAATTGGCGGCGGCCGGCGCGCCGCTTGACGATTGCTATTTGAGTTTGCAGGAATATTTCCCCAAGCTGGGACAAGACGCCAAGCGCTGGGGCTTGCCGGCGGCGGCGCTGCTCGGCGCTTTGCAGGCGCAGCTCGATCTCGGCGTGGCGGCCATCGGCGGCAAGGACTCGATGAGCGGCAGCTTCGAGCAGCTGGACGTACCGCCGACGCTGGTCTCCTTTGCCGTGGCGGTCGGCGACGCGCGGCGCGTCGTCTCGCCTGAATTCAAACAGGCCGGCGGGCGCGTAGTGCTGCTCGAGGCGCGGCGCGGGGCGAACGGCCTGCCCGAGCCGCAGAGTATGCGCGAGGTGTTAGCGCAGGTACAGCAGATGAACGCCGCCGGACGGCTGCGCGCCGCTTATGCGCCGGCGCATGGCGGTATCGCTGAGGCGGTGCTGAAAATGTGTCTGGGCAACGCGCTCGGCTTTGCCTTTGACGGCCAACTGCCGCTAAAGGAGCTGTTCGCACCCGCTTGCGGCTGCTTTGTGCTGGAGACGGATGACGGGGAAAGCGTCGGCCGGCCGCTGGGCACGATCAGCGCCGAGCCGTTTATCAGCGGTTATGGCGTCAGCCTGCCGCTGCATGAATTATGCGATATCTACGAGGCCAGGTTAGAGGGCGTGTTCCCGCTGCATGCCGGCGCTACCGCCCCCGCGCCGCCTTGTTATGACGCCAGGCCGGCCGCATCCCGTCTCAGGCCGCGCGTTGCTTGCGCCAAACCGCGCTTTTTGCTGCCGGTATTCCCCGGCACCAATTGCGAATACGATACCGCGGCCGCCATCGAGCGCGCGGGCGGCGAGGCGCAGCTGCTGGTGATCAACAATCTCAACGCACAAGCGGTGGCGGAGTCGGCGCGGCGCTTTGCCGAGGCCATCGCCGTATCGCAGGCCATCGTCATCCCCGGCGGCTTTTCCGGCGGCGACGAGCCGGACGGCTCGGGCAAATTCATCACCGCCTTTTTCCGCAATCCGGCCATCGCCGAGCAGGTGCATCAACTGCTCAAACAGCGCGACGGCCTGATCTGCGGTATTTGCAACGGCTTTCAGGCGCTGATCAAATTAGGCCTGGCGCCATACGGCGAGATCACCGCCTGCGACGCCTCCTCGCCGACGCTGACCTTCAACACCATCGGCCGCCATCAATCGCGGCTAATACGCACGCGCGTTTGCGCCAATAGCTCGCCGTGGCTGGCGCTGACCGAGATAGGCGATATCTATACGCTGCCCGTATCGCATGGCGAGGGGCGTTTCCTCTGTGAGCCGCAGCTGCTCGAGCAGTTGGCGGCAAACGGACAGATCGCCGCGCAATACGTGGATATGCAGGGTCAGCCGAGCATGGATATACGCTATAACGTCAGCGGCTCGCTGGGCGCGGTCGAGGCGATCACCTCGCCGGACGGACGGGTGCTGGGCAAGATGGGGCATAGCGAGCGCATCGGCAGCGGCCTCTACCGCAACGTGCCGGGCGAGTATGATATGCGGCTGTTTGAAGCGGCCGTAGCTTATTACCGTTAAAAAGGAGGACAAGAACATGGCTTATTTCTTCGAGCAACCGTCGCATACTTTCAGCGAATATCTACTGGTGCCCGGCTATTCAGACGCCGATTGCGTGCCCGCCAACGTGGTTCTGCAAACGCCGGCGGCGCGCTTCAAGCGCGGCGAGCAGCCGCCGCTGACGATGAATATACCGCTGACCTCGGCGATCATGCAGGCGGTGTCCGATGACCGCATGGCGATCGCTCTGGCCAAGCAGGGCGGCATATCCTTCATCTACGTGTCGCAGCCGATCGAGCAGCAGGCGGAAATGGTGCGGCGGGTCAAGAATCATAAGGCCGGCTTCGTCACCTCCGATTCCAATCTCTGTCCCGAGCAAACGCTGGCCGACGTGCTGGCGCTCAAGGAGCTGCGCGGTCACTCAACGATGGCCGTTACTGATAACGGGAAACCTGACGGCAAGCTGATCGGCATCGTTACCAGCCGCGATTACCGCGTCAGCCGTATGCCGGCCGATCTGCCGGTGCGCGAGTTCATGACGCCGATCGAGCATATCGTCTACGCCAACGAGGGAGTCAGCCTTTCCGAAGCCAACGACATCATCTGGGAGCATAAGCTCAACGCCTTGCCGATATTGCGCGAGGACGGCAGCCTGCATTCCTTCGTTTTCCGCAAGGACTATGACGAGCATAAAAACCAGCCGCTGGAACTGCTGGACGAGCATAAGCGCTATATCGTCGGCGCGGGCGTGAACACGCGCGATTATGCCGAGCGTATCCCCGAGCTGGTGGAGGCCGGAGCCGACATTCTGTGTATCGACTCCTCCGAGGGTTACTCCGAATGGCAGGAGCGCACGCTGGCCTTTGTGCGCAAGAAGTATGGCGACGCGGTGAAGATCGGCGCGGGCAACGTCGTGGACGGCGACGGCTTCCGCTATCTGGCCGAGGCGGGCGCGGACTTTGTCAAGGTCGGCATCGGCGGCGGTTCTATCTGCATCACCCGCGAGACCAAGGGCATCGGCCGCGGTCAGGCCACGGCGGTGATCGACGTGGCGGCGGCGCGCGACAAATATTTCGCCGAGAGCGGAGTCTATGTGCCGATCTGCGCCGACGGCGGTATCGTCCACGATTATCATTTGACCCTGGCGCTGGCTATGGGCGCGGACTTTTGTATGCTGGGGCGCTATTTCTCGCGCTTCGACGAAAGCCCCACCGCCAAGGTGCTGGTCAACGGCAGCTATATGAAGGAATACTGGGGGGAGGGCTCGGCGCGCGCCCGCAACTGGCAGCGCTATGATCTGGGCGGCGCGGGTAAGCTGTCCTTTGAGGAGGGCGTGGACTCCTATGTGCCGTACGCGGGCAGCCTGCGCCATAATTTGGAGGCCACGCTGAGCAAGATGCGCTCGACGATGTGCAATTGCGGCGCGCTGAATATCGCCGATCTGCGCAAAAAGGCTCGCTTGACCCTGGTATCGTCGGTCAGTTTGGTCGAGGGCGGCGCGCATGACGTGCTGCTTAAGGATCAGACGCAGGGCTTCAGCCGCTGAGCGGCGGAGCGGCGGCGCAGATTTTACTGGACAGCCGCCTGCTTCTGTGATAATATCGGAATACAAATGAATAGCGAATGTATCCGCGAGTTTTCGCCGGCGCGCCAGCGCCGAGGGAATCGGATGAAATTTCCGAACTATCCCAGTAACCGTGAAGCTGACGAGGGAGCCGCATATCACTGCCAAAAGCGGGAAGATGCTCCCAAGGATGAAGCCAAGTCGGGAAACCTGTTTACATGCTGCCTCTGGGGTTGGGAACGGTCATACTCGTTTAGCTTGATTACCGCGCCGGACGGCGCGGTTTTCTTATCCTTTGGCGCTGTTCATTTGAATAAAAGCGAAGGTATATATGATGAAAAAGCTCTTATTACCGCTGATGCTCGTGCTTTGCCTGTGCGCGGCCTGCGCTGCCGCGCCGGACGCGTCGCCCGACGCTGCCGCAGAGCTGCTTACGGTCACGGATATGCTCGGGCATACGGTCGCGCTTACCGCGCCGGCCGAGCGTATCGTGGCGCTGTCGGCGGCGGATTGCGAGATACTGTATGCGATCGGCGGCGGCGCGCAATTAGTGGGGCGCGGTGAATACTGCGATTATCCGGCGGAGATAGAGCTGTTGCCGGCCTTGGGCTCGGGCGCGGAGGCCAATATTGAGCAGCTGCTGGCGCTCGAGCCGCAGCTGGTATTGCTCAGCATTCTTGATTATAACGAGGATCTGGCGGCCGTGCTGCAAGCGTCCGGTATTGCCGTGGCGGTCACCGACGCCGACGATATCGCCGGCGTATATACGGCGATCGGGCTGATCGGCGCGCTCAGCGGGCATGACGAGGAGGCGGCTGCGCTGGTCGAGTCGATGCAGGGCGAGTTTGCGGCGCTTACGGCGTTGGTGGAGCAGCAGGGCATGAGCCATGGCGGCGTTTATTTTGAGGCCTCGCCGCTGGAATACGGACTGTGGACGGGCGGCAGCCGCACTTTTGTCGATGAGCTGGCGGCGATGTTAGGGATGGAAAATATCTTCGCCGACGTCGAGGGCTGGGCGGAAATATCGCAGGAGCAGGTGATCGCCCGCGACCCCGATTATATACTGACGATGACGATGTACTACGGCGAGGGGCCGACGCCGGTCGAGGAAATATACAGCCGCGACGGCTGGCAGAGTCTGACGGCGCTGCAAAACGGCGACGTTTATCAGGCCGATAATGATTGCCTTACCCGTCCCGGACCGCGTTTGACCGAGGCGGCATGGGAATTGTATGAGCTGTTCTATTAAGGGTTACGGTAAGAGACGGGTATGGATAAGCGCGCGGAAGGCTTTCGCGGTTATGAATATATGCTGTTCAGCGCCGCCACGCTGCTGACGATGGTGCTGTGCATCTGCGCCGGCAGCGTTGATATCGCCGTGCGCGACGTCTGGTCGGCGCTGGCGGACGGCGTTGCCGGCCGGCCGCTCGGCAATGAGCAAACGATAATCATCCAGGCGCGGCTGCCGCGGGTGCTGTGCGTGGCTTTGGTGGGCGCGTCCCTGTCGGTATGCGGCGCGGCGATGCAGGGGTTGCTGCGCAATCCGCTGGCCGACGGTTCGACGCTCGGCGTATCGGCGGGCGCGTCGCTGGGCGCGGTGCTGGCGATCGCCTTCGGCATCAGCATACCGCAGCTGGCTTTTGCCGGTACGGCGCTGCTGTCGATGAGCTTCGCCTTTTTATCGCTGCTGCTGATACTCGGCTTGGCTTACCGGCTCGATTATTCGCTGTCCACCAATACGATAATTCTCATCGGCGTGATCTTCACGATGTTTGCCAACAGCATCATCTGCCTGATCATCACCTTTGCCGGACAGCATGTCAAGACCATCACTTTCTGGACCATGGGCTCGCTGGTGGGCAGCGGTTACGGCGACGCGCTGCTGCTGACGGCGGCGCTGGCCATATGCGGCGGGTTGCTGCTCGGCCGCGCGCGCGAGCTCAACGCTTTTGCCATCGGCGAGGATAATGCGCGCACTATCGGCGTTAACGTCAAGCGGGTCAAGCTGCTGGTGCTGATCGCGGCCTCGGCGCTGATCGGCGTTTGCGTATCGGTGAGCGGCACTATCGGCTTTGTCGGGCTGGTGATACCGCATATGGCGCGGCTGCTGGTCGGCCCCAATCACCGGCGCTTGCTGCCGGCTTCGCTGTTCGGCGGCGCGATCTTCCTGCTGCTGGCCGATCTGCTTGGGCGGATGCTGCTGCGGCCGCTGGAATTGCCGATCGGCGTGGTGACCTCGTTTATCGGCTCGATCGTATTCGTGTATATTTTCTATACCGCGCGGAGGGTCAAATAGCGATGCTGGAATTATCCCATGTAACGGTGCGTTACGGCAGCCTGACTATCGTGGACGACGTCAGCTTCACGCTGGAGGACGGGCATTGGCTGATGATCGTAGGGCCAAACGGCGCGGGTAAATCGACGCTGCTCAGCGCTGTTTCGCAGGGCGCGCCTTACAGCGGGCAGGTGCTGATCGACGGCGCGGACGCGGCATTGCTCAAGCCGCGGCAGCTGGCGCGCAAATTAGCGGTGCTGGCGCAGAGTTATCATGTCGGCTATTCTTTTACCGTGGAGGAAGTGGTCAAGCTTGGCCGTTACAGCTACGGCGGCGGTTCGTTCGCGTTGCGCGAGCAGGGCGGCGAGGATCGGGAGCAGGTACGGCGGGCGCTGGAGCTGACCGGGCTGACGCCGCTTGCCGGTCAATCGGTGCTGACGCTGTCGGGCGGCGAGCTGCAGCGCGCCTTTCTCGCGCAGATACTGGCGCAGGATGCGCAGATGCTGCTGCTCGACGAGCCGACCAATCATCTCGATCTTGTATATCAGCAGCAGATATTTGAGCTGATACGCGACTGGATAGCTTTGACCGGCCGGTCGGTGATATCGGTGGTGCATGATCTCAATCTGGCGCGCGCTTACGGCAGCGAGGTGCTGCTGATGCAGCAGGGCAGCGTCGTCGCCTATGGCGGCGTGGAGCAGGTGCTGACGCGGGAAAACCTGCGCAGCGTCTATAAGCTGGACGTTTATCAATGGATGAACGATATGCTCGCGCGCTGGCAATAAATAATGGACGAGGCAGGATGAAATGGACTTTGCAAAGCTAAACGCGGCTATCGCGCCGCTTGATCGACAGGCCATGGAGATGGCGCGGCGGCGCTGGGATAATTTGGCTAAGCCTATCGGCAGCATGGGACGGATGGAGCAGCTGATAGTGCGTCTGGCCGGCATATACGGCGGTAGCGGCATTGATATCGGCAAGCGCGCGCTGCTGGTGATGTGCGCCGATAACGGCGTATTGGCGCAGGGCGTGGCGCAGACTCCGGCTGAGATCACGGCGACGATGGCCGGATTTATCGCCGACGGCCGTTCGGCGGCGGCGTTGATGGCGGCGCGGGCGAATTGCGAAGTGGTGACCGTGGATATGGGTATGCTGCGCAAAAGCCAAAACCCGCGCATCCTTGACCGGCGTATCGCCGCCGCTACCAATGATATCTCGCAGGGCGCGGCGATGAGCCGCGAGCAGGCGCTGGCGGCGATAAACGCCGGCGTGGAGCTGGTGCGGGAGCTGCATCAGCGCGGCTACCGGCTGCTGGCAACCGGTGAAATGGGCATCGGCAATACCACGACCACGGCGGCGATGGCAGCGGCGCTGCTCGGCTTAGCGCCGCAATCGGTGACCGGGCGCGGCGTGGGTCTGAGCGACGAGGGGCTGAGAAATAAACAGCAGGTGGTGGCGCGGGCGCTGGCGGTCAATAAACCCGATGCGAGCGACGCGCTCGACGTGCTGCATAAGCTGGGCGGCTTCGATATCGCCGGCCTCAGCGGCGTTTTCATCGGCGGCGCGCTATGCCGCATACCGGTGCTGGTGGACGGCGTGATCAGCTCGATAGCGGCTTTGACGGCGGCGCGGCTGGTACCGGCGGCGCGGGCGATGATGCTGCCCAGCCATCTTTCGGCCGAGCCGTGCGCGCGGGCGATCCTGCGGGAGCTGGAGCTGGAGCCGGTGATCGACGGGCAAATGCGTCTCGGCGAGGGCAGCGGCGCGATGCTGCTGCTGCCCTTGCTCGATCTGACGCTGGACGTGTACCGGCGGCTGATGACCTTTGCCGATATCGGCATGTAAGGAGGTTGCGGGGATGAGAGTTCTGCTTACCGGCGGCTCGGCCTGCGGCAAGAGCACCTATGGCGAAGCCCTGGCCGCGTCCTTGCCGCAGCCGCGTCTGTACGTCGCCACCATGCGGCCCTATGGCGAGGAGAGCCTGCGCCGCATCGCGCGGCACCGGCAGATGCGCGCCGCCAAGGGCTTTACCACCATCGAGCGCTATACCGATATCGCCGGCATGCCGCTGCCCGCCGGCGGTACAGTACTGCTGGAATGTCTGTGCAATCTTACCGCCAATGAAATGTTCGAGCCTGAGGGCGCGGGGGCGGATTGCGTGTCCGAGATCATGCGCGGCCTGCATCTGCTGGCCGATAGCTGCGACGATCTTATCGTCGTCACCAATGACGTCGGCAGCGACGGCGGCGGCTACGGCCGGGCGACCATGGAATACGCCGCCGCCTTAGCGTGGCTGAACAATCTGGTAGCCGCGGAGTTCGATCATGTGCTGGAATTGTGCGCCGGTATACCGTTGGCGCTGAAGGGTGGTTTGCCATGTCTGGGCTGAAAGCGCTGGCCGTGGCGCTGACGACGTTCTCGCGTCTGCCCGCGCCCAGGGTCGAGTGGAATGACGGTAATCTGCGCTATGCGCTGGCAGCGTTGCCGCTGCTGGGTCTGCTATGCGGCGCGCTGCTCTATGGCTGGTTGCTGCTGTGCCAGTTGTGGCAGGCGGGCGCGTTGCTGTACGGCGCGGGGCTGACGCTGCTGCCGCTGCTGCTCGGCGGCGGCCTGCATCTTGACGGCTTTGCCGACGTAGCCGACGCTTTGGCCAGTCATGCCGCGCCCGAGCGCAAGCGTGAAATACTCAAGGACCCGCATTGCGGCGCGTTTGCCGTGATCGCCGTCGGCATGTATTTGCTGGCCTATGTGGCGTTGGCCTCGGAGTTAGAGCAGACGGCGGCTGCGGCGCTGCGGCTTGCGGCTATCCATGTGCTGAGCCGCGTGCTGATGGCCGTGATGGCGCTGTATTTCCCCAGCTTCAGCTCAGACGGCCTGCTGCATACCTTCCGCCGTGCGGCGGCGCGGCGAGGGGTGACGCTGTTATTGTCGCTGTCCGGCGCGGCGGCGCTGGCATTGCTGCTGTATCTGGGCTGGCTGACGGCGCTGGCGATAGCGGCGGCGGCAGGAGCGGCGCTGCTGCATGTGCGGCTGATGGCGCGGCGGCACTTCGGCGGGGTCAACGGCGATGTTTGCGGCTATTTCCTGCAAATGGCGGAATTGCTGATGCTGCTGGCTATGCTGATAGCGCAAAAAATGCTATAATAACAGGCGGAGGACGATAATGATACTGATAATCGGCGCGCAAGGCTCGGGCAAGCGCGAATACGCATGCCAGCTCGGCTATAAGCCTGAGCAGATGGCGGACGCGGTCTTGGACGAGCGCCCGGTGGTGTATAATGCGCAGCAGCTGCTGATAGAGCCGTATCAGCCGGAGCTGCTGCTGCCGCAGCTATTGAGCAAGCAGGTGGTGATCTGCAACGAGGTGGGCAGCGGCGTGATACCGGCGGAGCGCAGCCAGCGCGAATGGCGCGAGGCGTGCGGGCGGTTGAGCATTCTGCTGGCGCAGCAGGCTGAGCAGGTGATACGCATGGTCTGCGGCATACCGCTGCGCATTAAATGACAAGGAGCTAATTATGCAGGTATTGATGCTGCGTCACGGCAAAACACAACATAATCTCGATAGCCGCTATACCGGCGCTACCGACGTACCGCTCTGCGCGCTTGGCGAGCAGCTATTGCGCGAGGCCGCGCCGCTGCCGCAGCCCGAGTGCGTCTATGTCAGCCCGATGCTGCGCGCGCGGCAGACGGCGGCGATACTGTTTCCCGCCGCCCGGCAGGTGGTGATCGAGGAGCTGCGCGAGATGAATTTTGGCGATTTTGAAGGGCGTACCGCCGCCGAGATGGCGGACGACCCGGCCTATATCGCGTGGCTGAACAGCGACGGCATGGCGCCCTGTCCGCATGGCGATTCTATCGACAGCTTTGCCGCGCGGGTGGTACCGGCTTTTACCGCGCTGATAGACGAGCAGCTGGCCGCCGGAGCCGAGCGGCTGACCATAGTGGCTCATGGCGGCGTGCTGATGGCGATCATGAGCCGTTTGGCGGAGCCCGAGCGGCATTATTTCGATTGGTCGGTGAAAAACGGGCAAGGATATTTGCTGCGCGTGGAGCGGGAAGTATGGCTGAAGGAGCGCCGCGTCAGCGCTTGGCAGCCCGCGTAATTTCAACATAAACCATGAGCCTTACGCTAAAAATGGATCGCGGGCGCGCCGCCTGACGATTCATTTTTAATATGTAAAAATTTATGATGAAATTATTGTCAGAACAAGGCGAGCATGGTATAATATTATGTATAATTATAAATATCCAAATAGTAGCATTTTTGCTGATACTATTTGGTCATACGGCGGCAAGCGCGGCTTTTCGCTGATGGCACAAGCGCAAACAGGGGGTAGGGTAATGAATAAAAAGCTGTGGCTGACGGTAATTATGCTGCTGACCGTGGTATGCCTGGCCACGGGCTGCGCTGCGCCGGCGGATGGGGAGCAACCCGCCGCAGACGGTAGTAAACCGCTGGTAGTGGGCTATTCGCCTTTTTCCGAAAAGTTCAACCCATTTTTCGCCGAGATAGCTCCTGACGTCGATGTGACGGAAATGGTCACGGTGTACCTGCTGACCACCGACCGCGCCGGCGCGGTCGTCGCCAAAGCGGCTGACGGCGAGACCATCGCCTATAACGGCGTGGACTACGATTATCAGGGCGTCGCCAATATCGACGTCGTCTATGACGAGGCCGCCGACCAAACCGTTTACACATGGACGCTGCGCGAGGACGTGCTGTTCTCCGACGGGCAGCCGCTGACCGCCGACGACGTGATCTTCTCCTATTATGTTTTGGCTGACCCCAGCTATGACGGGGCGCATATCGTGTATTCGGTGCCGATAGCCGGCCTGCAAAACTACCGCACCCAGACCAATGACGACATTTATCAGCGCTACGCAGCTCTGTATCAGCAGATATATGCTGCTGGCCGCGACTATCAGCCGGACGGCTCCGAGGCTTATACCGCGGAGCAATACGACAGCCTATGGGCGATCGTTGACGAGGTTTGGCTGGCCGACGTGCAGGCGATCATCGACTATTGCCTGGCTAATTATCTCGAATATGCCGAGGCGGATACCGGCTTCACCGCCGGGGAAATAGCGGCGGACGAGAGCTTGCAGGCGCTGTTCGGCATGGTCGAATGGGGCTACGGCTATTTTGATGACAGCGGGGCGCTGATCGGCGCTATCAGCGGCAATAGCTGGGATCTGGCAAGCGACTTCCCCACGGTCGAGGACTTTTTCGCCGAATGTCAGCTGGCCTATGCATATGACGCGAAGAGCTATTCGCTGATCGAGCAGGCGGATGACAGCGACGTTTATTATACGGCCATGGACGCTTTCATCCTCGAGCATGGCTCCAAGGATCAGGAAATGGGCGGGGGCGTGCCGAATATCGCCGGTATCAGGAAGCTCGGCGATTATCAAGTCGAGATCACGGTGCTGGGCTTTGACGCGGCCGCCATCCACGCTTTGAACATACCGGTAGCGCCGTTGCACTATTACGGCGACGCGGCTAAATACGATTATGAGCGGAATATGTTCGGCTTTGACTATGGCGACCTGAGCACGGTGCGAGCCCGCACCAATCAACCGCTGGGCGCCGGACCGTATAAATTCGTCAAATACGAGAACAAGGTCGTCTATTTCGAGGCCAACGCCGATTATTATAAAGGCGCGCCGCTGACCCAATATGTGCAGTTCATCGAGACCAATGACGCTGACAGCGTCTCCGGCGTACGGCTGGGCGTCATCGACGTCGGCATGCCGAGCTTCAGCGAGGAGGCGGTGGCCGAGATCTGCTCGTATAACAGCAACGGCGAGCTCAGCGGCGATATCATCACCACCGTTACCACCGATCACCTTGGCTATGGCTATGTCGGCGTCAACGCCGATACGGTCAAGGTCGGCGATGATCCGGCCTCCGAGGCTTCGCGCAATCTGCGCCGCGGCTTGGCCACGGTGCTGGCTGCCTATCGCGAGCTGTCCATTGACTCCTATTACGGCGAGTTGGCGCAGCTGATCAATTATCCGATCTCCGACTGCTCCTGGGCCGCGCCCCGACCCACCGACGACGGTTATCGCGCGGCCTATTCGCAGACCGTCGACGGCGGCGAGATCTACAGCGCCGGTATGGACGCTGAGGCCGGCTATGCGGCGGCTCTGGCGGCGGCGGTAGATTATTTCAAGGCGGCCGGCTTCACCTTTGACGAGAGCAGCGGCATGTTCACCGCCGCTCCCGAGGGCGCGTCGTTGAGCTATGAGGTGCTCGTCTCCGGCTACGGCGTGGGCGATCATCCCTCCTTCATGATGCTGACGCAGGCGGCGGCAGCTTTGGCTACGATCGGTATCACGCTGACCGTCAACGATCCCGCGGACCCTGATGAGATGTACGACGCTATCGACGTCAATGCGCATCAGCTATGGTGCGCCGCCTGGGATACGCTGATCGACCCCGATATTTATCAGATATATCACAGCGATAATATCGGCTACACCAATTATTATAATATCGCCGACGCGGAGCTGGACCGTCTGCTGCTCGAGGCGCGCAGCAGCGATGATACCGCTTTCCGCAAGGCCGCCTACCGCGCCTGTCTGGAGCTGATACTCGACTGGGCGGTGGAGGTGCCGGTATATCAACGGCAGAATTGCGTGATCTTTTCCGCCGAGCGCATCGAGGCCGGCAGCATCACGCCCGATATCACCACCTATTGGGATTGGCTGCTGGAGGTCGAGCTGATCAAAATGGTCGAAGCGCAATAGCGATTACCGCTCAAGGTATGTACTAAGCGAGCTTGCGTCGGTAACTTACTGCCGGCGCAAGCCATATTTTTAGCCGGGAGGAGGGGAGCGTTTGCGCCGCTACGTCATTCGCCGTATCATCGTCAGCATCTTGATCCTATTGCTGGTCGCGCTGCTGATCTACACGATACTGCGCTGCATCCCCTCGTCCTATGTGGAGAATATGGCGCGCGAGCGCGCCACCCAGCCCGGCTCCAAGAGCTATGCGGAGTGGTTGGCGCAGCTCAACGCCGTATATGGCCTCGACAGCGGAATTATCGAGGGCTTTTTCCGCTGGCTGGGCGCGGCCTTGCGCGGCGATTTTGGCGATAGCTGGTATTATAACGTGCCGGTCGCCGAGAAGTTTACCGAGGTGATCTGGTATTCCTTTGTCTTGGCGGCGCTCGGCTTTATCCTGGTGCTGTTGATCGCGGTGCCGCTGGGCGTCACCGCGGCGCGCCATCAGTATTCATGGCGCGACAACGTATTGACGGTGCTGGCCTTGATCGGCATATCTCTGCCGGCTTTTTTCTTTGCTACGCTGCTCAAATGGCTGTTTGCGGTAAAGCTGCAATGGCTGCCGTTGTTCGGCGCGGTGGGACGCTATTATCAGCAGTTGAGCGGTTGGCAGCAATTTTGGGATCTGGCCGCGCATTTTGTGCTGCCGGTGGCGACGCTGGTGATCGTCAGCGTCGGCGGCCTGATGCGCTTCACTCGCGTCAATATGCTGGAGGTGCTCGATTCCGATTATATACGCGCCGCCCGCGCCAAGGGTCTGCCGGAGAGCCGCGTCATCAGCCGTCACGCCTTCCGCAATACGCTGCTGCCGCTGGTGACCATCGCCGGAGCGTCGCTGCCAACGCTGTTTGCCGGCGCGCTGATCATCGAGACGCTGTTCCAGATACCGGGTATCGGCTGGACCGCATATCAGGCGATGGTGGCGGGCGATATACCCTTTTCGATGTTCTATTTGTTATTCATAGCCGTATTGACGTTGCTCGGCGCTTTGCTGGCCGATATCTGCTATGCGCTGGCCGATCCCAGAGTGCGCGTCGGCGGCGGGGAGGGCTAAGATGAACGACAGCGATCAGCGGCAGCCGTCCGCCATATTGCGCCGCGCCGCGCCGCTCGCACCGTCGATGCTGGTATGCCGCCGCTTCATCCGTAACCGGTTGGCGATAGCCGGCGCGCTGATCATTGCGGCGATGCTGCTGTTCTCTTTTGCCGGCGGCTGGATATCGCCCTATGGCGAGGCCGAGGTGTTCACCGAATATGTGGAGCAGACCAAGGATATAGCGATGCTGAGCGTCAAGCATGAATTGCGCTTCAGCGAGGCCGAGGCGGGAGCTTTCGGCGCGGCGCAGCGCGCCGCTTTTATGGCCGCGCTGCGCGATCAGGCGGCGCAGTTCAGCGCCGGCGGGTATGATTATTTTATCGAGCAGCCGGGCGAGGGCGTGTATCTGATCAGCGGCCTGAGCCGTTTGGCTTCCTATCAGCGCGGCATGGTGAAGGCGGAGTCGGGCTTTAGCGCGGACGCCGGTTTTTCCGCCGCATTTAGCGCGGCGGCGCGGCAGCGTTTGCCTGTTTTCAATATTGACGGCGAGCAATACCGGCTGCTGTACCGGCAGCGCGTCATCTATGCCTGCCGCTTGCAGCCGCTGGCTGTAGCCTCCTATCAGCATTTTGAGCCGCTGGCGGCCAAGGCGGAGGGCGATTTTCCGCTGCTGCTGCAAGCGCAATTGGCGCTGGCCAAGCTGCGGGACGCGGGAGACAGCGCCGTCCTTTACGCTGAGGGCGCGGAGCTGAGACTGGTCAGAGACGGCGCGGGCGCGATGATCTATGACGGACAGGGGCAGGCCTATGCGGCGCTGATACCGTACAGCATCAGCGCGCTGGACGGCACGCGGCTGGGCGGTGAATTCAAGACGGCTGCCTATCAGGCGGCGCTGCGGGATCAGCGCTCGTTCAGCCTGGCGGGCGTGGAGTACCGGCTGCTGCGCGAGGGCGATAACTGGCGCATCCAAAGCGAGCAAAGCATACAGGTGGTACGCGATTATGACGCGCCGTCAGGCGAGCATTGGCTGGGTACCGACGGGCAGGGCATGGATATATTGACGCGGCTGATGTATGGCGGGCGCGTGTCGCTGAGCATCGGCCTGGCGGTGGTGCTGTTGGAGGCGCTGCTCGGCATGCTGATCGGAGGTTTGGCCGGCTATTTCGGCCGTTGGGCGGACGGTTTGCTGATGCGCATCGTCGATGTGTTCAACTGCCTGCCGGTGCTGCCGCTGATCATCATTATCGGCGCGCTGATGGACGGTATGCGGGTGCCGCCGGCCACACGCCTGCTCTATCTGATGCTGGTACTGGCTCTGCTCGGCTGGCCGCCGGTCGCGCGGCTGGTGCGCGGGCAGATATTGTCGTTGCGTGAGCAGGAGTTCATGCTGGCGGCGGAGGCGGCGGGACTGTCGTCGCGGCGGCGCATCTTCCGCCATCTGCTGCCCAACGTCGCGCCGCAGCTGATCGTCGTCTGCACGATGGGCTTGGGCGAGGTGATACTCACCGAGTCGGTGTTGTCTTTCCTCGGCCTGGGTGTGAAATTCCCCTTCGCTTCCTGGGGCAATATCATCAATTCCGTGACCAACCTTTATGTGATGACCAATTACTGGTTCGTCTGGATGCCGGCGGGGCTGCTGATACTGCTGACGGTGCTCGGGTTCAACTTTATCGGCGACGGGCTGCGCGATGCTTTCGATCCGCGCGGCAGACGATAGGAGGTGCGGCGGTATGCAGGCTAAGCGGGACTATTTACCGGCGCGCGCGGCGCGGCGCGCG
>JAUNBC010000005.1:0-67155 GCA_030527285.1 Bacillota bacterium | reverse complement strand
TGCGCCGATCAGGCCGCCCGCCGTGGTGAGAAGCGCGGCGCGGCGCGCGCGGCATGATAACCGGCGGATGATAGCCGATTATCAACGGCGCAGCCGCCGCCATATCCCTCCCGAGCAGTATATGTGCGAGCTGCATGACGCGGCGAACGTCTTGGAGGTCGAAGACCTGCACAGCTGCTTCATCACCGAGGAAGGATTGCTCAAGGCCGTGGACGGCGTCAGCTTCGCCATACCGCGCGGACAGACGCTGGCCTTGGTCGGCGAAAGCGGCTGCGGCAAATCGACGACGGCGTTATCGCTGATGCGGCTCTTGCCCGCGCCGCAGGGACAGATCACGGGCGGCGCGATCCGGCTGGCCGTGGACGGCGCGGCATATGATATCGCGCAAACGCCGCCGGCGCTGATGCAGAGCCTGCGCGGCAATAAGCTGACGATGATCTTTCAAGAGCCGGCGAGCTGCCTCGACCCGGTATTTCGCGTCGGTATGCAGGTGGAGGAGGTATTGCGGCAGCATCAGCCGCAATTGAGCGCCGGACAAAGGCGGCGGCGGGTGATCGAGCTGCTGAACACGGTCGGTATCGCCGGCAGCGCGTACCGCCAATACCCGCATCAGCTTTCCGGCGGGATGAGGCAGCGGGTGATGATCGCGATGGCGCTGGCCTGTTCGCCGTCGCTGCTGATCGCCGACGAGCCGACCGCCGCGCTCGACGTGACGATGCAGGCGCAGATACTGGAGCTGCTGCAGGAATTGAAGCAGCGCCAGAAATTGTCGTTGCTGCTGATCAGCCATGATTTGGCCTTAGTCGCGGAGATGGCCGAGCGGGTGGCGGTGATGTATGCCGGCCGTATCGTCGAGCAGGGACTGACCGCCGAGCTGTTGCGGCGGCCTGCTCATCCCTATACGCAGGCGCTGCTGGCGGCGCGGCCGCGGCGCGGCGGCGGCCCTTTGCGGACCATAGCCGGCAATCCGCCCGATCCGCTGGCGCTGCCCGGGCATTGCTATTTCCGCGAGCGTTGCGCCTGTTGCACGGCGGCCTGCGCGGGCGCCTATCCGCGTATGCGCGCGCTTTCGGCCACGCATAGCGCGGCCTGCTATCTTATCGGCGGGGAGGACGGCGATGATTAAGACGACGACTGCCGCCGCGCCGCTGCTGCAAGTGCGCGGGCTGCACAAGCATTTCCCGCTGCGCAGCGGCTTGCTGCAGCAGATCAGCGGCTATGCCCGCGCTGTGGACGGCGTGAGCTTTGAGGTGCAGGCCGGGCAAACGCTGGCCTTAGTCGGCGAGAGCGGTTGCGGCAAGACCACCGTCGGCCGCACGGTACTGCGCTTATACGAAAAGACCGCAGGCGAGGTGCTGTTTGACGGTACGGATATTTTCGCGCTGTCCAAACGGCAATTACGCGCCCTGCGCCCGCAGATGCAGATGATATTCCAAGACCCCTATTCCAGCCTGTCGGCGCGCCTGCCGGTCAGCGAGCTGATCGGCGAGGCGGTGCGCGAGCATCATATCGTCGGCCGCGAGCAGTACGAGGACTATATCGTGCAGGTGATGGAGGATTGCGGCCTGCCGCCGGCGCTGCGTGACCGCTATCCGCATCAGTTTTCCGGCGGTCAGCGTCAGCGCATCAGCATCGCCCGCGCCCTCGCTTTGCAGCCGCGCTTTATCGTCTGCGACGAGCCTGTTTCGGCGCTGGACGTGTCGATACAGGCGCAGATCATCACCCTGCTGCAACAGTTGCAGCAGCAGCGCGGCCTCAGCTATCTGTTCATCTCCCATGACCTGGCGGTGGTCGAGTATATCGCTGACAGCGTCGGCGTGATGTACGCCGGCCGGCTGGTCGAATACGCCGCTAAACAGCAGTTTTTTGCCCGGCCGCTGCATCCGTACAGCGAGGCGCTGCTGTCGGCGGCGCCGCAGTTAGACGCCGCTGACCGCCGCCGCCGCATCATCTTGAGCGGCGCGCCGCCGTCCGCCGCCGAGCTGCCCGCCGGCTGTCGCTTCCATGACCGCTGCCCGCGCTGTATGCCGCGCTGCGCGGTGAGCGAGCCGGAATTTACCGACGCAGGCGAGGGACATTGCGTGGCCTGCCATCTGTACGCCGCAATCGGGGAGGCAGCTGATGAATAAGCGTCATATAGCGCCTTATCAGGACGACGGACAGGTGATAGCCGATATGAGTCTGGCCGAGCGTCATACCAACTGGCTGGGCGAGCGCAGCTTGCGGCGGTGGCGCGCAAGCTTATCCGAAGACAGCCAAGCCCGCGAGCGGACGGCGGGCGAAAATGCCAAGCCGGCGCTCAGCCGCGCCCAACAACGCCAACTGACATGGGGCGCGCTCAAAGCGGCGCTGCTGGTGGGCGGCGGCTTTATCGCCGTTTTCGCTTTGCTGCTGCTGGCGGCGGCCAAGCTATGGCTCAATTAGAGCGCCTGCGCGATAAAGGCGGCGGCCGCGGATAATTATTCCGCAGCAGCCGCCTTTTTTTATATCCGCCGCATATACTGTACGGGGAGGGGAGCGTATGGATAATCGAGAGTTATTACATAGCTTGGCGCAGGGCTTATGCGCGCAAAAGCGGGCGGTCAAGGTGATGGAGCTGATGGAGAACGCCGCGCCTGAGCCTCGTGATAAGCAGCTTTTGGCGGCGATACGCCGCGAGGAACGCCGCCATTATTATCTGCTCGAGGGCATTTACGAGGAGACGGCCTTGGCTGCCTATCAGCCGCCGCGCCTGTCGCTGTCGCTGCCGCGGCATTATCCGCAAATGCTCAAAACCGCCATCTGCGATAAGCTGGCGGCGGTGGAGTTCTATCAAAGCCTGCTGCCGGCCCTGGTTTGTTATAAGCTGCGCGATATGCTGGAGCTGATCATCTCCGAGCAAAAGGAGCATGCGCGGCTGCTGGCCGCCGTCTATGCGCGCTGCGCCGACGGCATGGCTAATAGATGAGCGGGAATTGCTGATGCAGCGCCGCTGAAATGCGCCGCAGCAGCGGTACGAACAGCGCGACCTTTAACAGGTCGAAGGGCAAAACGGGCAGTATCGCGAGCGCCGCCGCCTCTTTGAGGCCAATATTCATCAGCAGCATCATTTGCGGCAGCGCGCATAGATCATAGACGACGACCACAGCCAGCGCGCTGAGGTAATTGCTGCTCAGACGGTTGGGCAGGCGGCGGAGCAGCCATGAGCCGAGCAGCGCGCCGAGGATGAAGCCAAAGAGAAAACCGCCGGTCGGGCCCAAGAGATAGCCGAAACCGGCGCGTCCGGCGGAATATACCGGCAGTCCCACCGCGCCGACGCCGACGTAGCAGCTCATGGCGATAGCCGCCCAGCGCGGGCTAAACAGGCAGGCAGCCGCCAATACGGCCAGCGTTTGCAGGGTCAGCGGTACCGGCCCCAGCGGTATCGCTATTTGCGCCAGCAGCGCGGTGATAGCGGCCAGCATCGCCGCCGCGCTGAGATGGGCGATGCGGTCATGCTGCGGCTTAGCTCTCATCGACTATCATATCCCCGCCGGTTATCTTCAGCACGCCGTCCGCCGTTTGCAGCAGCAGGCAGCCGTCCGCGTCAATATCGAGCGCCACGCCTTGCAGCGACCCGCCCAGCGTAGATACGCGCACCGGACGACCCAGCGCGGCGGCATAGGACAACCATTGCTCGCGCAGCGGGGCGAAGCCCTGCTCGCATAAAAGCTGATACTTCTTGCCAAAGCTGTCGAGTATTGCCGCCGCTACCCGCGCCCGTTCTACCGGCCGCCCGCATAATTGCCGTAATGAGCAGGCGATGTCCGCGATAGGCGGGGCGAAGGCGGTATTATTGACGTTGAAGCCGATACCTACCAGCAGCCATTCGACGCTGTCGATGTCGGCGTTCATCTCGCATTTGATGCCGGCCAGCTTGCGCCCATCGGCTGCCAGGACGTCGTTCGGCCATTTGATGCGTATATCCGCGCCGCAGCCGCGCGCCGCCTCCGCCGTCGCCACCGCCGCGACCAGCGTCAGCGTCTGCGCTATGGACGGCGCAAAAGCGGGGCGCAGCAGCAGCGTCATGCAAATGTCCTCGCCGGGGCTGTTTTGCCATTGCCGCTGTAAACGACCCTGACCGGCGGTCTGCTGCTCGGCTGTTACCACCGTAAAAGCCGGCGCGCCAGCCAGTGCCAGCGAACGCGCCTCGCGCATCGTCGTTTCTAAGCGCGCATAATGCTCGATGCGCCACGGTATAGCGCCGTTTAGATGTATGCCGATCTCCGCCTGATCGAGGATATCGGCGGCGGCGATAAAGCGATAACCGCTGCGCGGCGCGGCCTCGATCACATAGCCGCGCTTGCGCAGAGCCTGTATATGCTTGCCCACGGCAACGCGGCTGACGCCCAGCCGCCGCGATAGCTCCTCGCCTGATATCTGCCGCTGCTCGCGCAGTATCGCCAGTATCTGCTCGCGCATACGTCCCCCTAATGGTAAACCAATTTTATCACGATAGTTTACATTATAGCCGCCGCCGGCTGCGCCGTCAAGTAATATTTGCAATCAGCGGCTGTTGCGGCTATAATAGCTATGAGGTGATGAGGATGCTATTAGCATTGGATTGCGGCAATACGCATATGGTGATCGGCCTGTTCGAGGGCGAGCAGCTAAAATACAGCTGGCGCTTGTCCTCTGAGGATAAAAAGACAGAGGACGAATATATGGTGCTGTTGCGCACGCTGATGGAGGCGCATAGCCTTGATATCGCGGCCATCGACGGGATGATCGTCGCCTCGGTGGTACCGTCGGTCAACTTCAATCTGCGCAAGTTAGCGGAGAAGCATCTGCATATAGAGCCGATATTTGTCAATTACCGCACCAAAAGCGGACTGAAGATCGATATGGAGAACCCCGCCGAGGTGGGCGCTGACCGCATCGTCAACGCCATCGCCGCGCATCATATTTACGGCGGCACGCTGATCGTCGTCGATTTCGGCACCGCCACCACCTTTGACTGCGTGCTTGAGGACGCGCGCTATATCGGCGGCGCGATCTGTCCGGGCATCGAGATCTCGCAGCGCGCGCTGTTTACCTATGCCTCCCAGCTGTCGAGCATCGCCATGGTCAAGCCGCCCTCGGTGATCGGGCGAAATACGGCGCAGGCGCTGCGCTCGGGTATGCAATGGGGCTATGGTGGGCAGGTGGACGCGCTGGTGCGGCGCATGAGTCTGGAATTGCCGTCACAGCCGCAGGTGATCGCCACCGGCGGGCTGGCGCAGACCATCGCCGGTTTTTCCGACAGCATCGACCACGTGGACGTGGATCTGACGCTTAAGGGGCTGCAAATGATCTACGCTATCAACAATTAAGTTAGACCGTCGATAAACGGCGCGATACGGCGTTACGGATTTCAGCCAGCGTCGTCACATACGTTTTTAGTATGCTCCTTGCCCAAACCCCACCCGGCAGTCGCTGCGCTTTGTGCCGTGCGGGGACCCCCTGGGGCTGTCTAAAATCCGCGCCTTGTCTCGCTTGTTTCTCGGCGGTCTTGTGTGTTACCAGGGCCATTCCGCTTCGGGATGGCCTTTTCTTTAACAAATCTTAATCACTTGCCCTCTTGGTTCTTAATCTGCTAAACGATACAATGATCGCGGAGGTTGAAAAATGCACACGATATTGGTTTGTGATGATGAAAAGGATATTATCGCCGCGCTGACTATTTATCTCAAGGCGGAAGGCTATCAGGTGCTGGAGGCCTTCAACGGCCAGCAGGCTTTGGACGTATTGCGGGATAACAGCGTCGATCTGGCTATCGTCGACGTGATGATGCCGGTGATGGACGGCATCACCGCCGTTGCCAGGCTGCGCGAGCAGAGCAATATACCGGTGATCCTGCTGACGGCAAAGAGCGAGAATACCGACAAGGTGCTGGGCTTAAACGTCGGCGCCGACGATTATGTGACCAAGCCCTTCGATCCGGTGGAGCTGCTGGCGCGGGTAAAGGCGCAATTACGCCGCTACACCGCCTTGGGCGGCGACAAGCATCATGGCTCGCATCTGTATCGGGTCGGCGGTATTACGCTCGACGACGAGGCCAAATCGGTCAGCCTGCATGGCGAGGCGGTAGCGCTCACGCCCACCGAATTCGACATTCTCAAGCTGCTGATGTCGGCTCCGGATAAAGTTTTCACCTCCACCCAGATCTATGAGCAGGTATGGCGGCAGCCCGGCTACGGCGCTGATAATACCGTGGCGGTGCATATTCGTCATCTGCGCGAGAAATTAGAGATCGACCCCGCCGAGCCGCGGTATTTGCAGGTGGCATGGGGTCATGGTTATAAGATAACCGGAGGTGACAGACATGACTGAGCAAACGCCGCCCAACACGGCGGTAAAAACTGATCTGAGCAGGATGACGTGGGTAAAAGCGGCGGCGATCATCCTGTTGATACTGGCGCTGCTGCTCGGCAGCGCCGCCATGGCCGGACTGCTTATCGGCGGCGGCATGGATATGCAGGAGCTGAGCCGCGAGCAGTTCATCAGCATTTATAGCAGCATCTATTCCGGAGAGACTATGGAGCTGCTGCTGCTGGTCTACGATAATCTGAGCCGCGTTATCATCGCGGCGGTGATCCTCCCGCTGCTGGCTCTGGCGCTGTTCGTCTTTTTGATGTTTGCCGCCGGCCGGCGCGAGGATGCTCCATATCTGCGCTTGAACACCATCGACCGCCTGCCGCTCGATCTGTATTTGCTGGTATGTATCGTCGCGGCGCTGCTGCTTATGGGGTCGATCAACTACGTCGTCCGCGGTTTTGACGGCATGATACTGGCGGCCAGCTTACCGCTGGCGGCGCTGGTGTTGCTGCTTGGCGTCGGCTTTTGCATGAGCTTCGCGACCCGCGTCAAGCTGGGCGGCTGGTGGCGTAATACGCTGATCTACCGGCTGCTGCATGCGGTATGGACGGTGCTCAAGGCATTTGCCCGCATCTGCCGCGAGATCATCAGCCATATGTCGCTGGTGTGGAGGACGATCGCCGCTACGGTCGGCCTGTTCATTATAAATATGCTATGTCTGACCTCCAGCTCCGGCTTTTGGATACTCACCGGCTTTTGCATCGACGGCGCGGTATTGGTGCTGCTATGCAACGCAATGATACAGATGGAGCGGCTCAAGGTCGGCGGCGAGCAGTTAGCGGCGGGCAGGCTGGAGCATCAGATCGACGTCGCCAGCCTGCGCGGCGAGCTGCGCAAGCACGGAGAGAACCTCAACAGCATCGGTGCGGGCATGAGCATTGCCGTTGAGGAGCGGATGAAAAGCGAGCGCATGAAAACGGAGTTGATAACCAATGTCTCGCATGATATCAAAACCCCGCTGACCTCGATCATCAATTATGTGGATCTGCTGCAAAAGCAGCCCATCGACGACGCGGAAGCTATCGGTTACATCGACGTTTTGCAGCGGCAAGCGGCGCGGCTGAAGAAGCTGATCGAGGATCTTGTCGAGGCTTCCAAAGCCTCTACCGGCAATATCGGCGTCGATATGCAAAGGCTGGATATCCGCGAGCTGCTCAATCAATCGTTGGGCGAGTACGGCGACCGGCTGGCGGAAAACCAACTGGAGCTGGTCTGCACACAGCCGGAATGGCCGCTGAATATCATGGCGGACGGCCGTCTGCTGTGGCGCGCCTTCGATAATCTGCTGAACAATATCTGCAAGTATTCGCAGCCTCAAACGCGCGTTTACTGCGAGGTCACCGCCAGCGGCGGGCGGGTCAAGGTCAGCTTCAAGAATATTTCCCGCGAGCTGTTGAACGTCAGCGTCGATGAGCTGATGGAGCGCTTCGTGCGCGGCGACAGCGCCCGCAGCACCGAAGGCAGCGGCCTCGGCCTATCGATAGCGCGCAGTCTGATCGAATTGCAGCAGGGCAGATTTGAGCTGGATATAGACGGCGACTTGTTCAAGGCCGCGATCAGCTTCCCGCTGCAACTGGAAGAAAGCGGCGCGGAACAGGAATAGCGCCGGCGGCATAGATAATCGCATATCGCAAGGAGACAACCATGAAGATCATCATTCTCAGCGGTAAATTCGGCATGGGTCATTTTTCTGCTGCCCAAACGCTGGCCGATAACATCAGCCGCAGCGGCCTCGACGTGCAAGTCGAGCTGGCCGACCTCTATCAGATCGCCCTGCCGCATGCCAACAGCCTCTTATACGGCTCTTATGCGCAATTGATGAGCGGCGGCGGGCGGCTGATCAATATCGCCTACAAAAACGCCGTGCATGACGACAAGGGTCTGCCCAGGATGCTGACCATACCGCAGAGCTTTCTGCTGTTTAAGCTGAGCGCCTACTTGGAGCAGCGGCAGCCGGACGTTATCATCTCCACCTATTCGCTGGCCTCGCGTATAGTCGCCTGTTACAAGCGCATGAGCGGCAGCCGCGCCGCGCTGGTGACCTGCATTACCGATATCGGCATCCATAACGTGTGGCTCAACCGCGACACCGAGCTCTATTTGGCGGGCGCGGAGCAAACGCGCCGCGATCTGCTGGCGGCGGGCGTACCGGCGGCGCGTATCGCGGTCAGCGGCATACCGGTGGCGGCGGGCTTCGCCCCGGCGATGGAGCGGGGCGAGCGTCCGTTCGAGCTGCTGGTCAGCGGCGGCGGGCTGGGTCTGCTGCCGGCGGATAAGCAGCTATGGCAGGCCTTGAGCAGGGTCGCTGGCCTGCATATCAGCGTCGTTTGCGGCAATAATCAGCGTTTGCGCCGGCAATTGCAGCATCTGCGGCTGGACAACGTCAGCGCGCTCGGCTATCGCCGCGATATGGCGCAGCTGATGCGCGGCGCGGACATGATGCTGTGCAAGCCGGGCGGCCTCAGCAGCTTTGAGGCGATACACAGCGCGTTGCCGCTGTTGATGTTCCGACCCTTTTTGGAGCAGGAGATCAAGAATTGCCGTTTTATCCTTGACAGCGGCATGGGCGAGCTGTTAGCCGATGACAACGCTGCCGCTGCGCAACAGTTGACGGGGCTGATCGGCGATCGCGCCAGATTGGACGGCTATCGGCGGAATATGCGCGCCTTCAGCGCCGGCTTGGACAGCGAGGCGCTGCTGCGCTGGTTGAGCGCTTATCAGGGAGGTGCGGCGGCATGAGCGTTTTATGCGGCTTGCTCGGCATAATGCTGGCGGCATGGGCGGCCTATGCGCTGCTGCCGACCATATACTGCAAGCATTTGCGCGATCACCGGCTGCGCGGGCAGGGGCGGCAAATACTGCTCAGCTTTGACGACGGGCCTGATCCCGTCTATACGCCGCAGCTGCTGGAATTGTTGGCGCGGCAGCAAGCGCCGGCGTTGTTTATGGTGCTGGGCGAGCAGGCCGCTCGTTATCCGTGGCTGCTTGGGCAAATGCTCGAGCAGGGGCATACGGTGGGGCTGCATGGCGGTAGTCATCGCAATCCGTGGCTGCTCACGCCTTGGCAAATGCGGCGCGAGTTTGAGCAGGGGCTGCGCGTATTGCAGGGCTTGGGCGTACCGGTCAAATACTATCGTCCGCCGCATGGCAATATCAATCTTGCCACGCTCTATTATGCCCGCCGCTATCGTTTGCGGATAGTGTTGTGGTCGGTGATGGTCGGCGATTGGCGGATAGCCGGAGCTGATGAAATAGCAGATCGCCTGCTGGATGCTGTCAATGACAGAGCTGTCATTTGCCTGCATGACGCGGGCGAGCATAGCGGGGGCGCGGCCGGCGCGCCGCGGCAAACGATTGCCGCGCTGGAGCGGCTGCTGCCGCTGTGGCGGCGGCAGGGCTATGCCTTTGCTGCGGCCGGGGAGGCGAGACTATGAGCGGCTTTTTGCTCGCGCGGCGGCATATCGTCAATCTGCTGTTCGTGACGCTGCTGCTGGCGTTGACGGCATATTTTTTGCTGCGCGACGGCCAGTTGCAGGTGGTGGCGGGCGCCTTGACGATGGTGGACGCGCGCTATATGCTGATCGGCGTGGCGGTAGTGGCGCTGTTTTACGGCTGCGAGGCCTGGGGCCTGCGCGGGCTGCTGCGCTCCTTTGAGCTGCCGGTAACGCTGCGCCGCTGCTATGCCTATGCGCTGATCGATTTCTACTTCTCGGCCATCACTCCCGGCTGCTGCGGCGGTCAACCGTCGCAGATATTCTATATGAGCCGCGACCATATACCGATGGGCGCGTCGGCCTTATCGCTGCTGATGTTCAATATGCTTTATCATCTGGCGGTGCTGCTGATCGCGGGCGGGGCGGTGGCGTTGGCCGGCATACAGATATTGACGCGCATCGGCAGCTTCGGCTATTTGCTGGCCTACGGCGTGGCGGCGCAGGCGCTGCTGATACTGCTGTTTTGCGCGATGATCTTTTCGCCGCGCTGGGCGGATAAGCTGCCGCTGTTGCTGATCGGCTGGGCGGCGCGGCTGCGGCTGGTCAAGGATAGAGAAGCCGCCGTAATAGAAGCGCAAACGCAGATCGCGCTGTACCGGCAGGGAGCGGCCTATATGCGCGCGTATCCGCTGCTGATGCTGCGTACGATGGCGGCGCTGCTGCTGCATATCGCGGCGCTGTATTCGCTGCCCTATTGGGTGTATATGGCGTTGGGCGGCGGCGCGTTGAGCATTGTCGAGATCATCGCTATCCAGGCGCTGCTGACGCTGTCGGTGGAAGCTTTGCCGCTGCCGGGCGGTGTAGGCGTTACCGAGGGCGGGTTTCTGCTCGTTTACAGCGGCGTTTTCGGCAGCGAGCTGATCGTAGTGGCGCTATTGCTGACGCGCCTGCTCAACTACTATCTGGGGCTGGCGGCCGGCGGTCTGACGGCGGCGGGCTGCTATCGCCGGCCGCTGCGTTCGCCGCAGCTGAAGCCTGTCATGGCCGTAAGAAAAAACCCTGCGTAAGCAGGGTTTTTTTGTGGCGAATAGCTCTCCGTAAGCCGCAGCGGATTATGTATGGCGCGGCGGCAGGCGGCGTTTATTCGACGGCTTCGGTCAATTCCTCAGCGCAGAAGTCGCAGGGGTCGGTGCGGCTGGCTTCAAAGGCTTCCTCGACGCTGCCCTGATATACTACCTCTGAACGCATCAGCGTATGGCAATCCGGGTCGAGATGATAGGATTTGCCCCAGCGCGTCCAGTAGGCGCTGCCGTCGCCGAGCGTGGCGGCGGCGCTTTTGGCCTCGGCAAGGTCTTCTTCTGATACCGGGTCATAGTCGAAGGACAGCGCGCCGGCTAATACCAGAGCGCAGACGGCGACCACGGTGACGATCTTCTTGGTCTTTTTATCCAGCTCCTTGTTCTTGAGCAGGATGACGATCAGCGGCAGGAAAGCGATAATTGCCGCGATCACGCCCAGATTATTCCACAGGAAGAATTTGAGCTTGTCTTTTTCCGAGGCAGGGTCGATACGGTTGGCCTTTTTCCACAGCAGCGAGCCGATGACGATGCAGATCAGGTCGATGCCGATGCCCGCGCATAGCCATACCAGCTCATTACCGGGCAGGTAGAGGGTGCCGTTGAGCAACAGTATCGTCAATATCTCAAAGCCGATCGCCGCCACCCACAGTATGACCGCGATCAGGCGCAGCGTACCGGCTTTGCCCTTGGCCGCCGGCTTATACTCGGGCTTGCTGTCGGTGGTTTTGCGCTTTTCTTTTTTGGCCTCTTCGTTCGCTTGCTGCTCGGCGGCCGCGGTTTCAGCGGACTTTTTTACTTCCTTTTCTTGCGAAGCGTCTACAAATCTGCGTTCTACGGGTTTCTTTTCATCGCTCATGTTGCTCCTCCTTAGAATTAACTATAAAACCATAATTACTATACCAAAAAATTCTATCGAACACAAATAAGAATTCGTATTTATTGCTGCTCGATGATACTGTCGATGATATTGATATAGCTGTTCAGGTCGGCGGGGAATTGCGGCGCGCCGCCGTTCAGGCTGCGCAGCGTGATGGTCAGCTCATAATCGGCGGCTTCGCCGTCCGCGGCGGCGGCGCTCCCGCTGGCTACGATGCGGTTTAAGCTGCCGTCGCTGTAATAGAGCCGGCAGCCGATATCGCTGCCGCCGGCATCCGGCGCATAGTAGACGAGCTGATAATAGTCGCCGGAGCCGTCATGCTTTTGCTCGACGCTGCGCAGCTCCGCGACGCCGGGCGCGCCGCCGCCGCCGATGACGTTTAGCGCGCTGTAAAGGTCAGGAGCGCCTGCGTTTTCATCAGCCGTCAGCTCATAGCCGATATTGTTCAATTCATGCAGCATTTGCTGCATTGGCAGCATGATTTTCAGCTCCTGTTCCTGCTCTACGGTCTTGACGTAGATATTGCCGTTGCGATAATAGAGCTCGAACGGCTGGCTGATCTGTTCGCGCCGCCCGTCATAGAGGGCGCTGATGGTGGCAGCGGCTTTTAGCGCCGCTTGCAGCGCCAGCGGATCCGCGGCGGCCTGCTTGATCCCGGCTATGCTCAGTTCGCCGTCCACGCGCAGGCGTTGATTTGCGCCCTGCTGTATATCGCAGCTGATAGATACCTCAAGCGAGTTCAGCTCCTGCATATGCCCGAACAGCCGCGTCACCTCGTCGTAGCCGGCAAACAGCTGCTGATAGGGGGCGGCTGCTTCGGCGTTCACCGCGCCGGCGGCGACCAGCGTATCGAGCAGCGTCAGCTCGCTGTCCTTGAGCCGGGTAGCGAGCGCCGTATAGGAGACGGCGGCCATTTGCCCGCGATCGAAAACGCCGCCGTCGTTCTGGTAAAGACCAAGCTCGGAGGCAAATTGATCGGCCTGCCAATAGCTGAAATCGCCGTAGGCTTCGTTATAGTCGAGCGCGCGTAGGACAAAGGTGCAATACATATACTGATCGCAAAGGGTGCGCGGGCTGAAGCTATGCGCGCCGGTGCCGCGCGTCAGCCCGTAGCGGTATAAATAGCCGACGTAGGGGCTTTCATAGCCGATCAGATCGGTGAAGGGGTGGGTATAGTTGGCGGTCAGCGCCTCCTGCTCCTTACCCAGCAGGCGTATCAGCATCACCGAGGCCTCGGCGCGATTGGGCACGCGCTCCAGCTCAAAGCCCTTGTCGCTGCCGCGAAACAGCGATAGCTGCTGCAAATTGAGCGCCGCCTGCTGATTGGCATAGGCGGGCGTGGCGTGCAGGGCGAAGATCAGTATGGCCAGCAGCAGTATGCGATATATGCGTTTCATCGTGCTCACTCTCCGGATGCGGCGGCTGAGTTGCCTGACGGCGGTATGAACTGCGTTTATCGGGCTTATCGCGCGCCGTTACTATGATGAATTGTACCATATTTTGCCGCCGCTGCAAACATTTTCCGCAGGCGATTGACAAAATCCATATATAAGGTTAAGATATTTGTCGTAAGCCCAACGCGCCTTGGCTTATGTCATTTTTTTGTGAACGGAGCAATAATGAACGGTTTTGCGGAGAATACCTGTATGCTGGAGCAGAAGCGGCAGCGCGCTACCGGCCGCTTGATGGCGGTGCTGGCGGCGGTCTGCTTCGGCACCGAATCGGTAACGGTGCAGCTATGCTATAGCGGCGGCTTCAATGTGCTGACGCTGCTGACGATGCGCTATATCGTGGCGGTGGCGATGTTTTTGACCATCGTGCTGCTGACTAAAGCGCCGCTGCTGGTGGCCAGGGAATACCGGCTCACCGTCCTGGGCATGGGCTTGCTGCTGATTAGCGGCACCTTTTTGCTGTTTTTGGCGTTGAGCAAGCTGCCGGCCACGCTGTGCATATTATTCTATTATGTTTACCCCTCGCTGACCGCGCTGTTGGCCAAGCTGTTTTTCAAACAGCGTCTGGGCTGGGTGCGTATCGCGGCGCTGCTGATATCGGCTTTGGGTCTGATACTGCTGTATTGGAGCTCGGCGGAGAATATACTGCTGTCGGGAGTGCTGATCGTCTTTGCCGCCGCGCTTTGCCATGCGCTCAAATTGAATATACTGGGCGTCATTTTGCTCAAGAACAACATTTACACTTACAGCTTCAATTCCGCCTTCGTCGCCACTATGATCGTGATACCGGTATGTACTGTTTTTGACGGCTGGGTGTTTGAGCTGACGGCGCCGGCGGTCGGATTGATGCTCTATCTGGCTTTGTTTGTGACCGGCGCGGCGACGTTGCTGCTCAATCGCTCGCTGTCGATGATACCGGCGGTGGACGTTTCGATCATCTGCCTGCTGGAGCCGCCGGTGACGGCCTTGATGGCGCTGCTTATCTTCAACGAGCGCTTGAGTTTTCCGCAATTATGCGGCGGATTTCTGATCCTGTTGGCGGTGGCGCTGCCGCAAATATATACGATATACGAGCAGAAGCGGCAACACACGGGGCAGGTAGTTTAATATGCAATTCCCGCATTTGTGGCATACCAAGAATAAATATTTATCCAGGCAGCCGGTGACCGACGCGCCTTTGACGGTGAGCGAGCGCCTGTGGACGCGCGATTTTCTGGCGATGGCGGCGCTCAATCTGCTTTTGTCGGTTTCCGGTAATATGCTGGTGCCGACCATGCCTTTTTATATCATCGACCTTGGCGGCAATGAATTTATCGTTGGCTTTATTGCGGCCTGCTACTCGGCGTTTGCGCTGATCATGCGCCCCTTTTCCGGCTGGATGCTGGATAATATCAGCCGTAAGCAGATATTCTATTTGTCGGTGGTATTGCTGATGCTGATACCCATCGGCTATGCGCTGATACCGATATTGGCGATGGTATTGGCGATGCGCTGTTTTCACGGCATGGTGTGGGCGGCCGCCAGCACCGCCGCCAATACCAATATCTGCGATATACTGCCCAAGAGCCGCTTCGGCGAGGGCATCGCCTATTACGGTTTGACCAATTCGCTGTCGATGGCTCTGGCGCCGATGTTCGGCCTGTTCCTGTTCGAGCGCTTTGGTTATACGGTGCTGTTCGGCGGCGTTTCCGCCTGCGCGCTGCTGGTGCTGCTGCTGCTGTCGCGCGTGAGCATCACCGAGCTTGAGCGCAGCGAGCGGACGGCGGCGGAGCGTTTGCCGCTGCTGCTCCGGCTTGCCAAGCTGTTCAACCGCGACGCCCTGCCCGCTTCGATCACGATGTTCCTCTCCAGCCTGCCCGGCGGCGCGGTGTCCTCGTTCATCGCCCTGTACGCGGCGGCGGAGGGTATAGGCAGCGGCGGCCTGTATTTCACCTTCATGGCCATATTCACCGGCGTCTGCCGCCTGTTCTCCGGCAAGACCGCCGATAAGAATGGCGAGGGAGTGCTGGTATATATCGGCGATTGTTCTTTTTTGCTGGGACTGGTGCTGCTGATCTTCGGTCATTCGCCGCTGACCTTTTATCTATCCGCCTGCTTTTACGGTATCGGCTACGGCCTGACCATACCGGCGCTGCAGGCCATGTCGGTGCGCATCGTGCCGCTGAGACGGCGCGGCTCCGCTTCGTCCACCTTCCTCTGCTCATGGGACGTCAGCTTCGGTCTGGGCGGTATCATCGGCGGCGCGCTGGTGACCTGGCTCGGCTATCGCCCGATGTTCGCCATACTCGGCCTGTCGCTGTTTGCGGCGATGGCTTATTACCGTTTTTCCGCCGCCAAGAGCCCATCGGCCTTTAACGCCGTCAAGCAGGGCAGGTGAGATGATGGATAATGGACGCGCGCCAGGCGCAGAGCGTTTGTTCGGCAGGGAGTTTTTGCTCAGCTGCACGGGCAATCTGCTGAATTTCATGAGCTTTCATATGCTGCTGGCCACCTTTGCCTATTATGTGATAGCCTTGGGCGGCGATCAGGCGGTGGCCGGTTTTGTGTCCGGCATATTCGCTATCTCCTCAACGCTGATGCGTCCCTTCGCCGGCTGGATACTCGATCATCGGGGACGGCGCGGCATATTGCTGGCCGGTATGCTGGGCATGGTGCTGCTGCCGCTCGGCTATGCGTTATGCTCGCTGCTGATACTGGCGATAGCGCTGCGCTTTTTCCATGGTTTGACCTGGGCCGCGTCTTCGACTGCGCTCAATACCCATGTTTGCGATATCATTCCCCGCTCGCGTTTTGCCGAGGGCATGGGTTATTTCGGCCTCACCGCCGCCATCTCCACGGCCTTGGCTCCGGCGCTTGGTCTGGCGCTGATGCGCAATGGGGGCTTCACGCTGATGTTCTGCGCCTCCGCCGCCGTGGCCGCGGTGGCGCTGTTAAGCACGCTGACGCTCAAATATGAGGCTTTGCCGCTGCGCAAGCAGCATACGAGCTTGCGCGAGCTGCTGCGCGGCCTGTTCAATAAGGACGCGCTGCCGGCCTCGCTGACGATGTTCTTTTTCCTCTTCCCCTATGGGGCGATCACGACCTTTATCGCTTTATACGCCGAGTTCAACGGCCTGGGCGGCGGCGGCGCGTATTTCATGCTGCTGGCGGCGATGACCGCCCTGATGCGCGTGCTGGGCGGCCGCGTCGCCGACCGGCGCGGCGAAGGGCTGCTGGTGTATATCAGCGTTATCTGCGGCGGAGCGGCGATGCTGCTGCTGTGGCAATGGCCGTCGCAGCTTTCCTTTTGCGCCTCAGCGCTGCTGTTTGGCTGCGGCTTCGGCCTGATGACGCCGACGATGCAGGCGATGGCGATGCGTATCAGTACTGCCGAACGGCGCGGTTCCGCTTCGTCCACCTATCTTTGCGCCTTCGATATCGGTATTGGTCTGGGCGGCATCACCGCCGGCCTGTTGGCCAAGTATCTCGGCTATGCGTCGATGTACGGCGTGATCAGCCTTGGCCTTGCCGTCTCGCTGCTCGTTTACGTGCTATGGGCGCGCCGCTCGCCTTCATCCTTCCGTAACGCCGCAAAATAAAAAAACCGCCTAATAAAGGCGGTTTTAGCAAATCTCATTAGCCCAGAGCCGCGTGCCCGCGTTCAGCAGTTCGCGGGTCAGCGCGGCTTTTTCCGCGGCCGCCAGCTCCGGCTCGATATCGGTGCGCAGCGCCCACAGATGCGCGGTCAAAGGCTGCGGCTGCGGCGGCAGCGGCGCGTTGAGCGGCGCGTTCCACAGCAGCTGCCGCAAGCCGTCGCGCGCCGCCACAGCTTGCGCCGCGCTGAGCGCCATACGCAGCGCCGCTGCGTCGGCATAGCCCGCCTCGACCAGGCGGCAGTAGTCGCCGTCGGCATACCATAGCAGGTAAGCGGCCGCGCTTTGATGCAGCAGCAGCGAACCGCCGTCGCACAGCCAATCCTCGATATAGCGGCGCAGGTCGCCGGCGCTGCGCAGCACATAGCCGTCCAGAGCGGCGGTCATGCGCTGATAGACGGCGGCGCAGCCGCTAAGAAAGCCGTCATTGGGCGCGCGCGTTTCCCGCCAGCCGCCAAGCTCGCCGGCCTTGGCGGGAAATAACAGCGGGCGCAGCGTGTAGCAGGGCGTGAAGCCGAGCGGCTCATAGAAGCCGTCCAGATCTGTATTGAGCAGCGCCACAGCGCAGTTGCCGTGATGCAGCTCGCCCAGCGCATAGCGCAGCAGGCGATGGCTGTAGCCGCGGCGGCGGTAGGCGGGCGCAGTAGCCACGCCCACGATATAGCAGGCGTTGAGCGGCTCGCCGCGCAGGCTGAGGCGGCGCGGGGCTAATTGCAGCATCGTCGCCGCCGCGCCGTCGCTGAAGCCGAGCAGCGTGCGCTCGGGGCGGTAGACGCGGCGGAAATACCAGTCATAGTAGGGTTGCCGGTCGCCGAAGGCCTGCGCCCACAGCGCTTTGACCTCGGGCGTATCCTCGGCGCTGGCATAACGGATGATCATTGCGCCAGCCTCAGATAGTAATACTTTTCCAGACGGCAGGGATTATAGGAGAGTTTGGCGCGGCGCTGACCGGCGTCGTCCATGTCCTCGGCACGGTTGATATAGGTGTAGCCCGCGGTATAATCGCGGACAAACGCCTGATTGAGCGCCTGATAAATACCGGCGATCTCGGTATTGGCCTTCTCGATATGCACGCAGAAGGTGTCGCTGTTCAGCGGTTCGCCAAAGCAGAAGCCCTCGAGCTTGCCGTCGATGACGACGCAGCAGCCGACGCTGTCCAGGCTGGCGAAATTATCCAATGCGTCGATGATGCCGCACAGCTCGTAATCGAGCTCGGGATTGGCGCCGCCGCGCAGCTGCCGCCAGCGCTGCGCCTGCTGCTTGCAGCTTGCCGTCATGGCTGCGTCCAACGGCAGCAGCTGATGCCCGGGATTGTTCTCACGGAAGCGGCGCAGATGATTGCGCTTGGGCGCAAATTTGCGTCCGCTCAGATTTAGCAGCTGATCGCGCAAATAGATATAGTTGAAGCCGCCCCGATACTCCTCGGCGCGGAAGCGGCCCGGCCAGTATTTTTCATACAGAGTTAGCGCATCATCGCTGACCTCGGAGATGATGAATTCAGCGCCGCGGCGGGCGAACCAGTCGATCATCCGCTCGGTAGCGGCCAGGATCGCCTGCTCGTCGGCGCTGATCGGCACGAGGATATTGTCATAGCCGCGATACTCGCTTTTGAACACCAGAGCCTTGTCTACAACTGCCCAGCGATACGGCTCCCAGTTGCGGTAAAGATAGAAATTGGTGAAATTATAACTGATCAAACGCGGCTCGGTACCGGCCAGGTAACTGTTTACCAGCTCTTTATCTTCCAATTTTAGCAGTTGAAAATCCATGCGCGGTTTATCCTCCTGCGACTATTATGGCAAAAAACGCCGCAAAAGTAAATAGATTTGAATTAAGGCGATTTTATGATATACTCAGTTTACTAAATCAGGAGGTTTGCTTAGGTGGATATACTCGGAGCTTTTAATACCGGCGTAGCCTTCAGCGTCGGCTCTTTGACCGTGCGCTGGTATGGCGTGATCATTAGCTGCGCCATGGCCGTGGGCATCATGCTCGCATATGCGGAGACTAAACGGCAGCATTTGGACGAGGATCATCTGTTTAATATACTGCTGCTGGTGATACCGGCGGCGATCATCGGCGCGCGCCTCTATTATGTGCTGTTTGAATGGAGCCGTTACGCGGCGGAGCCCGGCAAGATCTTCGCTATCTGGGAGGGCGGTCTGGCGATACATGGCGGCATCATCGCCGGCGCGTTGGCGATTTGGCTGTATTGCCGCGCCAAGCGGGAGGATTTCCTCCGCTGGACGGATATCATTGCGCCGTCCTTGGCCTTTGGGCAGGCCTGCGGGCGCTGGGGCAACTATTTCAATAACGAGGCCTATGGCTCGGTGATCGAGCCGGATTCGTTTTGGAGCTGGGTGCCGATGCAGGTATTCGCCGAGGGCGCGTACCATCATCCGACCTTTCTCTATGAATCGCTATGGGATGCGCTGATCTTTGTCACGCTGCTGATACTGCTGCGCCGTCCGCATCGCATCGGCAGCATTTTCGCCTGCTATCTGGTGTTCTATTCGATAGGCCGCTTTTTCATCGAGATGCTGCGTACCGATAGCTTGATGCTCGGCCCCTTCAAGCAGGCGATGCTGATCTCAGCCGTCGGCGTGGTGATCGGCGTGCTGATACTCTCGGCGATCAATAAGCGGCCGCTGCTCGATGTGGCGGCCGAGCCGCCGGCCAAGGATAAACAGTACAAAAAAGATAAGCGGCGCAGTAAGAAAGGCCGCGCGGGGAGGGCGTAGCATGAGCGAGCAAAGAGTTGCGCCGCAGGATGAATTGTTGGCGCAAATGAAAAAACAGACACGGCTGCTCAAAGCCCTGCTGGCGCTGCTGCTGATCGCTTGCCTGCTGCTTGCGCTCACAGCCGCCGTCTATATCCCGCGTACCGAGCGCTTGCTCATCGAGCTGGAGCAGGCGACGCAGGAAATGGCCGCTACCGCCGGACAGGTGGACGTGGAAACGCTGAACGAGGCGATCTCCGACCTGCAGCAGATCATCCAGCCGATAGCGGAGTTATTCGGCGGCAGGTGATATGTAGCGCGTTTTCCGCATAAAAAGCCTTCGGCGCTATTAGCGCCGAAGGCTTTTTATGCGTTATGTAGCCGTTTAGCTGTTGGTGATATCGGTGTAGCCGGGGTCGTTGGGGATGATGATCGCGGCGATGATATAGACGATGATGCCGGGGAAGGCGACGGTGAATACGGACAGCGCCACATAGACCAGACGGATGATCGTCGCGTCGCAATTGAAATAATCGGCGATACCGGCGCAGACGCCGCCCAGCATACGGTTGGTGGTAGAACGATATAGTTTGCGATTTACCATGGGATTACCTCCTTTTAGGTTTTGCTGTAAATGCTCAGCCTTGCTTTTTGGCAAAGCTGTCTTTGAGCGAGACGATGCGGTTGAACACTATCTTGTCCGCCGTAGAATCGGCGTCCTTGATGAAATAGCCCTGACGCATGAATTGATAGGGGCGGCCGTCGTCAGCCGCGGCCAGCTCGGCCTCGACGTATGACAGCGGCGGTATCAGCAGCGAATCACGGCTGACAAAATCGGTGAAGTCCTCGTCCTCGGCGCAGTCGTCAGGATTGGGCCGGTCGAATAAATAGCCGTATAAGCGCAGTTCGGCGGGCACGGCGGACAGGCTGTCCACCCAATGGATGGTGCCCTTGATCTTTTTGCCGCTGGTATCGTTGCCGGAATGGCTGTTTGGGTCATAGCTGCAACGCAGCTCGATAACATTGCCCGCCTCATCCTTGACGATCTCGTCAAGGCGGATGATATAGGCGTATTTCAATCTGACTTCATTACCGGGATATAGACGGTGGAAACCCTTGACGGGTTCCTCCATAAAATCGCTTTTCTCAATATAGATTGTATTGGAGAAGCTGAGCCGGCGGCTGCCGCGCTCCGGCTTTTCGGGATTATTGCCGGCGTCAAGCATTTCCGTTTGCCCGTCAGGATAATTGGTGATCACGACCTTGAGCGGGTCGATGACGGCCAGGCGGCGGTCGGCCTCATAATTGAGCACGTCGCGCACCGCATGCTCCAGCTGGGCGAATTCCACGGTGCTGTTGGACTTGGCCACGCCCACCTCGGCGCAGAAATTGCGTATCGCGGCCGCCGGGTAGCCGCGGCGGCGCATACCGGCCAGCGTCGGCATACGCGGATCGTCCCAGCCGCGGACGTAGCCTTCCTCTACCAGACGGCGCAGCTTGCGCTTGCTCATCACGGTATAGGTGATGCCGAGCCGCGCAAATTCGATCTGCCGGCTCTTGCAGGGAACATCGCAATTGTTGATGACCCAATCATAGAGCGGACGATGATCCTCGAACTCCAGCGAGCACAGCGAATGGGTGATGCCCTCGAGCGCGTCCTCCAGCGGATGGGCAAAGTCGTACATCGGATAGATACACCATTTGTCGCCGGTACGGTGATGGGGCAGATGATTGATGCGGTAAATGGCCGGGTCGCGCATATTGAAGTTGGGGCTGGCGAGGTCGATCTTGGCGCGCAGCGTCATCGCCCCGTCGGCAAACTCGCCGGCGCGCATACGGCGGAACAGGTCGAGGCTCTCGGCTACCGGCCGCTCGCGGTATGGGCTGATCGCCGGATGCGCGGTATCTCCGCGCATATCTTTGAACTGCTCGGGAGTCAGCTCGCAAACATAGGCCAGACCTTTTTCGATCAGCTGCTCGGCGCAGGCGTACATCTGCTCAAAATAGTCCGAGGCATAGAAGAAACGGTCGTCCCAATCATAGCCCAGCCAACGTATATCCTGCTGTATCGCGTCCACATACTCGACGTCCTCTTTGCTGGGGTTGGTATCGTCCATGCGCAGATTGCACAGGCCGCCGTACTCGGCGGCGGTGCCAAAGTTGATGAAAATAGCCTTGGCATGGCCGATATGCATATAGCCGTTAGGCTCCGGCGGGAAGCGCGTATGCACGCGGTCGCCGTAACGGCCGGTTTTCAAGTCCTCGTTGATGAAGGAGTTGATAAAGTGGTTGGCGGGCAGATTGTTGTAATCGCGCATAATAGTAGATCCTCCGTTAGGTAGCGGCTTATCACGCCACTTATATTTTAGCTGTTTTCAGCTGATTATACAAGAGTTAGGCGAGGATTACGCCGAATAACAGCGCCGCCGCGGCGTAGATGCTCAAATACGGCGGCAGCGAGCGTAATATTACCTTTTGCAGATTGGCCTCGAAATACTCGGCGGAAATGGTGATGCATAGATGCAGCGGCGTTAATTGCGCGCCCACGTAGGACGAGATCACCAGCAGCGCGATCGCGGTATCGGCGATGCCCGGTATGGCGGCGCTGGCTAAGGGGATGATGATGGCGTTAGCCGAGATCGGCAGTCCGGTGATCAAAGAGATGAACAGCGCCAGTATCGAGAAGGCGAACAGCGGCGATATTGGCAGCCGGCCGACTATTTCCGGCAGTTGATCGACGGCGCCGGAGCTGAGCAATACGTCTTTGAAGGCCATGACGGTGATGATGATCAGCAGCAGCTTCCATTTGGTGACTTTCAGCACCATTCTCGGCAATTCCCTGGGCGTGACCTTGAGGAATACCGCCACGCAAACCGTCGTTATCAGCACCGCCGTGACCGCCTCTAAACGCGCAGCCATGATCAGCGTGATCAGCAGCAAAAACGGCCAGATCGACAGCAGGAAAGCGCCGAGCAGCTTCCATCGGGAGCCTTCGCCGGCGCGCTCGGTTTTTACACTTTTGACCTCGCGCAGCATCAGCAGGCCGATGCAAAAGGCGACCACAGTTACCGGGAAAAGCAGCTTTACCAGATTGAACATCGGCAGTCCGGATAATTGCGCGGCGATGATCAGCGCCGGATAGGTGGGGAAGAACAGCTCCATGATATGGCGGAAATAGATATTGACCAGCGCCTTTTTCTCCGGAGCCAGTCCCAGCCCCTCGGCGGCCTTAGCCACCAGCGGCGCGGAGAACAGCGCGCCGCCGGCTGAAGGCAGAAAGCCGATGATCATCGGCATCATTGCCAGATCGATGCGGCGGCTGTGGAAAAGCGCGTCCAGCGCGGTCAGTATCTTTTGCATAAAGCCGCGCTCATTCATCATCCCTTCCATGATCATTACCAGCCATACGATAGCGACAAGAACCAGCGTGGAGGAGGAGATCAGCGAGCCGCCGAACACCAGCAGAAACTGCTTGGCGGGCATGGCGAACAGCAGCGCCAGCAATACCGAAGCTCCCAGCATCACAACGTACATTGGCTTTTTGAAGCCGAGGAAGGCAATGATCAAAACAAAGATCAGTATCAGCTTCAGCAATTCCATAGCAAGCTCCTAAAAGTAAAGGTGTTCGATCAAGATCTTTACGCCCAGCAATACCAGTATCACGCCGCCGAACAACACGGCGCGCTTTTTCAAATAGCCGCCCCAGCTCTTGCCGCCCAGCGCGCCGATCACGCAGCAGACAAAGGTGACGATAGCGATGATCGCCGCCGCCTTGAAGATATTTACCTGCAACGCGGCAAAGCTGACGCCGATAGCCAGCGCGTCGATGCTGGTGGCGATGGCTTGCAGGAACAGCGTGCGCGGGGTCAGACGGCGCGGCGGCGGCTCGGCGGTGCTGCGCAGCTGGCGTATGCCGTCGAATATCATTTTGCCGCCGATGACCGCCAATAGGCCAAAGGCCAGCCAATGGTCAAAGGAGGCGATGATATCGGCGCAGCTGTATCCGGCATAATAGCCGATCATCGGCATCAAGCCCTGCGCCAGGCCAAAAGCGGCGGCGGTGAGCAGCGCTTGCTTTTTATCGCCGCCGTAAGCGACGCCGTTGGAGATGGAAATGGCGAAAGCGTCCATAGCCAGGGACAGGCCGATCAGCAGCAGAGAGACGGTATTCATAATAACTCCATTCTATAATGAAATCCTATCCGAACTATTATCCATCGGATAGATTTATTTGTCAACAAGCATTTTTGGCAGGAAACGGCATAGCGGTTGTGCAATAATTGTAAAGACGCTATGACTATGGCAAAAAAGTTGTGTTTTTACTCTGCCGGATATTGTAAAATCGGCGGTTGAATGGTAAAATAAAGTATTGGAGTTGACCTGCGCGCAGCGACGATGCCGCGGCGCCGCCGTTGATTTGGCGTCAACACCGCGCCGGGTCGAGTCCAACGCGCCTGAGGTATTAAGGGGGTAGCCTATGTATATCATTGATGAAAAAACCATGGACGCCAATATCAGCATCGAGGAAGTTATTGATGCGATGGAACAGGCTTTTCTCATTCAGTACGCCGGTGATTTCGAGCAGCCGGATCGTCTGCAATATCCGCATGGCGACGATGTTTTTCTCTTGATGCCCTGTTTTTCCGCCGCCGCCTTTTCTACCAAGCTGGTCAGCGTCTATCCGCATAACCGGCAATACGGCCTGCCGGCCACCATGGCGACGCTGCTGCTCAACGATATGAAAAGCGGCGAGCCGCTGGCTCTGTTCAACGGTACCTATGTCACGGCGATACGCACCGGCGCCTTGGGCGGCCTCTCGGCCAAGCTGCTGGCGCGCGACGACGCGCATAGCTTGGCGGTAGTGGGCGCGGGCACGCAGGGCTTGTTTCAGGCGCTGGCTGTTTGCGCGGTCAGGCCGATCAGCGATATCTACGTCTATGACGCGGCGGAGGCGGCGTTGGCTGCCTATGCGGCGCGCCTTAACGCCAAACGCCCCGATATCCGCGTACATATCGCCGGCGGTCCCGATCAGGCCGCTGCGGCTGCCGACGTGATCGTCGCCTGCTCCACCGCCAAGGAGCCGCTGTTTGGCGACGACGCGGCGCTGTTTGCCGGCAAGCATATCATTGCCGTCGGCTCCTATCAGCCGCATACGCGCGAGCTGCCCAAGACGGCGCTGGCTAATGCGGAGGGCATCTGGCTGGATACGACGTACGCCGCCGCCGAAAGCGGCGATCTGGCGATACCGCTGGCCGAGGGCTGGATGAAGGCAGAACGCTATCAGCCGTTTTGCAATATCGTCAAGCAGGGCGTTGCGGCTGAGTTTCGACAGCGGCAGACAGTATTCAAGACGGTCGGTATCGGCCTGTTCGATCTGATCGCCGCCGACCGCATTTATGCGAAAGTCAAAGAACGGGGCTTAGGCCTGAATATAGACATATAAGCGCCGGCAGCTCCGGCGCCAAGGAGGAAAAATGAATAAAGAACAAATAATCGCCGCAGCGGAAAAAAACGGCGTGCGCTTTATCCGCCTGCAATTCACCGATATTTTCGGTGTGATGAAAAATGTTTCGATCACCACCAGCCAGTTGGAAAAGGCCTTGGACAATGAATTGATGTTTGACGGCTCCTCGATCGACGGCTTTGTGCGTATCGAGGAAAGCGATATGTATTTACGCCCCGATCCGGACAGCTGGTGCATGATACCCTGGTCGGACGGCGACGACGCTACCGCGCGGCTGATCTGCGACGTTTATTGCGATGACGGCACGCCCTTTACCGGCGATCCGCGTTATGTGCTGAAGCGCGTGCTGAATAAGGCGGCGAAAATGGGCTATACGGTGAACATGGGGCCGGAGGCGGAGTTTTTCCTCTTCCACACCGACGCAAACGGCGCGCCGACGCTGGAGACGCATGACAAGGCCGCCTATTTCGACCTCGCTCCGGTAGACCTCGGCGAGTCGGCGCGGCGCGAGATGGTGCTGGATCTGGAGCAGATCGGCTTTGAGGTCGAGGCCTCGCATCATGAATGTGCGCCCGGCCAGCACGAGATCGACTTCAAATATGCCGACGCGCTGCATACCGCCGATAACGTGCAGACCTTCAAGTATATCGTGCGCAAGGTCGCGCAGCGCCACGGCCTGCATGCTACCTTTATGCCCAAGCCGGTGTTCGGCATTGCCGGCTCCGGTATGCACGTCAATCAATCGCTGTTCAAAAACGGTAGCAACGCCTTTAATGACCCCAACGGCGAACGCGGTCTGTCGCAGGACGCTTACTACTATTTGGGCGGGCTGCTGCGCCATGCGCGCGCCTTTACCGCCATCACCAATCCTACCGTCAATTCCTACAAGCGTCTGGTATCCGGCTACGAAGCGCCGGTGTACGTCGCTTGGGCGAGCAAGAACCGTTCGCCGCTGGTGCGCGTGCCGGCAAAGCGCGGCGAGTCCGCGCGCGTGGAGCTGCGTTCTCCCGATCCGGCCTGCAATCCGTATCTGGCCTTTGCGGTAACGATCGCCGCCGGGTTGGACGGTATCGAGAACAAGATCGAGCCGCCGGAGCCGGTGGAGATGAATATTTTCCATATGAGCGACGAGGAGCGGCTGCGTTTTGATCTCAAGCTGCTGCCCGGCAGTTTACATGAGGCGGTCAGCGAGCTGAACCGCGATCAGCTGATCTGCGAGACTCTGGGGCAGCATGTGCTGTACCGCTTCACCGAGGCCAAACGCGCCGAATGGGAAGACTATCGTATTCAGGTAACAGATTGGGAACTGGCGCATTATCTGAGCAAATTCTAAACGAAAGCGAGGTATGACCATGCGATTTGCAAAAATGCACGGCCTGGGCAATGATTTTGTGGTGGTCAACGGCTTTAAGGAAAAACTGCCGGAGGATCTTGGCGGTTTTGCCACCGAGATCTGTCACCGGCAATTGGGCGTCGGCGCGGATGGCCTGATCATCCTCTCGCCGGCGGACGGCGTAGCCGCCGCCAAATTCAGCATCTATAATGACGATGGCTCGCAGGCGGAAATGTGCGGCAACGGTTTGCGCTGCGCCGCTGTCTTTGCCCGCCGCGAGGGCATAGTTGACAGCGACGAATTCGTGTTCGAGACGCTGGCCGGTCTGGTGCAGCCGAGCATCATCGACATGGAGCACAGCGTTATCCGCGTCGATATGGGTGCGCCGAGGCTGCTGCCGGAGCAGATACCGGCCAGCTTTACCGGCTCGCGTGTGGTCGGCGCGCCGCTTCTGGTCTATGCGCGCGTTTATGACGTGACGCTGGTGTCGATGGGCAATCCGCATTGCGTGACCTTCGTTGAGGACGTGGAGCATTTCCCGGTAGAGAAGATCGGCCCGCAGATAGAGACGCATTCTTCTTTCCCGGCCAAGACCAACGTCGAATTCATCGAGCTGGTCGATGATCAGACGCTGAAAATGCGCGTTTGGGAGCGCGGCTGCGGCGAGACTCTGGCCTGCGGCAGCGGCGCTTGCGCCGCCACCGTGGCTGCGATACTCAACGGCTATACCAAGAATAAGGTCGAGGTGCTGCTGCGTTACGGCTCCCTGTCCATTGAATGGGCGGATAACGGCCATATCTATATGACCGGCCCCGCGGCTTTGGTCGCGGAGGGAGAATATTTACTGTAATAACGACCAACAGGAGGTAATATGGTAGAAGTTGCCAAGAGAATGTCCACGATAGCCCCGTATCTGTTTGCCGATATCGAAAGGAAGATCGACGAGGCCAAGGCGGCCGGAGTCGATATCATCAGCCTCGGTATCGGCGATCCCGATCTGCCCACGCCGGCCAGTATCATCGACGAGCTGGCGCGCACCGCCTATGACGCGCATAATCATCAGTATCCGTCCTCGCAGGGCATGCCGGCCTTCCGCGAGGCGGTGGCGCGCTTTTATCAGCGGCGTTTCGGCGCCGAGATCAACGCCAAAAGCGAGATCTGCACGCTGATCGGCTCCAAGGAGGGCATCGCCAATATCCACTATTGTTTTGTCGATAGCGGCGATCTGGTGCTGGTCCCCGACCCCGCTTATCCGGTGTATGCGACGGCGACGCGGCTGGCCGGCGGCGAATGCTATTATCTGCCGCTCAAGGCGGCAAACGGCTTCTTGCCCGATCTGGAAGCTATCCCCGCCGCGGTAGCCGATAAAGCCAAGCTGCTATGGCTCAATTATCCCAACAATCCTACCGGCGCGGTCTGCGATCTGGCCTTTTTGCGGAAGGCGGTCGATTTTGCCCGCGCGCATGATATACTGCTGTGCTTCGACAGCGCTTATTCGGAAATGACCTATGACGGCTATATAGCGCCGAGCGTCATGCAGATCGAGGGAGCCAAGGATGTCGCCATCGAATTCGGCTCCTGCTCCAAGCCCTTCAATATGACCGGCTGGCGTATCGGTTTCGCCGTCGGCAATCCTGTGGCCGTGCAGACGCTGGCAAAATACAAGTCCAACGTTGATTCCGGAGCGTTTCAGGCGGTACAATACGCCGCGATCGCCGGTTTAGAGCAGCCCGAGCCGATAGTCGCCGCATCGCGCGCCAAGTATGCGGCGCGCCGCGATATCCTGGTCGGCGGCCTGCGCGATATGGGCTGGCAGCTTGAGTATCCGCGCGCTACCTTCTATGTATGGGCGCCGGTACCGCGCGGCTTCAGCTCGGCCTCGTTCGCCGAATTCCTGCTGGATAAGGCAGGGGTGATCGTTACGCCGGGCAATGGCTACGGCGCGGAAGGCGAGGGCTATTTCCGCGCTACGCTGACCGTGGAGGAACGGCGCATGGCGGAGGCGATGCAGCGCATCAAGCAGGCGCTGGGCAAGGTCGAATTCTAATCAAAAGCATTGAAGGTGAGCAGATGGGTATATTTGAACGCTTTTCCGCAAAGAAAGAAATCGCCGTGCCCCAGCCGCCGCAGCAGCCGCCGCGTAAGAAGATCGGCGTAGCTTTCGGCGGCGGCGGTTTGAAAGGGCCGGCGCATTTGGGCGTGCTCAAGGTGCTGGAGGAATATCAGGTACCGATAGACATGGTGGCCGGCACCTCGATCGGCGCGGCGGTGGCGGCGCTGTACGCTTACGGCATGGATTGGCGCGAAATGCTCAAGCTGTTCACCGATATGGACGTCGAATCGGTGATCAAGGTGCGCCCCAGCCGCAAGGGTCTGATACCCGCCGACGCTTATACCGACCTTATACGCAGCGCCTGCAAGGGCTGCCTGATCGAGAATATGCGCCTGCCGCTGCGTATTGTGACCGTGGATCTGGTCTCGCGGCAGAAGGTGATACTCGACCATGGCGATACCGCCTTGGCGGTGCGCGCCAGTTCGGCGGTACCGGGGGTGTTCACGCCGGTGATGTTGGAGGATAAGATGCTGGTAGACGGCTATATCCTCGATAACTGTCCCGGCGGCGTGGTGCGCGATATGGGCGCTGACGTGGTGCTGGCGATCAGCCTGTTCGCGCCGGGCAGCTCGCTGCCGCGCAATATGGTGGAGATCATCAACCGCTCGCTGGACATCGCTACCAGCAGCGCGCAGGTCATCGACGCTGATCTGATACTCAAGCCGATACCGCATCATATGGATTTCCTCGATACCAAAGTGATGGACGCTTGTTTTGAGCTGGGAGAACAGGAAGCGCGGGCGCATATAGACGAAATATTGGAGCTGACGAGGCCGTAAAATGACTATCGCGATTGCGCAGATCGAAATACGCGCCGCCCAACCACGGCACAATACCGACAAAATGCTTAAGTATATCGCGCGCGCCAAACAGCAGGGCGCGGAGCTGATATTGTTCCCCGAGCTGGCAATACCCGGGCTGCTGATCGGCGATAGCTGGCAAAGCGCCGCCTTCCTCGAGGAATGCGCGGACTGCGCGGCGCAGATCGCCGCCGCTTCCGCCGGCGTCACGGTGGTGTTCGGCAACGCCGCCTGCCGCGGCCACGCCGTCGTCAATTCGCTGTATCTGGCGGCGGACGGCGAGCTGGGGCGTCTGGAGGCGCCGCTGGGCGCGCCGTTTGTCGCCGACGGCTACAAGTATTTCAGCGCGGGCGGCGAGGCGCAAAGCTATAATCTGCTGATAGACGGCAAGCTGTATCGCGTCGGCTTCCTGCTCGGCGATTGGCGCGGCCGTAAATTGCCCTATTTGGCCGAGGACGTCGATCTGCTGGTCAACGCCTCGATGCGGCCGCTAACTGTGGATAAGGACGAGCCGCAGCCCTATGTCGAAGGGCGGCAATTCATCTCGCTCAACGGCTGCGCGCTGCAGGCTACCGGCAAGAGCAATTATATCTTCTGCGGCGGCAGCTATTTCCTTGGCGTTGACGGCGCGGAGATCGCGCGCGCCCCGCAATTGCAGGAGGGGATGTTCCTCTGGCGGCGCGACGGCGGGGAGCTGGCGCCGCGCTTGGAACCGCTGATACTGCTGGCGCAGGCGCTGGAATACGGCTTGCGCAGCTTTTGCCGCGATATACAAACCGCCAAGGCGGTGATCGGCATATCCGGCGGCATCGACTCGGCGCTGGCCGCTTGCCTGTATACGCGGGCGCTGGGCGCGGATAATCTGCTGCTGATCAGTATGCCGAGCCGCTTTAACAGCGAACGCACGCAGAAGCTGGCGCAGCGCATGGCCGAGGGCTTGGGCTGCGGCTTTGCCTGCATACCGATAGAGGACGGCTTGGCGCAATTCACCGCTACCGCCGCCGCGCATCCGCAGCATTGGCCTCAGCGCGGCGAGACGGCATGGAGCTTTTCGGCGGCGGCCTATGAGAATATGCAGGCCAGAGAGCGGGCGCGTATCCTGAGCGCCGCCGCGGCCGCGCTGGGCGGTATTTTCACCTGTAACGGCAACAAGACCGAGCTTTCGGTCGGTTACGCTACTTTCTACGGCGATCTGGCCGGCGCGCTGGCGGCGCAGGCCGACCTGTGGAAGCGTCAGGTATATGCGCTGTGCGGCTATTATCAGCGGCTATTCCCCAACGCTCCGCTGGCGGAGATCGCCGCCATCCGCCCCTCGGCTGAGCTGTCGCCGGAGCAGGACGTGGACAAGGGACTGGGCGACCCGTTGATCTACGATTATCACGACTATTTGCTGGCCTCATGGGTGGAGAAGGGGCGCGGCCCGCTGGAAACGCTGCGCGACTATGCGGACGGGGTGCTGGCGGAGAATATCGGCTGCGACGCGCGGCTGCTCAAGGACAGCTTTGCCGGTGCGGCGGCTTTTATCGCCGATCTCGAATATTGGTGGAAGCAGTATCGGGGATTGGCTGTGGCGAAAAGGCAGCAAGCGCCGCCGCTGCTCGCGGTCAGCTCGCGGCCTTTCGGCGAGGCCAGGCATGAGGTGCAGGGCACGCTGTTTTGGCCTGCGCAGTATCAGCGTTTGAAACAGCAATTACTGGCGGACGCGCATGAATAAGCGCTTACGGCTGATAGCGCCGGCCAAGATCAACTGGTCGCTGGATATACTCGGCCGCCGCGCGGACGGCTATCATTTGCTGAGCACGCCGATGCAGGCCGTTGGTCTTTATGATACCGTTACCGTCAGCGTTTCCAGCGCCGATAGCTGCGTTTGCAACGTTGAATTGGCGGGCGAGAACCTGGCGCTCAAGGCGTGGCGGCTCTTTCGTGACAGTTTTGGCATTGACGGTTATGCGGCGATCGAGATCAAAAAGAACATCCCGGCGGGCGCGGGTCTGGGCGGAGGTTCGGCGGATGCGGCGGCGCTGCTGTTGGGCGCAAGACGGCTGTTCGCGCCGCAGGTCAGCGATGATGAATTGGCGGCGCTGGCGCTGCGTATCGGCACGGATCTGCCTTTTTTCCTGCGCGGCGGCCTGTGTTTGGCCGAGGGCGTGGGCGAGCGTCTGACCCCGCTGCCGGGCCGGCGCTGGCAACTGCTGCTGGCGGCGCCGGCGGTCGCCCTGAGCACGGCGCAGGTCTATGCCGCTAACCGCTGCGATAGCCACTATGCCGGCTATGACGGCGCTGCGCTATGCGCGGCTGTGGCGGCGGGCGATATTGCGGCCATCGCCGCAAACGCCTACAATGCGCTGGAGACGGCGGCCTTTGTCCTGGCTCCGGCGGTGGGCGAGCTGAAGCGCCGGCTGATCGCCATGGGCGCGCAGGCGGCGCTGATGAGCGGCAGCGGCAGCGGCGTGTGGGCGCTGTTTGCCGAGCAGGAGCGGCGGCAGGCGGCGGCGCGGCAACTGACGCGGCTGGGCGTCGCGAATTGGCAGGTTGAGACCGTGGATGCGGGTATAATCATCGACGGATAAAGGTTGACAGGGGCAGGGTAATGAACACGCAGCATCAACATACGGCGGCGCGCAGTATGCCGGTGACGGATATCGGCGCGGCAAAAATGGACAAAGAACGCAGGCAATTATCGTGGCAGCGGCCGTTGCTGCTGTTTTTGTATATTTTTGTCATGGAGACGCTGCTGCATCTGTACGTCTACGGCCATACCGGCTGGCTGACGCTGCTGCATTTGTCGCTGTTCTCGCTTGCTTATGCGCTGCTGCTGAACGCCATCTGCGGGCTGTTCGGCGAGCGCGGCAATTATTGGCTGCTGCTGGCGCTGGCGGCGGCGACGTTCATCCTCTTCGGTATGCAGCTGGTATATTACGGCATCTTCAAAACGCCGATGATGGTCTTTTCTCTGACCAAGGCCGGTATGGCGATGGAGTTTTATGAGGAGACCTTCCCGGTGATCTGGGACAAGGGCTGGCAGCTGTTGTCTTTCCTCGCGCTGACGGCGCTGTTGCTCGCGGCGCTGAAAAAGAATTGCCCGCATAACCGCTGGCCGCTGCAATTAGCCAATCTGGCGCTGGCGGCGCTGGTCTTTGTCCTTGCGACGCTATCGCTCAATCTCTCCGATAAGGGGCCGCATAGCGCCTATACCCTGTATTTTAACGACAATAATCCGGTGCTCAATCAGCAGGAGTTAGGCGTGCTGACGGCGACGCGGCTGGAGATAGAGCGCGCCGTTTTCGGCTTTTCGCCCAAGGATCCTCCGTCGGCTGTCAGCATCGCCGAGGCCAGCGCCGAGGAAGCCGCGCCGGCGGAGCCGGCGGCGCCCAATTGGCAGCCCAATGCGCTGGATATCGACTTTGCGGCCTTGGCGGAGGCGGAGCAGGACGAGGAGCTGCGCGATATGCATTTGTATTTCGCCGCGCAGCAACCGACGCTGCAAAATGAATATACCGGTATGTTCGCCGGCTGCAATCTGATCCTGGTGACCGCCGAGGGCTGGTCGAAACTGCTGTTAGATACGGGTATGTTCCCGACGATGAGCAAGCTGGCGACGGAGGGCTTTGAATTCAGCAATTTCTATACGCCGATCTGGAACGTATCTACCTCGGACGGCGAATACGTGGCTACCACCGGCCTGCTGCCCAAAAGCGGCGTTTGGAGCTACTCTGCCTCAGCGGAGAATTATATGCCTTTCGCGCTGGGCAATCAATTCGCGGCGCTGGGCTATGCGCAGCCGCAGGCCTATCATAATCACAGCTATACGTATTATGACCGGCATCTCAGTTATCCGAATATGGGTTATGACTACACCGGCGTGGGCAATGGCCTGAATATCACCGCCGCCTGGCCGGAAAGCGATCTGGAGATGATCGAGGCGACGGTCGGAAATTTCAGCGCGCTGGAAAATTTTCACGTCTATTATCTGACCGTATCAGGCCACTTGCGCTATAATTTCGGCGGCAATAATATGGCGGCGCGCCATCGCGACGAGGTGGCGGAGCTGCCGTATTCCGAGGAGGTCAAGGCCTATATCGCCTGCAATCTCGAATTGGAGTATGCGATGAAGCTGCTGCTGGAGCGGCTGGAGGCCGCCGGTCAGCTGGAGAATACGGTGATCGCGCTCACCGCCGACCATTATCCGTACGGCCTCAGTACGGAAGCGCTCAATGAATTGGCCGGTCATACGGTGGAGCGCAGCTTTGAGCTGTATGAGAACACGCTGGTGATCTGGAAGCCAGGACTTCGGCATCAGCAGATCAGCGCGCCGGCCTGCTCGCTGGACTTGCTGCCCACCTTGTCCAATCTGTTCGGCTTGCCCTATGATTCACGGCTGCTGATGGGGCGCGATATCTTCTCCGAGTCCGAGCCGCTGGTGATCTTTAACGACCGCAGCTGGATCAGCGCTTACGGCCGCTATAACGCGGTCAGCGGCGAGTTCAGCGGCGAGGCGGACGAGCAGTATGTGGAGGCCGTCAATCAGATCGTCAACAGCAAGTTCTATTATTCGGCCAAGATATTGGAGCGCGATTATTACCGGCAGATACTGAGCCAATGATGCGGAGGGACGATGGATAAATACCTGAACAGGCTGCCGGGAACGGCGGCGGTATTGATCGCCACGGTGTTTTGGAGCCTTTCTCCGGCTATGGTCAAGGCGGTCAATATCGACGCGATGCTGCTGCCCTGCCTGCGCGCGGTGATCGCCGGTCTGCTGCTGCTGCCCTTTTTCAAGCCGCGGCAGCTGCGCTTTGACTGGCGGCTGCTGCTGATGGCGACGGCTTTCTCCTGCATCTCGCTGTTTGCGGTGATGGCCTTTCGTTATACCGCTACCGCCAATGCCACGGCGCTGTATTTCTCCTCGCCGCTGTGGGTGTTTATCTTCACCTCGATCGTGGCGCGCAAGATCAAGCTCGGCGGCATACCTTCGGTGCTGCTATTGGCGCTGGGTATTTTCATCATTCTGCTCGAGCCCAAGAGCGGCTCTAATCAGCTGGGCAATATCATGGGCATTTGCGCGGGCGTGGCTTTCGCCACCTTCGCCCTGAGCTTTGACCGCGTTGAGCATGCCCGACGCATGAATTATCTGGCGGCCTGCAATCTCTATGCCGCGCCCTTCATCGCGCTGGTAATACTTATCAGCTCGCCGCAGCTGTTCGCCGAGGTTGGCGGCTATGACGCGGGGCCGTGGCTGATGCTGCTGTTAATGGCGGTGACGCAGCAGATCATCCCCTATTACCTGTACGGTATCGGCCTGTCCAAGCTGCCGGTATTCCGCGTGTCGATGCTCGGCTTGGGAGAGTTTGTGTTGTCGCCGGTATGGACGCTGATCCTGTTGCGCGATATACCGACGTGGTATGGTTTTTGCGGGTGGCTCTTGATATTTGCCGGATTAGTGTTAAACTTGTATTTGAGTTTCAGAGAAGAACACGGCGTCAATAATTATTCATCGCAGCAACAGGCTGCCGGGGAGGAAAATGTACGAGAAACTATTGGCTCGTATCGGTAATATGTCCGGCACGTGGCTGATCTTTATCGGCTCGGTATTATGGTCTACCGCCGGCGGCGTATCTAAATGCATCAGCGTCGATCCGATATTCCTTGCCGGTATGCGCTCGCTGCTCGCCGGTCTGGTGCTGATGCCGTTGCTTAGACCCAAGCGCATCGTTTTTGACCGCTGGTTCTTTCTGTTCGTCGGCTCTTACGCCGCGCTGACGATGGTGATACTCAGCGCCATCCGCCTGACCACCGCCTCCAATGCGCTGGCGCTGCAATATACGGCGCCGCTGTGGATAGTTATCGTATCGTTCCTGTTTTTCAAAAAGCGCTATACGCTGCGTAAGCTGATACCCACGGCGATCATCGTCGCCGGTATCGTGATCTTTCTCATCGAGCCCAAGACCGGCTCCAATTTTGCCGGCAATCTGCTGGGCGTGCTGTCGGGCGCGGCCTTTGCCGCCGTCACCGTTTGCCTGCGCCGCGTGCAGGGCGGCGGTACGCTATCGACGGTGGCCGCCGTGAATCTTTGCGCCGGACCGGTGATCCTGCTCATCGCCTCGTTGTCGCCGGGAGTGAGCATGGACATGAGCTGGTCGGAGCTGCCGTACGTGCTGTTTTTGGCGCTGTTCCAGCTGGCGCTGGGATATGTGTTCTATTCGATGGGCACGCAGAAGGTGCCGCCGCAGCGGGCGACGCTGCTCGCGGTTTGGGAATTTGTGCTGACGCCGCTATGGGCATGGCTGCTGGTCGGCGAATTGCCGACGCTGTACGGCGCTATCGGCTGGATAGTGCTGCTGGCGGCTATCTTCATCGACCATTGGCTGAATAAGGATGAAGCAGCCGTTGCGCCGCCGTCAATTCCGCAAACAGCAGCGCAGCCGCAGGAACAGGCGGCCGGATGAGCGCAATATACTCCGATAAAGGGCGGTCGCGCCGTTTATTGATAGCATGTCGTTAATTGATAGCATAAAGAGGGCGCGGGTATTATACCCGCGCCCCTTGCAATGCAGATACGCTCAATGACGGCAGAACTCGTTGTGCGCGCAGCCGGCGCAGCCGCCGACGCAGGAGCAAGTACTTCTGCCTTTTTTCTTGTTCCGCAGCGCGGCGATGATGATCGCGGCGAACACGGCGGCGACAACCGCCGCCACGACAATGGTTTGCCAATTCATGATCCTGCCTCCTTGCAGTTTTACTTAACCGAGCGACCGGCGTCGACCGCCAGAGTATTGCCGTCATTCCCGTCATAGCTGTTCTTGCGGAACAGCAGCCACAGCACAGCAGCAAGCGCGATAAACGCGATCGCTGTCCAGAAGTTGAACCCGCCGCCGCTAAAGAGCATACCCAGCTGATAGATGATCAGGCTGATCACATAGGCGAAGCCGCACATATAGCCGATGGCGCCCCAAGTCCACTTGGCATTGTTCATTTCGCGCTTGATCGCGCCCATGGCCGCAAAGCAGGGAGCGCACAGCAGGTTGAAGACAAGGAAGCTGTAGGCCGCAAGCCCGCTGCCGCCGAAAAACTCCTGACCGATCAAATTGAGATTGGATATCTCGCCCTCGATCGCGCCCAGCAGATCGGCCGCCGCTTCGGGATTCGTTGCCGCGAACACGCTGGACATGGTGCCGAATGCGCCGACGACTTCTTCCTTGGCCACCAGACCCAGCACCGTAGCTACCGCCGCCTGCCACTTGCCGAAGCCCAAGGGTACGAAGACCACGGCGATGGCGTTACCGACGATTTCCAAAATGCTGACGCCGCCAGAATCCTCGGTGATATAATGGAAGCCGCCCTCAAAGCTAAGGGATTGCAGCACCCAGATAACGATGCTGGCCGCCACGATCACGGTACCGGCGCGCTTGATGAAGCTCCAGCCGCGTTCCCACATCGAGCGGAGCACATTGGTGGCTACCGGCGCATGATAGGCGGGCAGCTCCATGACGAAGGGCGCGGGGTCGCCGGCAAAGGCCCTGGTTTTCTTGAGGATGATGCCGGAGACGATCACCGCCGCCACGCCGATAAAATAGGCGGAGGTGGCGACCCAGCCGCTGTTGTCGAACAGCGCGCCGGCGATCAGGCCGACGATCGGCATCTTGGCGCCGCAGGGGATAAAGCCGGTGGTCATGATCGTCATCTTGCGGTCGCGGTCCTGTTCGATGGTACGGGAAGCCATGATGCCGGGCACGCCGCAGCCGGAGGCGATGAGCATCGGGATGAAGCTCTTGCCGGAAAGGCCGAACTTGCGGAATATCCTGTCCATGATGAAGGCCACGCGCGCCATGTAGCCAACATCCTCTAAAATTGCCAGCAGGATGAACAAAATGAGCATCTGCGGCACAAAGCCCAGCACCGCGCCTACGCCGCCGATGATGCCGTCGGCGATCAGACTGACCAGCCAGCCGGCCACGCTCCAGCCTTCCAGCAAAGAGGCGACGCCGGGGACGATCCATGTGCCGAACAGCGTGTCGTTCATGAAGACGACCGTCCAGTCGCCGATGGTGCCGATGGAGATGGTATAGACCCCCCACATGATGAGCGCGAAGATGGGCAGCGCCAGAAAGCGGTTAGTGATGACCTTGTCGATCTTGTCGGAGGCCGTCATCTTGCCGGCGCTCTTTTTCTTGTAGCTGCCCTTGAGAATAGACGCTATGTAGATATAACGCTCGTTGGTGATGATGCTCTCTGCGTCGTCGTCCAATTCTCTTTCGGCTTCCTTAATGTCTTCTTCGATATGAGCGTAAACGTCTCGGTCGATGTTCAGCTGCTCCAGCACCTTGCCGTCGCGCTCGAATATTTTGATCGCGTACCAGCGCTGCTGCTCGGCGGGGAGATCATGTACGGCGGCCTCCTCGATATGGGCGATAGCGTGCTCCACGGGTCCGGAGAAGGTGTGCATGGGCACGGTCTTGGTGCTCTTGGCCGCTTCCAGCGCCGCTTCGGCGGCCTCGATAACGCCGTCGCTTTTGAGCGCGGAGATCTCGAACACCTTGCAGCCAAGCTCACGGCTCAGCTGGGCAATATCTATTTTATCGCCGTTCTTGCGCATCACGTCGATCATATTGATGGCGACCACCACAGGGATGCCCAGCTCCGTCAGCTGCGTGGTCAGATAGAGGTTGCGCTCCAAATTTGTGCCGTCCACGATGTTCAGGATCGCGTCCGGGCGCTCCTCGATGAGGTAGTTTCTGGCGACGACCTCCTCCAGCGTGTACGGCGACAGCGAATAGATGCCGGGCAGGTCCATGACGATCACGTCCTTATGCCCCTTCAGCTTGCCTTCTTTTTTCTCAATTGTGACGCCCGGCCAGTTGCCAACGAACTGATTTGCGCCGGTCAGGGCGTTGAACAGCGTGGTCTTGCCGCTGTTTGGATTGCCCGCCAGGGCGATACGCAATTCCTTGTCCATCTTCCTGCTCCTCCTGTTAGAGTAATTTAACTGGTAGTCAAAAATTTATTCTACTTCGATCATTTCCGCGTCCGCTTTGCGGATGGAAAGCTCGTAGCCGCGCACCGTAAGCTCGATCGGGTCTCCCAGCGGCGCGACCTTACGCACATACAGCTCCACGCCGCGGGTGATGCCCATGTCCATGATGCGCCGTTTCACAGCGCCTTCGCCGTACAGCTTTACCACCTTGACGGTGTCGCCGATCTTGACCTCTTTCAGCGTTTTCATGTGATTTTTCCTCCTTAGACCAATATTTTTGCAGCCAGTTCGCGGCTGAGTGCGATGCGCGATTCTTTGACGCTGACGATCAGATTGCCGCCGATGGCAGATACGATCGTCACATTGCCGCCGGCGACAAAGCCCAGCTCCTGCAAATGCTTCCTGATTTGCGCGCTTCCGCCGACCTTGCGAATAATGTTTTCCTCGCCGACGTTTGCAAAAGTGAGCGGCATCATGCGTCCTCCTCCGATCAAATTGGTTAGTCATGGCTAACCGGAAGTCGTAAATTTTGGTTAGATTTATCTAACCAAAACAAGTTTAATACCTCTAACCAAATTTGTCAAGAGGTTTTAATTATTTTCTTGACTTGAATTTCTGGTTCGAGTATGTTAACCTATGTCTATCTGATCAAGAAAGGTGGCTCAGACGCCATGCGAATACTCAAAGCGTCCGAGGATTATTTAGAGGCGATGCTGATGATGCAGGAAAAGCATGGCTATATCCGCTCTATCGATCTGGCGGAGCAGCTTGGCGTGACCAAGCCCAGCGTCAGCTATGCCACCAAGCGGCTGCGGGAAAACGGCTATATCACCATGGACGACAATCGCTATATCACGCTCACCGAGACCGGTATGGCGATCGCGAAAAGCATTTATGAGCGCCACAAGCTGCTGACGGACTTTTTGATCCGTTTGGGAGTTGATGAACAAACCGCCCGCGAGGACGCCTGCAAGATGGAGCATGATATCAGCGAGCAGACGTTTGACGCTATTTGTGCTCATGCGAAGCAGGTAAGAGAATAGGCTGCCCGCCCCTTTTTGGAAGATATCGCCGCAGGCGACGGATAACGGCGATGCGGCTTTAGCCATATGCGTCGACGGTCTGATAGTTGGCAGCATTAACTCCGGCCAATGTTTTAGCCGGAGTTTATTATTACGCATTTTGCAAACAGGCTATTAGCGTCTGAAATAAATTGCGTACAAAGCAATTATAAATAATGCGCGCAAGTGGACAGCGCGCAATTAAATGGATGGTACTTGATGAACGCTGATGATTTCACGGCCAAGACCCGCGACGGCGGGAAATGCTTGCTGGCCGGCTATCACGGCAAGGCGCAGTCGGTCAACGCGCGGAGGATTTAGCCTCATAATAGGCGCGAAAGGCCGCCGCCAAATATTTGGCGAAGCCCGCCGCGTATTCCTCATAGGCGCTGATATTGCGCGGGTCGGTGGCAATGACCGTGGACAGGCCAAGGAACTGGATCAGCGTGCTCTTATACAGGTATTTGTCGATGAAGCCGTCGCGGTATTGCTGCACTAACTCCACGGTGCGCGCATCGTCCGCGCTGACGCCCGCCTGCATAGCGGCGACCAGCTGACGGAGGATCGCATCGCGTGCTTCGCGCGCTTCCGCCGCCTCGGCGTCGGTGAATTCACTTTTGTATCCGGGATTAAAATTTGCCATTGTTGCCCCTCGTTTGCTTTATTGGCGCAGATAGCCGCTTAGACGTTGAAACGGAAATTGATGATATCGCCGTCCTTGACCGGGTATTCCTTGCCCTCGAGCCGGAACAGGCCCTTGTCGCGCGCCGCCGCATAACTGCCGCAGGCGGCCAGATCGGTAAAAGCTACGGTCTCGGCGCGGATGAAGCCGCGCTCGATGTCGGAATGGATCTTGCCGGCGGCCTTCTTGGCCGGCAGGCCGCGCTTGATCGTCCAGGCCTTGACCTCGTCCTCGCCGGCGGTGAGGAAGGAGATCAGCCCCAGCTGCCGGTAGATAGCCTTGGCGATGCGATTGACGCCGCTCTCGCTGAGCTGCAATTCGTCGAGGAACAGCTGCTTGTCCTCGTCCGCTAACTGTTCGATCTCCTGCTCGACCAGGGCGGAAACGGTGAGCAGCGTATAGCCCTGCTCGGCGCAATAGGCCTCGACCTGCTGCTGCTGCGGATAGCTGCCGCTGCTCAGCTGCTGTTCGTCGACGTTGACGACGATCAGCATCGGCTTATTGGTGAGGAAGGTGATATGCTTGAGCGCCTCGGTCTCCTCATCGTTTAATTGCAGCAGCTTCAGCGGCTTTTCATCCATCAGCGCCGCCTGGCATTTCTTCAATACTTCTTCTTCCTTGGGATGCTCGAGCTTTTTCTTATGCCCGCTGTTGATGCGGGTCAGCCGTGTTTCGATCAATTGCAGGTCAGCGAACAGCAGCTCCATCGAGATCGTTTCGATATCGCGCAGCAGATCGATGCTGTCCTCGGCATGCAGCACCTGCTCGTTGGTAAAAGCGCGCACGATATGCGCCAGCAGGTCGGTATCGCGCACGGCGGTGAGAAATTCATTGCCCGAGCCTTGGCCGTGGCTGGCTCCGCGCACCAGACCTGGCACGTCGATGACCTCCACCTGCGCATAGGTGGTCTTTTTCGGCTTGAACATCTGCGCCAGATAATCGACACGCTCATCGGGTATGGCGGCGTGGCCGGTATTAGTGGTAGTTTTGCCGCTGAAAAAAGCGCTGGTCTCGACGCCGGCGCCGGTCAGCAGATTGAAAAAGGTCGTTTTACCGACCATCGGCAGGCCGATGATGCCGCAGGATAATGCCATAGTTATTCCTCCTCCAGCGGCGCGCAGAGCTGCCGCGCCGGAAAGTTCAAATAATATTATAAACCGAAAATGACAAATGGACAAGCATATAGTATAATAAAGGCGTATTTGGCTTAAAGCGAATAATCACGAAAGCGGGATATTATGGATAACGGACGGTTAAAGCAGCTTTTGCAGCAGGTGGCGGATGGGCGGCTGCCGGTGGCGGAGGCAACGGAGCAATTGCGGCATATCGATTATGAGGATATCGGCTTCGCCAAGCTCGATCATCAGCGCGAGCTGCGGCGCGGTTTTCCCGAGGTGGTGTACGGAGCGGGTAAAAGTGCCGAGCAGATCGCCGCCATTTTCGAGCGCCTGCATGCCAAAAGCCGCCGCAGTATCATCGCCACGCGCTGCGACGCTGATAAATACGCCGCCGTGGCGCAATTAGCGCCGCAAGTCGAGTATAACGCGACGGCAAGGATGATCTACATACCGGCCGAGGGCTTGCGTTCCTCGGGGCTGGTCGCGGTGCTGTGCGCCGGCACTTCGGATCTGCCGGTGGCCGAGGAAGCTGCGCTGACCGCCGAGCTGATGGGCGCGCGCGTGGAGCGCGTCTATGACGTCGGCGTGGCCGGCCTGCACCGGCTGTTAGCGCATCAGCGGTTGATCGCCGAGGCGCGGGTCCTGGTGGTGGTGGCCGGCATGGAAGGCGCGCTGGCCTCGGTGGTGGGCGGCATGGCCGCCGCGCCGGTGATCGCCGTGCCGACCTCGATCGGCTACGGAGCCAGCTTTGAGGGGCTGGCGGCGCTGCTGTCGATGCTCAACTCCTGCTCATCAGGGGTGGTGACGGTGAATATAGATAACGGGTTCGGCGGAGGATACGCGGCGGCGTTGATAAACCGGCAAAGCGCTTGCTAATCTTCACGCCAATAGAGTATAATGTAGGCGTATTGGTTCTATCCCAATGCGCCTATCGTCAAGAAAACGCATACTTTGGAGGCATAAATGACGGCAAGCGACTGGATATTGGCGGGTATCGCTTTGTTGGGTATATTATGGGGCTGGCGCTGGGGCACGATCAATGTCGTCGCCAAGATCGGCGCTTTGATCCTCGCTTATCGCGCGGCGCGGCTCTTTTCCACGCCCGTCGCCGCCTACATAGTCGCGGCGCTGCGTCAGCCGGAGCTGCCGCAACAGGCGCAGGCGGCGGCGGAGCAGGGGCAGACCTTGTCCGACACGCTGCGCGGGCTGCTGTTCATTTTCGGCGATTCTACCGAGCTGCTTACCGGCGTGGTGGAGATCGTGGTGTTCATCGTCATTTTCGTCGTGGTCAACTGGCTGGTCAAGCGTATCGCCTATGCTTTGACCTCGATATTCTCGCGCGGGCTGCTCGGCTCGATCAACCGCGCGCTTGGAGCTTGCGTGGCGGTGGTGATCACGCTGGCGCTGATGATCATTTTCGACGATATACTGCTGCCGGCGATGCTGGCCATGGGCTTTGGCGGGCAGGCGGCGGCGTTTATGGATAATTCGCAAGTGGTGATGCCGCTGCTTGATTCGCTGAAGCTGATCGAGATCGGGGAATTGCCGACGCTGCCGGATATTCCGGCCATCGACGAATTACCGCAGATAATCGAGATATAAAGCATGGGAGATACTGTAATGGCAGCAGCAGCGGCTGAGATTGATGATCGATATCTGCGCGAGCCGGAGCGTCAGGCGCCGATGACGGCGCGGCCTGAACAGCTGCTGCTGTGGATAGAGCGCGACGTCAGCGGGTTATTGCCGGCAAGAAGGCTGCGCGAATACGCCGCCGTCTATCAGCCGCTGCAAGGCGGCCTGCTCATGAGCGTGCGTCGGCTGGCGGTAAGCTCGCGCGTCGGCGTGACGTTGTGGCCGTCCGGATTTGCCCCGCATATGGAGCGGGGCTATTTAGCCGCCAGCGAGCGCTCGCTGGCCGCCGGCCTGGAGGGCGAGCTGGAAAAGCATGGGGTCGATTATGCGATCATCGGCTGCTGCACCGAGGGCGCGGGAGTCAGCATCAGCAGCGAATAGCTGCAATAGAGATAAGCGGAGGATATAGTTTGGCTGCGATATCATTTGCACAAATATGGGATCAGATAATCAGAGCTTACAATAACGCCGGGTGGTTTCTGATCGGGCTGTGGCGGCAGGCCATGGACTGGTTGACCGCCTATGGGCAGCAAATGCTCCATGACCCGCTGAAGCTGGCTTTGGGCGTCGCCGTGCCGCTGGCCGTGCTAACGGCGATCGTGCTGCTGATACTCAAGCTGCGTAAACGCCGCCGCAAACGGCAAATGGCGGGCGAGCGCAAGTTTCACCGCCATCGCAAGAGCGAGGAGCAGCCGCGCTTTGACGACGAGGGTAATCGCATATTCGTGCCGGTGAGCATGAGCGCCGAGGGGCCGGATACGCTGTTTATGTCGCTGGAGGAGAAAATGCTGGCCGCCGATACGGTATTGCGGCGCGAGGTCGTCGATAAGCTGATGCAGGACGCGCCGCGCAGCCTCAATACCATTACCGAGCTGTATCCGCGGCTCAAAGCGCCGGTGCAGGCGCAGCTAAAGGTGTTGGTGCAGCAGATGAATATGCTCGAGGGCTACGCCGCGCATTTAGGCGAGGAGCAGTATTCGCCGCAGCTTTTGGCCGACGCCTGGTATCATTTCCCGAACGAGGAGCTGCTGCCGGTATTCATCAGCCTGCTGCTGGATAAGAACGACGCGCCGCAGCAAATGGCCGGCGTGAAATTCCTCTCCGAGATCAAGGAGCCGCGCACGCTGCCGCATTTGATGGCGGCGCTGGCTCGTCCCGATATCTACGTGCCGAGCCGTGTTGCGGAGGTGCTGGCGGCGATGGGCGCGACGGCGGCAAAGATGATCGCCTATTTGCTGCCGCAGACCGCGGGCGGGCATAAGAAAAAGATGCTGGAAGTGCTGGCGCAGATCGACGCCGTCTATCCGCCGCAAAACGTGCTGGCGTCCTTGCGCGACGATGACCGTCAGGTGCGCGCGGCGGCGGCGGAAGCGCTGGGCGCGGGCTGTGTGCCCGAGGCGGTGCTGCCGTTGATCGACGCGGCTGCCGACGGCGAGTGGCAGGTACGCGCGGCGGCGGCGCAGGCGCTGGGGCAGATCGGCGACGCGCGGGCGCTGCCGGTGCTGGAGCATTTGTGCGGCGACGCGGCCTTTTGCGTTAAGGAGAACGCGCGGCGCGCTATCGAAAGCATCGAAAAAAATGCTTGATTAGCGATATTTGCTATGTTATAATATACCAGTTGTTTACGACCCTGTTATATGCGAGGCATATAACCGTTAGTCCAAAGGGAGGAGGTGAGTGGATTGCGCGAATACGAAGTAGTATATATCATCAAGCCTAATTTTGAAGATGAGCAATATACGCAGATCATCGAAAAGTATAATGCGCTGATCCAAAGCAATGGTGGTGAGATCTTGAAAGTCGAGCCTTGGGGCAAAAGACGGCTGGCTTATGAGATCGAGAAACTGCGCGAAGGCTATTATGTGCTGTTGAGGATCAACGGCGAGCCGGAGCTTCCGGCCGAGCTGGAGCGCAATTTCAAGATCGCAGACGAGATCATGCGCTATCTTGTTGTCCGAGTCGGCGAGTAGAGGAAGGCGGTAGGATAAATTATGCTCAATCGCGTAGTTTTGATTGGCCGGTTGACCAGAGACCCGGAATTGCGTTATACCCAAAGCGGCGTGGCTGTGGCCTCGTTCACTTTGGCTGTCGATAGAAATTTTAAGAATGCCGCCGGTGAGCGCGAGACCGATTTCATCGACATCACCGTATGGCGGCAGCAGGCGGAGAACTGCGCCAACTATTTGTCCAAGGGCAAATTGGCGGCGGTAGACGGGTCTTTACGTCTGCGCACTTATGAGGCGCAGGACGGCTCCAAGCGCAAAGCCTGCGAGGTCGTAGCCGATAACGTGCGCTTCCTCTCGCCGCGTGAAGGCGGCGGGGACGGCGGCGGCAATTATGCTCGCAGCAGCGCGCAGAGCGCGCCCGAGCCTTCGCCGTTTGCCGATAACGGCGGCGACGATATGCTCGGCGACGACGATCTCCCATTTTAAGCGATAACTAATATTAGGAGGAAGTATCATGGCGGATGAAAGAAGAGACCGCAGCGACAGAGGCGACCGTGAGTTTTCCGGCCGCGGTCGCGGTCCGCGTCGCGGACGGCGCAGAGTGTGCAGCTTTTGCGTCGATCATGTGGACGAGATAGATTATAAAGATACGGCTAAGCTGCGCAAGTATATCACCGAACGCGGCAAGATCTTGCCGCGCCGTATTTCCGGCAACTGCGCCAAGCATCAGCGCTGCCTGACCGAGGCGGTCAAAAGAGCGAGGATCATCGCCCTGCTGCCTTACACCAGCGAATAAAGCCGGCTGTCAACAGCAAAAAAACCTTCTCAATTTTTGAGAAGGTTTTTTGTTTGCCGGTTTGCGGCCCGGGCTTAGAACATATCCTTTTTCTTCAGCAGCAGGAAGACGATCACGCAGGCCACGGCGCAGATACCGAGGATGACGCCGAAGCCGAACAGCCCCATATTGGCGGCGAAAGGCACGTTGACGTTCATGCCCCAGAAGCTGGCGATCATCGTCGGTATCGAGAGGATGATCGTGATGGCGGTCAGCAGTTTCATCGTCATCGACAGCGTATTGGAGATCAGCGAGGAGAAGGCGCTCATCGTCGAATTGGTGATATTGGAGTAGATCTCCGCCATCTCTATCGCCTGGGTATTCTCGATGATAACATCTTCGAGCAGGTCTTCGTCTTCCTCATACATTTTGACGATACGGCCGCGTATCAGCCTGTTCATCACCTTGGCGTTATAGCGCAGCGAGGTGGAGAAATAGACCAGCGATTTTTGCAGATTGAGCAGCGATAGCAGCTCTTTGTTCTTCATAGAATGGCTGAGCACGCGCTCCATCTCCTCGGTGCGGCGGTTGATATCGCGCAGATACTTGAGGAAAAGGTTGGTTTTACGATGCAGCGTCTGAAAGACGAAGCGGGTCTTTTTGAACGTAGCCATGCCCTTGATCCGGCTGCCGCTGAGCTCGGCCAGCAGATCCAGATCCTCCAGGCAAATGGTGACGACATAGCGGTCATTCAGCACCATGCCCAGCGGGATGGTGTCATAGATCACGTCGTCGGTGGTTTTGATCGGCGCGTGGATAATGATCATCGACTGATCTTCCTCGACCTCGCAGCGCGGGATCTCCTCATCGTCGAGCGGGTACTTGAGGAAATCGTAGTCAATGCCGGTAGCCTCCGCTACCTGTGAAAGCTCTGCCTCGGTGGGATTGACGAGGTTGATCCAGCAGTCCTCCTCGATCTCATCGCGGCACAGCAGACGGTCTTCGACCGTTTGATATACATAGATCATGGCCATACCTCCTTTTGCGGAGACCGGCCAAGCTTATACCGCGTGCGGTCTCCCGAGTATCTTGCATAAGTGATAGTCACTACTGGGCGAACCGTCCACGGTATCACCTCCAAACAGATATTTATGGGAATTTTGCCCATAGCCTTAATATTATATACCATAGATGCGCTTTTGACAAGTAGCGGCAAATAAAAAAGCCGTCCTTAAAGAGTGAGGCGGCTTAGGGAGGCGTTTGCGGGTGCAGCGCATAGTTTCAGGAATTCTGCCAGAAGCGGAGAAAGGCCTGACATTCGGCGCTTTGCGGATGATGCAGCAGCCGCGCCGTTTCGCCTTGTTCTACGATGCGTCCTCCGGCAAAGAACAGCACCTGATCGGCCATGCGCGCTGCTTGTGACAGCGCATGAGTGGCGAATATCAGGTCGCAATGATGACGCCGACGGTAGTTTTTGAGCGCCGATTCGATCAGCTCATTACCGGCAATGTCGGTGGCGGAGGTCGGTTCGTCGAGCAGCAGCAGCCGCTGCTTGCCCATCAGCAGCCGCGCCACGGACAGGCGTTGGCTTTCGCCTCCGGATAAACGGTCGCCGCGGGCTGCCTGCAAGCTGTCCAGGCCTACTTCTTTTAGAGCGGCTAAAGCCGTCGTTTGCTTATCGGCGGCGCCGGCGGGCAGCGCCATCGTCAGATTGCGTAATACCGAGAAGGAGAAGGCATAGGGTTTTTGCGGCAGATAGGCGATATCCTGCGGCGGATAGCAGCTCTCGATGCTGCCGGCAGTGGGGGCGATCATTCCCGCCAGCAGTCGCAGCAGCGTGCTTTTGCCGCTGCCGTTGGCGCCGATCAACGCATAACTCTGCCCGCTGTACAGGGTGAGCTGCGGAATATCCAACACCACGCGGCCGCGATAGCTTTTTTGCAGGTCGCGCAGCACGAACAACGGCTCAGTCATCGGCGTCCTCCTGCATCCTTTGCGCCAGAGAATTGACGATCAGCGAGATCAGCAGCAGCACCACGCCCAAAGCCACCGCATATTGGAAATTGCCCTTATTGGTCTCGAGCATGATCGCCGTGGTCATCACCCTCGTCTTGAACTGGATATTGCCGCCGACGATCTGCACCGCGCCCACCTCGGCGATAGCGCGGCCAAAGGCCATCATCATCACCGATATCAGCTGGATGCGGCTTTCAAACAGCAGCAGCCACAGCTCGCGGCGGCGGCTCATGCCAAAGCCGCGCGTCGTTTCCAGCAGTTGCGGCGCGCGTACCGCCACCAGCGAGGTGGTCAAGCCGCAGACGATAGGCGTCAGCAGCACCACCTGCGCTATCACCATCGCGCTTACTGTGTACAGCAGCTTCAGCGAGCCCAGCGGTCCGGAGCGCGAGAGGATGAGAAAGACAATAAGGCCTGCCACCACCGGCGGTAGGCCCATCAACGTCTGGGTGATGCGGATGATATGCCTTTTGCCGGGGAAACGGCGGCTGCCGATCAGAACGCCAAGCGGCATGCCGATCAGCACGGAAATAGAGGTGCTGGTAAGCGACATTTGCAGCGTAACTAAAATGATGCGCCGCAGCTCGCTGTTTTCCCCGAACAACAGGCTTAATGCGTCAATAAAATGCTCCATAATACCTCGCGCCCCGAATGGGGCGTAAGTAGGCTAAAGCTTACAGATTGTAGAACAGCGCTTCGCCGTATTCAGCCACGCCATAGGCGGCGATCAGCTCGGCAGCCTCTTCAGAGGTCATCCATTCGATGAAAGCCAGCGCGCCGTCATAGTTGACGTCGGCAAAACGGTCGGTGGAGACGGCGATCATCGAATAGGTGTTCTTCATGTCGTCGGCCTGCTCCAGCAGTATGCTCAGGCTATCGTCATGCGCCAGGAAGGTGGCTTTGTCGGAGAGGGTGTATGCCTGCTGCTCATCAGCAATGTTCAAAGTAGCGCCCATGCCCTGACCTACGCTTTGATACCAGTCGGCCTCGATAAGCGGATAATTGCCGTCCGCATCCCTGTCGGCGGATTCCAGCAAGCCGGCGGTCACCCAGATGCCGAGCTCCTTGGTATGCGTGCCGGAGGCGTCGCCGCGGCTGATGAAGGGGCTGCCGCTGGCGGCGATGGCGGCAAAAGCGTCGGCGGCGCTGGCGGTGGCGGATACGCCGGCCGGATCAGCCTCGGGGCCGACTACGACGAAATAATTGTACATAAAGGAAACTCTTTCCTCATTGAAGCCTTCGCCGATGAAAGCTTCTTCCTGCGATTTGGAGTGTACGAGCAGGCAATCAGCGTCGCCGGTGCGAGCCTTTTCGATCGCTGCGCCGGTGCCGGCGGAGGTGATCTCCAGAGTGTAGCCGGTAGCAGCTTCAAAATAAGGCTGCAAATAGGGCAGCAGACCGGAGTCATTGACCGAGGTAGTGGTGGAGAGGCGGATGACCGGATTTTCCGGCGCAGCTACTTCTTCTACCGGTTCCTCTGCCGGTTCTTCGACGGGCGCTTCGGCGGCGCAGCCTGCGAATATCAGGCTCAGCGCCAATAAAAGCATTAAAACCAAAGACAGACTTTTTTTCATTGTTCTTACCCCTTTCGATTCTTAATATGCCGGTGAAAATTGCGCACAAAAAAATGCCCCAGTATCTCTTTTCCAAATACGGGAGATCATCAGGTTTCCCCGATGACCCATCGGTCTGAAATCATAGCGCGACGCCTTAGATATGCAGACTCAAAGCTGATAAGACATTTTTGCGGTCAATTATTCAGTTGGCGGCTTGGGCTTTTAAAACCTTCAACAGTCTAACAAAAATAATCATACAAGTCAAGTTATATTAATTAAGAATAATTGCCGTTAGTTATTTAGGGGTACGATACACCTTGGGCAGAGCAGACAGAATGCTTAAAATAATGGGATAGAGTTCCCCAAACGGTGTTTTATCTTTGCGTTGATTTTATTGCAGTTTAATAATTAAACAAAAAATGGCAGGAATTTCCATTTATTTAGCGTATTATTAATATTGTCTTTACTATGGTAGTATGTCATAACATCTTAGGGGAGGATGTATATGGAAGTGACCGACGTAAGGGTAAGGAAGCTATTGCCGGAAGGAAAGATGAAAGCGATAGTCTCGATCACGCTTGATGATGCATTCGTTGTGCATGACGTCAAGGTGGTCGACGGGCAAAGCGGTTTGTTTGTGGCTATGCCCAGCCGCAAGGTCGTATCCGGTGAGTTTCGCGATATCGCTCACCCGATCACACAGCAGGCGCGGGATATTATTCAAAGCCGGGTATTAGAGGTTTATCAGCAGGCTTTAGCCGAGGCCGAACAATTAATCCAGGTCGAGGGAGAAACGATAGAACAACAGCCTGCGCCAGCGAATAATCAGTTTTCATGGTAAGCGGATGAGGAGCGTTTGCTCCTCATTCTTTTTTGTAGTATAATCAGGAAAACAGCTTGCAGGAGGCGGGATATGAATTCTATGACTGCTGTGATACTGGCGGCCGGACGCGGCACGCGGATGAAAAGCGATATACCGAAGGTACTGCATAACGCCGCGGGTATGCCTTTGATAAAACATGTGCTGGCGGCGGTGGAGGCTGCCGGTATCGACGATATCTGCATGGTGGTCGGCCATGGCGCAGAGCAGGTAAAGGCTTGCTGCGGCGAGCGCTACGCCTATGCCGTGCAGCAGCCGCAGCTCGGTACCGGTCATGCCGTGCAGCAGGCGCTGCCATATCTGACGCCCGGGCGCGACGTGCTGGTGCTGTGCGGCGATACGCCGCTGCTCGACGCGGCTACGCTCGGCGCTTTGCGCGCGCAGTTTGCCGCCGCCGGCGCTGATTGTACGGTGCTGACGGCGCGCCCCGCCGACGCGGCTGCCTACGGGCGCATCGTGCGCGGCGCGGACGGCGATATCGCGGCTATCGTCGAGTATCGTGACGCGGACGATAGCCTGCGCGCCATCGGCGAGGTCAACAGCGGCGTGTATTGCTTCAGATACGCGGCCTTGACGGCGGTGATCGACGAGCTCAAAGCCGATAATGCGCAAGGCGAATTATATCTTACCGACGCGGTGGCGGCGATCAAGGCGCGCGGCGGCCGGGTCAGCGCCTGCGTTTGCGCCGACGCCGAGCAGATTGCCGGCGTTAACGACCGCGTCCAGCTGGCCGAGGCGGGCAAGGCGCTGTGGCGGCGCAAGGCGCGGCAGCTGATGGCCGATGGAGTGAGCATACTCGACCCGGACAGCGTCTATATCGACGCTGGGGTGAGTATCGGCGCGGATACGCTGATCGAGCCGCAAGCCTATATTTACGGCGATACGGTGATCGGCAGCGGCTGTCATATCGGGCCGGCGGTGAAGATCATCGACAGCGTGATCGGCGACGGCTGCGATATCGGCCCGTTCGCCTATTTGCGCCCCGGCACGCGGCTGGGCGATAAGGTCAAGGCCGGACATTTTGTGGAGATGAAGAACGCGCAGATCGGCAATGGCAGCAAGGTGCCGCATCTCAGTTATATCGGCGACGCGGTGATCGGCGAGCGCAGCAATATCGGCTGCGGCACTATCACCTGCAATTACGACGGCGTGCACAAGCACACTACGACCATTGGCGACGAGGTGTTCGTCGGCTCCAACAGCAATTTTATTGCGCCGGTCACAGTCGGCGACCGCGCCAGCATCGCCGCCGGCAGCACCGTTACCGAGGACGTGCCGGCGGGCGCTTTGGCGGTGGCGCGCGGGCGGCAGTATAACAGCAAGGACTGGGCCAGGCGCAAGGACCCGCGCTACAATAAAGATAAATAGCCGCCGCCGGACGGGCGTAAAAATCTCTGTCAAAGCGGCAGGATTAAGCATGCTGGCGCTGAATAGAAAAATAGTGGATATTAGCGTATACCAAGGTATGCGAGGAGGAACTATGACTAACAGCAAACTGAAGCTCTTTGCCGCCAATGCCAATTACCATTTAGCGGAGGAGATCGGCGAATACCTTGGCATCTCGGTAGGTATGGCCAAGGTCAAGACCTTTGCCGATGGCGAGATCGCGATCGAGATCGGCGAGAGCGTGCGCGGCTGCGACGTATTCATCGTACAGCCGACCTGCGCGCCGGTCAATGATAATCTGATGGAGCTGCTGATCATGATCGACGCGATGCGCCGCGCCTCCGCTTATCGCATCACCGCTGTCATCCCCTATTACGGCTATGCGCGGCAGGAGCGCAAGACCAAAGCGCGCGATCCCATCTCCGCCAAGCTGGTGGCCAATCTGCTGACCGCCGCCGGCGCCGACCGCATCGTGGCCATGGACTTGCATGCCAGCGCCATACAGGGCTTCTTCGATATACCGCTCGACCATTTGCCCGGCGTGCCGCTGCTGGCCGAGTATTACCGCAATCTTGACAACAAGGATCTGGTGGTGGTATCGCCGGACGTCGGCGGCGTAGCGCGGGCGCGCAATCTGGCCAACCGTCTGGGCGTGGAGCTGGCGATCATAGATAAGCGCCGGCTGGAGGCCAATCAAGCCGAGATCATGCACGTTATCGGTAATATCGAGGACAAGAACGTGATCATCGTCGATGATATGATCGACACCGCCGGCACTATCACCAAGGGCGCCAAGGTGCTGCGCGATATGGGCGCTAAGGAGATATACGCCTGCTGCACGCATTCGGTGTTCTCGCCGCCCGCCATGGAGCGGCTGGAGCAATCGGTGATCTCCGAGGTACTGACCACCAATACCATACCCATCGACTATACCCGTCAGGGCTATTGCTCCAAGATCAAGGTGTTGTCGGTGGCGGCGCTGCTGGGCGAGGCGATCATCCGCATCCATGAGAATCTCTCGGTCAGCCGCCTGTTCGACGAGAGTTAGCAGTTGCGTCAACGATAGCAGCATGATATAAAGCAAAACGCCATGTCCAGGGCGATGCGCCCAGGAACATGGCGTTTTTGTGCCGGACGGTGTTTGCCGCCGCCGCTGTCGCGCTGTCAAACGCCGGCGGGCGCGGCGGTCATGCGCCGTAATACGGATGCCGTGCCTCCGGCTCATTCTCGTCTTCATTCGCCGCGAGCGTCTCTCCGCCGCCGTCAGCCTCGTCCGGCGTTTCCGCCGCTTTCGCTGCCGCTGCTGCTGCCTCGTTTGGCGTTTCCGCCGCTGCCTCGTCCGCTTGCTCGTTTGCCGCGAGCGCGGATGCGTCGTCCTTTTTCAGCTTGCTCACCGTGCCGCTGATGCTCTCCGAGAGCTTTTTGCCGATGTCGGCGGCGCTGCTTTTGAGCTTATCGGCGGCCGCCTGCATATTATCGGCGGCGTTTTGCAGCGGCTTGTCGGCGCGCTCAGCGTCGCTCTCTACCGCGTCGTCCAGCATCACCGTATGCGGGGCGATGGCGATGATATGACAGGCGCGCGCCAGCAATTTGTCGGCGAACAGGCCGTCTGCGGCGATCTCCAGCGCCGATATCGCGCCGCTTGCGGTATCGAAGCGGTATTCCTCGACCCGCCCCAGCGTTTTGCCGCCGGCGGTAAAGACGCGCGCGCCGATCAGGTTGACCGGATTGCGGCAGGCGCGTATATACTGCGGCGATGCGCCGCGCCGCTCCAGCGCCCCCGCGCGCTCGACGCTGATCATATCCTCGCCGAAGCTGTTGACCGCGCTAAAGGGCAGTATGCGTTCATCCTTGGAGAAGCGGCGTTTCTCCACGAGAAAGCCGAGCACGCGCTTTTGCTTGGGATCGAGCAGCAGCGATTTTACCTGACCGAGCGGGAGGCCTTCTTTTACCGAATACAGCGGCATGGCAATGATCTTGCGGCTGGCTTTTTCATCACGGGCAGCGGCTTTATCGTCTGTGCCGTTCAGTTGTTGTTCGTTCATAGGACACCCCATAATGTTTTTAACAAATATATTTATCCGCGGCGTAAAATATGCTATGATATACGGCAGGGAGGGTGGCGATGAAGATCATTTTCGGCTTGGGCAATCCGGGGCTGCGCTATGCGGCGACCCGTCATAATTGCGGCTTTTTGACCTGCGACCGTATTGCGTCGGAGCTGGGTTTCGGCGCGATCGAGAAAAAGACGCAGGATAATCTGATTGCATTCGGTACGTATAAAGGGCAGAAACTGCTCCTTGCCAAGCCGCAATCGTTCATGAACCTCTCAGGCGGGCCGGTCAGCCGCCTGTGCGCCTTTTACAAGGTCGAATACAGCGACGTGCTGATCATTCACGACGACCTATCGCTGCCGCCGGGTATGCTGCGTTTGCGGCGCGGCGGCTCGGACGGCGGGCATAACGGCGTCAAGTCGATCATCGAGCAGACCGGCACCACCGCCATCAACCGCCTGAAGATCGGCATCGGCGCGGCGCTGTTCGATACCGCCGACTATGTGCTGTCGCGCTTTCCCGACGAGGATATCGAGCTGTTCAGACGCAGCTTCGCTCTGGCGGCGCAGGCGGCGATATTATGGTCGGAGCAGGGTATAGCTGCGGCGATGAATGAGTATAATGCCAATGATAAGCAATCGGGGGCAAGCGAGGAATAAGCGGGCAATTAAAAACAGCATAGCAACAGGGGGGTGCGGTCGCGGATCGTGCCTCTTTGACGCGGAAGGACGCGACAGTTTTGTCCTTGACAAAAGGAGCGGGATATGCAGAGATTGATCGAGGCCTGGCGGAACAATCAAGAATATTTCGATATCTGTGCGGCGCTGCAGCAGGGGCAGACGGCGCAAGCCTTTGGCCTGCCTCTTGCGGCGCGCGCCACCTTTTTGGCGGCGTTGTACGGCGAGCAGCCGCGTCCGCTGCTGGCTTTGACCGCCCATGAGGATGAGGCGGTGGACTTATATGAGAATATGCGTCCGCTGCTCGGCGAACGGGTATGTATGTTTCCGGTGCTGGAGCTGCTGCCTTTCGAGGTATATGCGCATAATATCGAGCTGATATCCGCGCGTATCGAGGTGCTGTCGCGCTTATGCCGCGGCGAGAAGCCTCTGGTCATCAGCTGCCTCAATGCCGTCAGCCGCCGTCTGGCGCCGCCGCAGGTATTCGCCGCCGCGCATCTTCGCCTCAAGGCGGGCGAGGTGATCGCACCCGAGCTGCTTGGCGCCAAGCTCAGCGATCACGGCTATGAGCGGGTGGCGCTGACGGAGCTGCCGGGCAGCTATTCCCTGCGTGGCAGCTTGATCGACGTATATCCGATCAATGCCGCGCAGCCGCTGCGCATCGAATTTTTTGACGACGAGATCGAATCGCTGCGCCTGTTTGACCCGGCGACGCAATTATCGGGCGACGACGCCGGCGAGCCGCTGCTGCCGCCGGCGCATGAGACGCCGCTCGATCAGGCGGCGCGGCTACGCGCGGCGGAGGCGTTGGAGCGGGAGCTGGAGCGGCAGGCGGCGCAATTACACGGCGCGCCGAAAAAACAGCTGCAGGACAGCTTTGCGCCATTGGCCGAATTCCTGCGCCAGGGGGTGTGGGATAATAATATGGACGCGCTCGGCTGCTACTTTTACCCGCAAAGCGCCAGCCTGTTCGACTATTTCCCCGAGGCGGTGGTGGCGGTATCCGAGCCGCAGCAGCTGATGGATATGTCGCGCGAATGGCATTTGGAGCGCGAGAGCCGCTATTACGATCTGCTGGAAAACGGCCGCCTGCTGCCATCCTTTTTCAGCAATTTCCTTGATTATGAGCAGATACTGGCCGCCTACAAGCGGCATCGGCTGCTGCTGTTCAATCAGATAACGGTCAAGACCGGCGAGCTTAAGGTCGATATGCAGCGGATCATGGATGCGCGCGAGCTGCCGGTATATGCGCACGACCCCAAGAGCTTTGCCGAGGATATCAAAAGCTTTGCCGCGTCGGGCTATATGACCCTGATCTCCGCCAGTTCCGATACGCGCCTGGAGCGGGTGCGCGAGATTATCCGCGAAATGGAGCTGCCGGCGGTGAATATAGTCCGCGGCGAATTCAATCGCGGCTTCGTTGCGCCGATGATAAAAACGGCGCTGATCACCGAGCATGAGATCTTCCATAAGGAGCGCAAACGCCGCCCGCGCCGTCTGCATCGCGGCGGGGAGAAGATCGCCCATTTCCTCGACCTGCAAGCCGGCGACTTTGTCGTGCATATCACGCAGGGCATCGGCCGTTATCTGGGCGTGGAGCGGCTGACCGTAGACGAGATATCGCGCGATTATCTGCTGATACAGTACGCGGGCGAGGACCGGCTGTATCTGCCGGTAGACCAGCTCGATTTGATACAAAAATACGTCGGCTCTGAGGGCGGCGCGCCCAAGCTGAATAAGCTGGGCGGCGGCGAATGGAACCGCGCCAAGGCCAAAGCGCGCGCCTCGGTTCGCGATATGGCGGAGGAATTGTTGCAGCTATACGCCATGCGCGAGCAGGTAAAAGGCTTCGCCTTTGGCGCGGACAGCGTTTGGCAAAGCGAATTCGAAGATTCATTCCCCTATGAGGAGACCGCCGATCAATTAGCCTCGCTCGAGGAAATCAAGCGCGATATGGAAAGCGATAAGGTGATGGATCGCCTGCTGTGCGGCGACGTCGGCTTCGGTAAGACCGAGATCGCGCTGCGCGCCGCTTTCAAGGCGGTGATGAGCGGCAAACAGGCGGCGATACTGGTCCCGACCACGGTACTGGCGCAGCAGCATTACCATACGCTGTGCGAGCGTTTCCGCGGTTATCCGGTCAGCTGCGCCTGCCTGTCGCGCTTTTTCACGCCCGCGCAGATCAAAAAAACGCTGGCAGATATCGCCGCCGGCCGCGTCGACGTAGTGGTGGGTACGCATCGGCTGCTGTCGGACGACGTGCGGTTCCACGATCTGGGGCTGCTGATCGTTGACGAGGAGCAGCGCTTCGGCGTAGCGCATAAGGAGAAGATCAAGGCGCTGCGTCAACGCGTGGACGTGCTGACGCTGTCGGCCACGCCGATACCACGCACGCTGCATATGGCTTTAGTGGGCATGCGCGATATGAGCGTCATCTCCACGCCGCCCGAGGACAGGCGGCCGGTGCAGACTTATGTGGTGGAGTATCATCAGCGGCTGATCCGTGACGCTATCGCCCGCGAGCTGGGGCGCGGCGGGCAGGTTTTCTTCGTGCATAACCGCATCGACGATATTTACGACGTGGCGGCGGAGTTGCAGGAAATACTGCCGCAGGCGCGAGTTTGCGTGGCGCATGGGCAAATGAAGGAGAAGCAGTTGGAGCAGGTGATGGTCGATTTCGTCGATCATCAGGCCGACGTGTTGGTCTGCACCACGATCATCGAGAACGGCCTTGATATAGCCAACGCCAATACGCTGATCGTTGACGAGGCGGATAATTTCGGCCTCTCCCAGCTCTATCAGCTGCGCGGGCGCGTCGGGCGTTCGGAGCGGCAGGGCTTCGCCTATTTCACCTACCGGCGTGACCGCGAGATCAGCGATATCGCCAAAAAACGGCTGATCGCGATCCGTGATTTCACCGAGCTGGGCGCGGGCTTCAAGATCGCTATGCGCGATCTGGAGCTGCGCGGAGCGGGCAATATACTCGGCCCGGAGCAGCATGGGCATATCGTGGCCGTCGGCTTCGACCTCTATTGCCGGCTGTTGGCTGAGGAGATGGCGAGCGCCGGCGGCGCGCCGCCGCCCGAGCAGCCGCTGGCGACGCTGCTGGAATTGCAGGTGGACGCCTATATACCGGATAGCTTTGTCGAATCGTCGGCGCTCAAGGTCGAGATCTATAAGCGCATAGCCGCTGCCGAAAGCGCGGAGGAGCTGGACGGGCTGGCGGCGGAATTGCGCGACCGCTATGGCGCGCTGCCGCTGCCGCTGGACAATCTGCTGCTGTTGGGCAAGGTCAAGGTGTTGGCCAAAAGGCTGCGTATCAGCGCGGTGCTGCAAAAGACCGGCTTTATCGAGATCAGCTTCGCCGACGGGCATCCGGTCAGCGGCGAGGCGCTGCTGCTATTGCTCAACGATCATCCCAAGCGGCTCAAGTTCTCGGACAAAAAAGGCTTTATGATCACGGTCAACAGCGCCGATATGCCGGACGCGCGCGGGCGTATCGATTTCTTGCTGTGTCTGCTGGCGGAGCTTGGCGAAAAGGTTGATTCTGCCGCCGCGCCTGCCGCCAAAAGCGGTTCAAACGAATGACCGCCGCCGCAGCTTCACCATTTATTCATAAAATAATCATAAATTTGTCTTTCTTTGCCGGACAAATTATGTTATAATGAAAACCGTTTTGAATTCGACCTCTGATGAGGATTGATATTCCTGTTAACGAAAGGATGATTATTTTGAAAAAGTTAATGTGCCTGTTGCTGGTAGTGATGATGTTGGCCTTTGCCGGATGCGCTTCTGAGCAGGGAGAATCGGCCGGTTCGGTCAACGGCGTCGATATTTCGATGGCGGAGTATGAATACTATTTGACCGACTATTATAATTATTATTATGAAAACTACTATGCCTATTTCCAGACCTATATGGGCGTCGACCTGCTGGATGAGGAAAGCGCCAGTTCTACGCTCGGCGATCTCGAGACCTACGCCTGGGACGTGGTGGTGGAGGCCGAGTTGCTGCGTCAGATAGCTGCCGATGATTACGGCATCACCGTCGAGGACACCTTCCTCAAGGACTTCATCAGCGATGTTTCCTATAAGACGATGCAGATAAATACCATGTATGCGCAGCTGGTCGAGAAAATACGCGAAGAATTGCAGGCGGCCTTGGTCGTTGAGGACGCCGATATACAAGCCGCCTATGACGCCGATCCCACCAGCTGGGACGGGGTTTTGACCTCGCATATTCTGATCGCTTGCGATGTTAGCGACGAGGAGGCCAAGGCCGAAGCTTATCAGCGCGCCTTGGAAGTGATCGAGCTGTTGAACGGCGGCGCCGATTTTGCTGAGACCGCGATCGAGTATTCCGATGACGGTTCCGCGGCCAGCGGCGGCGAGATCTCCGCCTATATCAACGCCTTGGGTTATGAAGTGGGTTCCACGGAGTCCTCTTATTTCACGGAATACACCACCGCGGCCTGGAATTTGCAGGAGATCGGCGATTATTCGCAGGAGCCGGTAGAATCGTCCGCCGGTTATCATATCATCCTGCTGCGTGATAAGCGGATCGGCTTTGACGCTTCCAAGGATACTATCGCCGCTTCTTTGCAGGTCGTATCTGATGAAGACCTTTCCGCCGCTATCACCGAAAAGATAGCCGCCAAAAAGGAAGCCTCCGAGATCGTTCGCAACGTCGAGTATAAATACTATGTTGAGCCGGTAGAGGAAGAAGTCGTGCCGGAAGAAAGCGCCGAAGGTACGGACGACGCCGCCGCCGAAGAAGGCTCTGAAGAAGCCGCAGAATAAGCGTTGTGCATAGTTAAGGAGCTGTCCTTGCGGACAGCTCCTTTTTATACCGCGGTTTATCGACGGCACGAAGCGTAAAAGTGTTGGCGCGGCGCAAATATAATGGTATAATTAGCGCACAGGCCGAAATCTTTGATTTCGCAGCCTGAGCGCCTATTTTATAGCTGAGACTTTCCCGCCAGGGAAAGGCCGGCAATAACCGCGTCAGCGGTTATGTTAGAATAGCTGCACAGGCCGAAATTATAATTTTGAGCTTGAGCGTTTATATTATAGCTGTGATTCTCCCGTGAGGGAAAGGTAGAATTATAATCAAACCAGCGATAAATCGCAACGCCATAATATGCGGAGGTAGCTTTGTGAGCGGGATACGAAACGATAGCCATGATCTGATATTGCTGCTGGACTTTGGCGCTCAATACTCGCAGCTGATCGCGCGCCGTATCCGTGCCGAGCACGTGTATTGCGAGATCATCCCCTACGATACGCCGGCGGACAAGATCGCGGAGCGGCGGCCGCGCGGCATCATTTTCTCCGGCGGGCCGGCTTCGGTGCTGGACGCGGACGCGCCCTATTGCGACCCGGGCGTGTTTGAGCTGGGATTGCCGATACTCGGTATCTGTTACGGTATGCAGCTGATGACGGTGATGCTGGGCGGCGAGGTGATATCGCCGTCCGAACGCGAATACGGCAAGGTCGACGTCAGCGTCGATGACGGCGGGCTGCTGCTGCGCGGCATGGATAAGGTAACGCAGGCCTGGATGAGCCATATGCTGCAGGTCAAAGCCGCGCCGCCCGGCTTTCGCGCCGTGGCGCATACCCGACATTGCGCTTGCGCCGCCTTCGAGAACACGGTACGCGGCTGCTACGGCGTACAGTTCCATCCTGAGGTCACGCATACGCCGCAGGGACGGCAGGTGTTCCAGAATTTCCTGTTCGCCGTATGCGGCTGCGCCGGTGACTGGCTGATGTCGTCCTATGCCGAGCAGGCGGTAGAGGCTATACGCAGGCAGGTCGGCGATAAGCAGGTGTTGCTGGGCTTATCCGGCGGCGTGGACAGCTCGGTGGCGGCGGCTTTGCTGCATCGCGCGGTCGGCGAGCGGCTGACGGCGGTATGCGTCAATCATGGGCTGATGCGTAAGAATGAGCCTGAGCAGGTGGAGGCGGTGTTCAGGCCGCGGCTCGGCGATAAGCTGATCATGGTCGATGCGGCGCGGCGCTTTTTGCATAAGCTGGCCGGAGTCAGCGATCCTGAGACCAAGCGCAAGATCATCGGCGCGGAATTCATCGAGGTATTCGCCGATACGGCGCGCTCGCTGGACAAGCTGGACTTTCTCGCGCAGGGTACGATATATCCGGATATAGTGGAGAGCGGCTCCGCTACCGGCATGGTGATCAAGAGCCACCATAATGTCGGCGGCTTGCCGGAGCGGCTGCCCTTTTGCGGTATCGTGGAGCCGCTGCGTCCGCTGTTCAAGGACGAGGTGCGCGCGCTGGGTCTGGAGCTGGGACTGCCGGAGGATATGGTATGGAGGCCGCCTTTCCCCGGGCCGGGGCTGGCGATACGCATTATCGGCGATATCACCGAGGACAAGCTGCGTATCGTCCGTGACAGCGATGAGATATTGCGGCAGGAGATCGCCGCCTCCGAGTTGGGACGCGCCGCCAGCCAGTATTTCACCGTGCTCACCGGCCTGCGCAGCGTCGGCGTGATGGGCGATGAGCGCAGCTATGATTATACCGTGGCTGTGCGCGCCGTCAGCACCGATGATTTTATGACCGCCGATTGGTTGCGTATACCCTTTGAGGTGCTGGACAAGATCTCGCGCCGTATCGTCAACGAAGTGCGTCAGGTCAACCGCATCGTCTATGATATCACCTCCAAACCTCCGGCCTCGATCGAGTGGGAATGATTTCAGAGGCTCAAAAAAGCCTGTAAATACAGGGTTTTTTTAAGGCTTGCAGCCCTCCGTGGCAACTATTTGGCAACATTTTTTCATTATTCAAATGGTATATCGCCGCCCGTTGGGAATTCTCCAACGGGCGGCGGAGCTTTATAGTCACAAAAAAGCTACAAGTTATTTTGAAATTGGTATTGCTATTATTCGAGATTTAGAATATAATATTATCGAACGCACTTGGAGGTGTTATTATGGAATTTATGTCAGCCAGAGAGGCTGCTGATAAATGGGGAATCTCTCAAAGACGAGTAGCCGTCCTTTGTTCTGAAAACAGAATCGACAATGCCACAATGGTTGGGAAAATGTGGATTATCCCTACCACCGCAGAAAAGCCTGTCGATGCACGAAGCATTCGGTATATGCAGAGCAAAGGCCAGAAAGTGAAGCCGTTTTTGAAATGGGCTGGCGGCAAGGGGCAACTTCTTACCGAAATTCAGAAATATTACCCTTTTGAAGATGGAAGAATCACAAAATATGCTGAGCCTTTTGTGGGCGGCGGTGCTGTGCTTTTTGATATTTTGAGTAGATACGATTTGGACGCCGTATATATCAGCGACATTAATGCTGAGCTTATAAATACTTATCGTATCATTAGAGATGATATTGATGAATTGCTTGATATGCTTGCTGTTATGCAGAGCGAATTTGTCCCTATGGATACGGCTTATCGCAAAAAGTATTATTTGGAAAAGCGTGAGCGATTCAACGATTTGAAAGTCAACGGAGACGAGACCATCAATATCGAGAAAGCCGCATTGATGATTTTCCTCAATAAGACTTGCTTTAACGGCTTGTTCCGAGTGAATAAAAAGGGGCTTTTCAATGTGCCTATGGGATCTTATAAGAATCCGATGATTTGTGATGAAGCAAATCTTCGTGCCGTGTCAGAGAAATTGCAGAATGTGACCATTGTTTGCGGTGATTACAAACAGTCTGCTGACTTCATTGACGAAGACACCTTCGTTTACTTTGACCCACCGTACCGTCCAATAACAGATACGGCCAGCTTTACAGCATATACGGAAAATCTGTTTAATGATGAGGAACAGATTGAGCTTGCACGATTCGTTGATGATATGCACCGAAAAGGCGCTAAGGTCGTAGTAAGCAATTCCGATCCCAAAAATTCTAATACAGAAGACGATTTCTTTGATAATATTTATTCCTCTCACAGAATCAAGCGTGTGGAAGCTACCCGAATGATTAACTGCAATAGTGAGGCGAGAGGCAAGATTAAAGAATTGCTTATTAGCAATTTTTAAGGAGAGGTAAAGATGACGAGAGACTTTAACACTTGGTTAGCCGGGTTCCGTGACAGTATTGCGGACTATGGCTATTATATTGATTTTGAAAAAGTCCATCGCAATGTTGATGGAATTAAGGTGGAATTGAATATCCTCAATTCCCTTATCGGCTCTACGGATATTGAAAATGACTTCGAGAAGCTCATTGCAAAATACCCCGAAGTGCTGAAATGCATTCCTCTGTTATTGGCCGTTCGTGCAAATGAGATTTATGCCATTGATGGTGATGGAGCATTTACATATAAATTCAAGGAACCGACTTTGCCAGTGGAGCAATATAAAGTGTTCATGCGTAAAACTGGGCTGTTTGATTTGATTGCAAAGTACCTTGTCAACAATCTTGTCGATTATGCCACAGGTGTTGAAACCGGCTTGGATTCCAATGGCCGTAAAAATCGTGGCGGGCACTTGATGGAAAATCTGGTGGAGAGCTTTATCAAAAAAGCGGGCTTTGTTAAGGACGAAACCTATTTCAAGGAAATGTATATCCATCAGATTACAGAAAAATGGGGGATCGATTTATCCGCTATCTCCAATCAAGGTAAGATGGAAAAGCGTTTTGATTTTGTTGTAAAAACCGCTGATATGATTTATGTCGTCGAAACGAATTTCTATGGAAGTGGCGGCAGCAAGCTCAATGAGACGGCTCGCAGCTACAAAACTCTTGCGTTGGAAACTGACACCATTGCTGGATTTACCTTTGTTTGGTTTACTGATGGCAAGGGATGGACAAGCGCTCGCAACAACCTTGAAGAAACTTTTGATGTAATGGAGCATATCTACAACATCAAGGATTTGGAAGACGGTATCATATCAGAGGTTTTTAAGTAATGGCAAAGAAAATTACAAAATGGGAGCCGGAAGATTTTGAGCTTGAAATGACTACGCATTGGTCTTTTCCAAAGCGTGGTGATTGGGCAACACACGATGCAAAGTGGCGTGGGAACTGGTCGCCCTATATCCCTCGAAATATTCTGCTTCGATACTCACAGGAGGGGGATTTGGTACTTGACCAGTTTGCTGGCGGCGGGACAACTCTTGTAGAAGCGAAACTGCTGAATCGTGATATTATCGGTGTTGATGTAAACGACGTTGCCCTTGAACGATGTAAAGAGAAAACCAATTTTGAACACGAGGGTGCTAATGGCAAAGTTTATATCCATAAAGGCGATGCTCGGCATTTGGATTTCATCCCAGACGGAGGTATTGACCTTATTTGTACTCATCCACCCTACGCCGACATTATCCAGTATAGCGAGGATATTCCCGATGACTTGTCACACTTAAAGGTCAAGGATTTCCTCGAGGCAATGAACACGGTAGCCAAAGAGAGCTACCGTGTGCTGAAAAAAGATAAGTTTTGCGCTGTTCTGATGGGCGATACTCGTCAAAAGGGTCATATGATCCCTATGTCTTTTGATGTTATGCGTGTTTTTGAAGAAGCAGGTTTCAAATTGAAAGAGATAATAATCAAGGAACAGCATAACTGCAAGGCTACAGGATATTGGAAAACAAACAGCGTGAAGTATAACTTTCTGCTGATTGCCCATGAGTATCTGTTTGTGTTTAGAAAATGAACATCAAACTAAACCACGCTCAGCAAGTCCGTCAAAAAGCATCTGCCGTCCGGAGTAATTCCAGTAAGCACAATCTTGTTCCATGAACAGCCATTTAATTGCCAAAAGGATTATCTGAATAGGACGCTGTCTGCCTTCATAATCAAGAAAAAATGCTTCAATATGCGATAAGTCAATGTCATCACATTCATATATGGCAATGATGGCAGATTTGACAGCATCATATTCTTCGGGGCACTCGTCTCTGCAACAAACTAATGCTTCAAAAATATCGTTATGGCTGGGATTACTATATCTTCGATTCTTTTTGAAGTACATTCCTTGTACATTTACAGTAAAGTCAAAGCCCTTATTAAGCTGTGTAGGACGCTTCAAAAAGATGCCATAGCCTTCATAGGATTCTACATTGTACTGATAACGAGAAGCTTCATCGCCGCGACCGATACCTGCCTCTTCATTCAAAAAGCAGGAAATAAGAGCTTGTCTCTTATGAGAGCGATTACCGGACGGTAATCTATATTTGCAAGTGTAAGTAGGCATAGTTTAATCCTCCAAAAACAGTTTATATGTCTCAATTCCCAGAGCATCAGCGATGCGCTGGATGTTTTCAAGAGAGATACTTTTGCGATAACATTCGATTGCGCTGATATAAGTCCGGTGCATACCGCATTTATCCGCAAAAGCCTCTTGAGATATACCCATTGCGGTTCTGTACTTCTTCAAGTTAGAACCGAATACTTTTACGATATCCATACTTACTAACCTCCATTATATATGATACATTAGTGAATACAATAAGTCTACAGACAATAAGTAGCTTGCAGGACAGGGTGGTAGATATGTTCGGAATTTCTTACGACACTTGGAAAAATATATGTAATATGTTCTTTTCCTTAAAAAGCGGTTCGCAAAAAGCCTATCTTCAATGGTTTCCATTCACTAAACTCTCCCCTGAGGACAAAAAAGTAATTGCTGGGGAGGAATTTTACAATTGCCATATCAAAACAGGCTCATTTGTCCTTTTTCCTCCTGTTATGCACCAGTCAGAAAACTTTTTGCAAAAGGGAGACGGTAGCTTTCGTGATTCGTCCCTCATAGGACCTGTTTTGTATTTGGTTTTGCAGTCAATAGGAATGGAAATTCATAATCGCTATACTTCTATCAGACCATCCGATATATCAGTTTATTACGCTGGAAACTATGAGCATTTACGCCCCAAATATAAGCAGGACTATGACGATTTTTTCAAAGAACTTAATGCTTCTATTGATGAATATCAATATTTCATCAAAACAGACATTACCAATTTCTTTGCAAATATAAGTGTTGATAAGTTAATTTCACAAATTGATGAAGTTTGTAATTTTGAAACAGTAGCTTTCTCCCAAACACATCTTCACTTGTTTAAGGAATTGCTTTTGTATTGTGGTAATGGTAGATTTCCTCTAATTGAAAATAGTGTTGCATCGTCATTTCTTGCAACCGTGGTTTATCTTGATGTTGCAGACAAAGTATTGCACGAGTACATATCGGCGAATATTAAGACCTTTTCGTCTTTTCGTATCGTGCGTTATGTGGACGATATGTATATTCTTATTTCATCAGACAAACCTATCGGATATTTGCGCGAAGCATACAATGAAATCAGAAATGAGTATTCGTCAATTCTAAAGAAATTCGGACTGGCACTAAACGCTAAGAAGTGCTGTTTGAAAGAATCAAAAGAAATCAACCAAGAACTCAAAAAATCATTGTATGATGAATACTTTAACGGGCAAACGCATAACATTGAGGAACTGTTCTCTGGTGCGCTATATCGTTTTTTGAATGATCTGTCTATCGAATTGCTTTTGGACAGTATTGATATTGAAAGATACAGCGAATTGGTCAATAAGCATTTTTCTTCTGACGATATAGAATTTACCCCGAGCGAGGTTTTCAATTATTTTGTATATGAAGACGAGGATGAGTTACAATCTGAGCCTGTAGTAAGAGAAATTGTCGGACTTGTCGAACAAAGCATATCATTTATCAATCTTGACCCCAAACGGCTTACAGTAATGATTATGAAGACTAAAAGTGATAAAGCTATTAAAGGTTTCTTGAATCAGCTGTTCAGAAAAAACCGTTTAGACAAGTGGAACTCCTATGATACAACCATAGCGATTTCGTACTTAATACAAAGCAAATTTAGGCACATAGATTTGCTGGATATTCTTTCTAACCGGCATCGAAATCTTTATAGTTACTACTTTTATCATTGCAAAAGTAGTACAATCAATTGTTTTGATTTTTGGAAGGTAAAGAAATTGAACGAAATAATTGCCCAAGATAACAAAACCTATTATCTCTATTTTATGCACCTATGTGAGATGAAACGGGCAAATTATATGGCTGCTTTTGCTTATTACAAAAACTATTTTGATCGGGTAACAGCAAATTTGGATTTTGCATTTGGAAATGATCCAACACTTAAAAAACCAAATTACAATGGCTTCTACAAAGAAGGTGCATTCATAAGGTTTTACTCTGAAATTGAGGGAAGTGAAGCTGTAATAAAAGCTGCACATAAATTGAGAAATGCAAATCCACTATCCCATTCGTCATCTGAATTACTTGATAGCAACAACACATCGGAAGACTTGAGTGAATCCGTAAAAGCACTTTCAAAATTGATATACGGATATATTGAAAAGCACAAATAGCTGTAGGTTTGTCAATGATTTATTACACATCAGGGAAAGCGGACAGGACGTGTTTAGGTGATCGCCAATTCAGGGGACGCATGGGGAAATTGTTGTACTGACGTTGCCGGACAGCGAGTTGAGCCTTGAAATCATCAAAAGAATAGAAGCTGTGAGAAGCGTAGAACTCCTCGTTATCCTTGCGGTGACTGCGCTCTACCTTGCCGTTGTGGCGTGGGGTAAACGGTTTGATCAGCTTGTGCTGAATACCCAGCTCGGCGGCGGTCTTTTCAAAGAGAGTCTTCCGTTTTGTAGCATTGGAATTAAGTCTGTTGGTGAACTCTAAGCCGTTGTCCGTCTGCACACATTCGATCACGAAGGGGAAGCGCTCCGCCACATGGCGGAGAAATAGGGCTGAGGAATAGGTGCTGTGTTCCCGGAATGCTTCAAGATAGCGGAAGCGAGAGTATTCGTCGATGAAGGTGTACTGGTAGAACTTTTGCTCTGCCGCTTCGCCTGCCAAGCAGGCGGAGGGGACAAATTTGACGTCGATCTGTCCGCGTTGTCCTGGATATTGCATCTGCTCATAGGGCTTGGGTATGTATTTGGGATTGGGCAGCTTGACGGCCATTTGCCCTTGTTTTCTTAAAAACCTGTACAGGCCGGAGATGGATCTGGCGTAGCCTCGCTGCCGGAGCTTGACCCAGAACACCACCAGGCCGGCATGAGGATTCCGGCGGCGCATATTGTTCAACTTTAGTGAGTAGCGAACGCAAAGCGTTCGCTACAAAAAACCGCCCG
>JAUNBC010000018.1 GCA_030527285.1 Bacillota bacterium | reverse complement strand
TCAGTTCGCCAAAGTACCCCGGCTCACGATGCCCAGGTCTTGTAAAGCCGCAAAAGCCGCCGGAAAAAATCAGGGTGTTCTCACAATCCTCAAATGCTGTGAAAACACCCGACATGGTGCGGGTGACAGGGGTCGAACCTGCACGGTTTCCCACCAGATCCTAAGTCTGGCGCGTCTGCCAATTCCGCCACACCCGCATACTTAACTTTGTATATATTCTCCTGCGCTTAGCGCAGCCATATTTTAGCATAAGCCCCGCCAAAAATCAAACATTTATTACCCATCGGCGCATAGACAAAATTTACACATTATGGTATGATATTTAATTATACGCGCTCTGTAAATGTAATGACACGGTCGAGGCTTATAAAATGAAAATCAGCACTATACTAAACAGCGGCAAACCGATACTGTCTTTTGAAGTATTCCCGCCCAAAAACGCCGATAATCTGGCGGCAATATTTGAGGCCAGCCGCTCTATTGCCAAGCTGGGGCCGGACTTTATGTCCATCACCTATGGCGCGGGCGGCAGCAATGCCGGCTACGCGCAGCAGCTGGCCGCCTATCTGCAAAACGATTGCCATATCACGGCGCTGGCGCATTTGACCTGCGTATCCAGCAGCAGCGACACCATACATGCCGAGCTGGAGGCCTTCCGCGCCGCCGGCATACGCAATCTGCTGGCTCTGCGCGGCGACGTGCCCGACGGATCTTCCTATCCGCAAAACGCCTCCTACCTCTACGCCTATCAGCTGGTGGAGGAAATACGCCGCTTCGATGCGGACTTTTGCATCGGCGCGGCCTGTTACCCCGAGGGGCATGTCGAATGTCCGTCCAAAGACCAGGACCTGCTGCATCTCAAGCATAAGGTCGAGGCCGGCTGCGATTTCCTCACCACGCAGATGTTCTTCGATAACGCCGTACTGTACGGCTTCCTCTACCGCATGCTGGCGCAGCATATAGACGTGCCGGTAATCGCCGGCATCATGCCGGTGACCAATGTGCGGCAAATACGCCGTTCCTGCGAGCTGTCCGGAGCCACGCTGCCGCCGCGTTTCAAGAGCATCCTCGACAAATTCGGCGGCGACGAGGCGGCGATGCGTCAGGCCGGTATCGCCTACGCCACCGAGCAGATCATCGACCTGATCGCCAACGGCGTGCGCGGCGTGCATGTGTACGTGATGAATAAGCCTGAGGTGGCGGCGGCTATCGCGGCCAACGTCAGCGAGATCATCAAATGAACAACTACTCCATTTCTGATAAGGAACCACTATGACTACACTATTTGACCCTGAACGCCTGACCATTTTCGACGGCGGCCTGGGCACGATGATACAGGCTGCCGGTTTGCCGCCCGGCCATATACCGGAGCTGTGGAATATCGAACGCCCGCATGTCATCAGCGGCATTCACCGCCAATATCTGGAGGCCGGCGCTGATATACTGACCACCAACACCTTCGGCGCGAACCGGCTGAAGTTAGCCGGCGCGCCCTATGGAGTCCGGCAGACGGTGGAGGCGGCCATTGCCGCCGCGCGCAGCGCGATCCGTGACAGCGGCCGCCCGGCGCGCGTGGCGCTGTCGCTCGGCCCTACCGGCAAGCTGCTGCAACCGCTGGGCGAACTCAGCTTCGACGAAGCCTGCGATATTTACGCCGAGATCGTGCGCGCCGGCAGCGGCGCTGATCTGGCCATCGTCGAGACGATGACCGACAGCTATGAGCTGAAAGCGGCGGTGCTGGCGATAAAAGAACACAGCTCGCTGCCGGTGATCGCCTCGATGAGCTTCGACAAGCATGGGCGGCTGCTGACCGGCGGCGATATCGCGGCGCTGGTCGCGCTGTGCGAGGGTCTGCGCGTCGACGCCATTGGGCTCAACTGCGGCTTGGGGCCGGTACAAATGCTGCCGCTGTTACAGCGGCTTTCCGCGCTCAGCTCGCTGCCGCTGGTGGTCAACCCCAATGCCGGCTTGCCGCGCATCGAGGGCGGCCGCAGCGTCTATGATATGCAGCCCGACGACTATGCCGAGGCCGCCTATCAGCTGGCGCTGGCCGGAGCCGCCGCCATCGGCGGCTGCTGCGGCACCGAGCCGCGCCATATCGCCGCCATGCGCAAACGCTGCGCCGCGCTTAAACCACAGCCGCCCGCGCCCAAGACGCAGACCGTGGTCTCGTCATATGCGCAGGCGGTAGTCATCGGCGAGCAGCCGCTGATCATCGGCGAGCGCATCAACCCTACCGGCAAGCCCCGCCTCAAGCAGGCGTTACGCGACGGCGACTATGCCTATATACTGCAATTAGCCGCCGAGCAGACTGCCGCCGGAGCCGCCATACTCGATATCAACTGCGGTCTGCCGGAGCTGGACGAACCGCAGATAATGTGCGAACTGCTGCGGCGTATTCAGGGCGTATGCCGTCTGCCGCTGCAAATAGACAGCGCCGATACGGCCACGCTGGCAGCGGCGCTGCGCCAATATAACGGCAAAGCGCTGGTCAATTCCGTCAACGGTAAGGCCGAGAGCATGGCCGCCATCTTCCCGCTGCTGCAAAAATACGGCGGCGTGGTGATCGCCCTGACCCTTGACGAGCACGGCATACCCGACACCGCCGCGGGACGTATCGCCATCGCCGAACGGATCATCGCCACCGCCGCCTCATACGGCGTCGCCAAAAAGGATATCATCATCGACGCGCTAACGATGACGGTCAGCGCCAACAATCAGGCCGGAGCCGTAACGCTGGAAACGCTACGCCGGCTCAAGCAGGAGCTGGGTGTGCGAACCGCGCTCGGCGTGTCCAATATCTCCTTCGGCCTGCCGCGCCGCGAGCTGCTTAATACCACCTTCCTTACCATGGCGCTGCACAGCGGGCTGGATGCGGCGATCGTCAACCCCAATTCCGCCGCGATGCGCGAGGCCTATCGCGCCTATAATACGCTGGCCGGCAACGACACCGGTTGCGCCGCATATATCGCCGCCGCCGGCGAGCAGACAAATACCGCCGCCCTGCGGCAGACCGCGTCGCCGACGCTGCATCAAAGCGTGATGCTGGGATTGACGGAGCAGGCTGTCGCCGTCACCGCCGAGCTGCTGGCGGCTACGCCGCCGATGGACGTGGTCAACGGACAGCTGATACCGGCGCTGGCCGAGGTGGGACGCGGCTTTGAGGACGGCACGGTATTCCTGCCGCAGCTGCTGGCCGCAGCCGAGGCGGTACAAAGCAGCTTTGAGCTGATACGCGCGCGGCTCGCCGCCAGCGGCGCGGGTCGCCCGCAGAAGCTGAAGATAGTGCTGGCGACGGTGCAGGGCGATATACACGACATCGGCAAAAACATCGTGCGCGTGCTGCTGGAAAACTACGGTCATCAGGTAGTCGATCTGGGCAAGGATATCAGCCCTGAGCATATCGCCGCGGCGGCGCTGGCCGAGCGCGCCGACGTCGTCGGCCTGTCGGCGCTGATGACCACCACGGTCGCTGCGATGGAAGATACGGTCAAGCTGCTGCATACGCGGTTACCGGCGCTGAAGATCATGGTCGGCGGCGCGGTATTGACCGCCGAATACGCCGCCCGGATGGGCGCGGACTTCTACGCGGCGGACGCGATGGCCGGAGTGCGCTATGTCGAGCAGCTGTACCAAAACAGATAACAAACGTATAAAAGGAGCAGATATGGACGATAAACGATTAAGCGCGCAGCTGCACGGCATCTTACGCGGCTGCCAGCGCGATGAACTGCTGGGCGCGGAGCTGTACGCCTTTATGGCGCGCCGCGAAAAGCAGGAGCAAAACCGCGAGCTGCTGCTGCAAATGTCCGCCGACGAGTATGAGCATGCTGAAACATGGCGGCAATATACCGGCGTGACGATGAGCGCGCCCAAGCTGAAGCTGCTGCAAATGAAGCTGACCACGCTGCTGCTCGGCTATACCTTTGTGCTGAAGAAGCTGCAAAAAGACGAGCAATTAGCCGTGGCCGAATATCAGCGCCTGCTCGACGAAGTGCCGGAAGCGGCGGCGGTGCAGGCCGATGAAAAGCGCCATGAGGCGGAGCTGATCGGTATGCTCAACGAGGAGCGGCTGCAATATGTAGGGGCGATGGTGCTGGGCTTGAACGACGCGCTGGTCGAACTGACCGGCGCTATCGCCGGTATCACCTTTGCGCTGGCCAATACGCATCTGGTAGCGCTGACCGGCATCATCACCGGCGTCTCGGCGACCTTCTCGATGGCGGCCTCCAATTATCTGGCCGAGCGCGCCGACGGCAACCCCAATGCGCTCAAGTCGTCCTTCTATACCGGCGTCGCCTATCTGGTGACGGTGGCGCTGCTGGTGCTGCCGTACCTGCTGTTCCCCGTAGATATGTATGTGCCGGCCTTTGCCACGATGATCGCCACCGTGATCCTGATCATCCTCTTCTTCAACTACTATATCTCGGTAGCCAAGGACGAGCCGTTTCTGCGCCGTTTCGGCGAAATGGCGGTCATCAGCCTTAGCGTGGCGCTGCTGGCCTTTATCATCGGCCTGCTGGCTAAAAATCTCTTAGGATTGGACGTCGGATAAATGATACTCACAGACGGTACTCTCAACGCCCTGCTGATGGCCGCGATCGCCGGTATGGCAACGCTGCTGGGCGCGGCCTTCATCCTCTTTGTCAAGGATAAGAATGAGCGGCTGATCTCGATCGCGCTCGGTTTAGCGGCGGGCGTGATGATCTGCGTCTCCTTCCACGACCTGTGGCCGCATTCGGAGGCCTATTTCCATGCCGCGGCCGGCGAAAAGAACGGTATGCTGCTGGCGGTAAGCTTCCTCGTCGGCGGGGTGCTGCTGGCGACGCTGCTGGATCGGCTGGTGCCTCATGCCGATGAACAAAACAGCCTCGGCGGCGCGCATCATGATCTGTTCCGCGTCGGCTTCGTCTCGATGCTGGCGATCATGCTGCATAATTTCCCCGAGGGCATGGCGACCTTCATGGCTAATTATGAAGCGTCCGGCATCGGGCTGACCGTGACCACGGCGATAGCGCTGCATAATATCCCCGAAGGGCTGACCGTGGCGCTGCCCATCTACTGCGCCACCGGCAATCGCCGCAAGGCCTTTGGCTACACCTTCATCGCCGGTCTGGCCGAGCCGGTGGGGGCGTTGCTCGCCTGCTTGCTGATCCGCGTTTTTATCAATGATTTCGTCATGGGCGTGATTTTTGCCATGACCGCCGGCATCATGCTCTATATCGCGCTGGAGGAGCTGCTGCCCTCCTCGTATCAATACGGACATAAGAAAGAAGCGCTGATCGCCGTATTCGTCGGCATCACGATGATGCCTCTGGTGCATTTGATCGGGTAGGCGCATTGGCGCAAGCAGGAAAAGCGCATGTTATGTAGAATTATTATTATTTGGCTGAAAATACAGGCCGGCTGCAGCAGCCGCATCTGAACAAATAATTGTTTTAGGAGGACAACATGAGGTTTCAGGTTAGCGACGGTGAGAAATACCAAAAGATCATGCAGGTGGAAATACCCGCCGAAGAAATGGAAAACCAGGTCAAATTTGCCTGCAAGCGTTTAGCCAACAAGGTCAATATTCCCGGTTTCCGCCCCGGCAAAGCGCCGCGAGTCATCTTGGAATCGCAATTGGGCATCGAGGCGATACTCGAAGAAGCGGCGGACGGCGTGATCGGCGAAGCCTATGCGCAGGGGCTGCGCGAGACCGGCCTCGAGCCGGTGGCGCGTCCGCAGATCGAGACGGTACAGCTGGAGAAGGATAAGCCCTTCATCTTCAAGGCGCATATCACGGTCAAGCCGGAGATCACGCTCGGCCAGTATAAAGAGCTAAAACTGACGCGGCGGATCGTCGCCGTCGAGGAAGACGAGATCGACAAAGAGATCGAGATGCAGCGCCAGCGTATGAGCAAGCTGATCGACGCGGCCGAGGGCGAGCAAGCCGCCGCGGGCGACGTGGTGACCATCGACTTTCGCGGGCTGAAGGACGGCGTAGCCTTTGACGGCGGCACGGGCGAGAGCTATCCGCTGGAGCTGGGCTCGCATACCTTTATCCCCGGATTTGAGGAGCAATTGCTCGGCGCGAAGGTCGGCGACGAGAAAAATATCGAAGTCACCTTCCCCGCCGAATATCATGAGCCGAGCCTGGCCGGCGCGCCGGTGGTGTTCGAGACCAGGGTCAAGGAGATCAAGCATAAGGTGCTGCCGGAATTGGACGATGAATTCCTTCAGGAGGCCTCCGAAACAGCCGAAACGCTGGAGCAGTTCCGCGACGAGATCCGCGCCCGCTTCGCCGAGCGCAATCTCGGTCAGGCCAATGACAATGCGCTGGGCGAGGCCGTAGCCAAGGCCACCGAGAACGCCGAGGTCGATATACCGCCGGTGATGATCGAGCAGCAGCTTGACGACATGATCGCCGATATGGGCGAGCGGATGAAGCAGCAGGGTCTGACCTTGGAGCAATACCTCGAATACACCGGCATGACCATGGAGAAGCTGCGCGAGAACTATCAGCCGCAGGCCGCCTTTATGGTCAAGCGCAATCTGATGCTCGACGCGATCATCAAGGCTGAGGATATTCAGGTCAGCGATGAAGAGGTTGCGGAACAAATCAAAGTTATGGCCGTCCAATATTGGCAGCCCGAAGATAAGATGCGCGAAATGCTGGAGAAGAACAATGCGCTGGACGATATCCGTTATAGCCTGCAGATGCAAAAGGCCACCAATCTGCTGACCGACAGCGCGGTGATAACCGACGAGACCATCACTATCGCCGAATTGCGCGCCGAGCAGGAAAAGGCGCAGGCCGAGGCCAAAGCTAAAGCCGCCGGACAGCCGGACGGCGAAAAAGAGCAAGAATAAATAACGCTGACTCTGGGTATAATTTCCATTGAAGGGAGTGCAATATGATGCAAGATCAATCGCCACGCAATAGCATCCTCGTACCGATGGTCATCGAGCAGACCAATCGCGGTGAACGCAGCTATGATATTTACTCGCGCCTGCTCAAAGACCGCGTATTGTTTCTCGGCAATGAGATCGACAACAACGTCGCCAATTTGGTGATCGCGCAACTGCTGTTCCTTGAAGCCGAGGATCCGGACAAAGACGTGCATCTGTATATCAACAGCCCCGGCGGCTCGATCAGCGCCGGTATGGCGATCTATGACACGATGCAATATATACGCTGCGACGTATCGACGATCTGCGTCGGTATGGCCGCTTCGATGGGCGCGTTCCTGCTGGCGGCCGGAACCCGGGGCAAGCGTCTGGCGCTGCCGCGCAGCGAGATCATGATCCATCAGCCCCTGGGCGGCACGCAGGGGCAGGCCACCGATATCGAGATCCATGCCCGCCGTATTCTGCGCATCCGCGACGAGATGAACGCCATCCTCGCCGAGCGCACCGGCCAGCCGCTGGAAAAGATCGCCCGCGACACCGAGCGCGACCACTTCATGTCGGCGCTGGAGGCCAAGGAATACGGCCTGGTGGACGACGTGGTCAGCAATCAGAAGAACCGTAAATAGGAGAATATATGGTCAAAACCCCAGACGACAACCCCATGACCCCTAAATGCTCATTCTGCGGCAAATCACAGGATCAGGTGCGCAAGCTGATCACCGGTCCCGGCGCTTATATCTGCAATGAATGCATCGAGCTGTGCAATGAGATCATCGACGAGGATATCTCGCTGTTCGACGACGACGAGCTGCAGGAAATACCCAAGCCGACCGAGATCAAGGCGGTGCTGGACAGCTATGTGATCGGGCAGGAGGCGGCGAAGAAATCGCTGTCGGTGGCCGTGTATAACCACTATAAGCGCATCACCACGCCGCTCGATGACGAGGATGAGGTGGAGCTACAAAAGAGCAATATCGTGATGCTCGGTCCCACCGGCTGCGGCAAAACGCTGCTGGCGGAAACGCTGGCGCGCGTGTTGCGCGTGCCCTTCGCCGTGGCCGACGCCACCTCGCTGACCGAGGCCGGCTACGTGGGCGAGGACGTGGAGAATATCCTGCTCAAGATCATTCAGGCCGCCGATTTTGATATTGCCCGCGCCGAGCGCGGCATCATCTATATCGACGAGATCGACAAGATCGCCCGCAAATCGGAGAACCTCTCGATCACCCGCGACGTTTCCGGCGAGGGCGTACAGCAGACGCTGCTGAAAATACTCGAGGGCACCGTCGCCTCGGTACCGCCGCAAGGCGGGCGCAAGCATCCGCATCAGGAATTCATCCAGATCGACACCACCAATATCCTCTTTATCTGCGGCGGCGCGTTCGGCGGTATCGAGAGCATCATCCGCAATCGCCTCGGCAAGAACACCATGGGCTTCGGCTCCAAGATCATCTCCAAAAACGACGCCGAAAACTCCGATATACTCAAGCATACGCTGCCCGAGGATCTGCTCAAATTCGGCCTGATACCGGAATTCGCCGGCCGTCTGCCGATCATCGTCACCCTCGACGCGCTGGATAAGCAGGCGCTGATGCGCATTTTGCAGGAGCCGAAAAACGCGCTGATCAAGCAATATCAAAAGCTGCTGGGGCTGGACGATATCGCGCTCGAATTCACCGACGAGGCGGTAGAGGCTATCGCCGAGGAGGCGCTGTCGCGCAAGACCGGCGCGCGCGGGCTGCGCGCCATCTTAGAGGCGCTGCTGCTCGACGTGATGTTCGAGGCGCCCTCCGCCGGTAATATCTGCAAATGCGTGATCACCAAGGGCGCGGTGGAGAAAAAAGAAAAACCGCTGCTGGTGAGCCGAGAAAAGCCGAAAAAGCCGCGCAGCAAGCAAAACGAAAGCGCATAAACGCAAGCATAAAAAAACGGTAGCCTTTAGGCGGTGCAACTTAGGGCTACCGTTTTTTGTTTGCCGCATCAAGCATCGCCCGCTCGATGAAGGCATAATCGTCAAGCCCGAAATAGCCGATCGAATTATGCTTGCTGGCGCTGGAGCTGAGTATGCTGACGCCGCCCCGCGCCACGCCGATGCGCCGCGCTAAAGGTCCGGTCTTGTACCATAGCTGCTGCAAGCGCCGGTATTCGACGGTGATATTGCGCTTGCTGAATACGCCGGAGCTGATGCTGATCTTGTCGTCGAACAGCGCCAGCTCCTGACAGCGGTATTGGCAATAGCCGCTGAGCAGCGCCACCGGCAATAGCAGGGCCAGCCACCAGCGGGCGAAGATCAGCGCCGCCGCTGACACCAACAGTCCGAGCAGCGTCCACGAAGCCAGCGCCGGATAGACGGCGCGCGGCGGCGAATGCGGCAGCAGCCCGGCATGCGCATAATCGGGGGCGATCTTCAGCAGCAGCTCATACATCTGGCGCTCGCTGACCAGCAGACAAAACAGCGGCGCCTGCCGCTCCTCGGCGCTACCCATGCCGACGTTGATCATTTCACCGCAGCACAGGCCGAACAGCCGCGCCAGCGCCGGCCGGCGAATGATGATAGCGTTGGTCTTATCCAGCGGCAGCGAAAACCGTTGGCTGCTGATCAGGCCGTATGAGATATCGACATGCTCGCCGCTTTTGCGCACACGGAAATGATGATAGATAAAAAAGGGTTTCAGCGATTGCCATACCGCCGGAGCCATGGCGATGATCACCGGCGTCCAGCTGACCTGGCCGCCGGCGGCGGATACGCGCAGCTGCCACTCCCAGAGCAGCGCGCCCACGCCGGCAAAAAAGATGCTGCCGATCGACAGGCTGAGCAGGCAATGGCGTATCACCTGCCCGAAGCCAAAGCTGATCAACGGCTGCTGTTCAGCATCGGTCGTTATCGCTTGCGCCGTCAGCGGATCATTAGCGGCGATCAACGCGTCGCGCAGCTCAAGGGCGACGCCGCGGCTGAATATCAAATCAAAATCGGTGCTGTCGGCGGTAGCGGCGGAATTGATATCCAGCTGCAACCGATACACGCCGAACAGCCGCTCCAGCACTCCCTGCCGCAAATTGACGCTGGCTATCGTCGACAGGCGCACCGTAGTGCGGCGCTTGTTGATGGTGCGGCGGTCGATGATCAGCTGCTCCGGCTCAAGGCTGATAAAAGTCTTGCGCCAGCGCAGAAAATAGCATACAATCACCGCCAGCAGCAAAACGGCCAAACCGAGCAACACGCCGATCGTCGTAGCGCCGCGCTCCAGTATCTGCTCGCCGCCGCTATTGACGAAGGACAACACTATCGCAGCCAACGCCGCCCAAGCGGTGCGCAGCGTGCGTATCGGCACGTAGGCAAAATGACAACGCCGCTCCTCATTCATCGCGCATATCCTCGGAATTCAGCGGCTGAGCGGCAGCATCCGCCGCCGCCCCGACGGCGGGCAGCTCGAGGCTGACGCCCTGCTGCCGCAATATATGACGCACCTTGACCTGCAAGGACGCGGCGATCTCCGCCGCCAGCTCGGCGCGCAAAAAGCGAATGGTGATAGTGCCGCCGGCCGTGGTGGCGATCACCTGCGCCAGACCGTATTTGCGGTCTATGGGGCCGCTTTTGACGGCGATCTGATGCACGCGCTCGATCGGCGCCAGCTCGGTGCTGATGAACCACAGCCCCTCGCGGACGATGATCTTGTCCTCGTCCACTAAATAACGGTAGCGGCGATAGCGAATGGCCGGCGAGATAAAAATATAGGCGATCCACAGCGCCGCCCAGGCCAGCAGCAGCCAATCGACGTACGGCGGCAAGGCGACCTCACAGAAATGCAATATCAGGCGCGCCGCCGCCAGTATCAGCAGCATCGCGCCCGCGCCCAGCGCGGCGGAAAGGCGCATACAGCCAAGCGCGCCTTTTTCCAAACGGCAAAAATCGTTTTCATTCATCGTAATGCCCTCCGCAAAGATTATACGCCATCATCGCGCCGCTGTAAAGGGCATGCCCCGCCTTCCGCCGGCCGCTGACCCCTGCCGCCTTTACAACATATACTGTAAAGAACGCCCGCCGCTATTGCCATAACTCGTCTATTTGCTTTTTTTCGTAATCATGTTATAATTATCGAGCAAGTCAAGATGGCAAATAAAACTACGTCTTGGCGTAAACGCCAATTTAAGAGGTACATATCATGGACAATAAAGGTATCATAACCCGCGTCAAAGAACAACGCCGCTATCGCTATTCCGAGGATTGGCAGACCATGCCGATGATGCCTCTTCGGGGGATGCTGGTATTCCCCTATACGGTCACGCATCTTGACGTCGGGCGCGACCGCTCGATCAACGCTATTGAAGAAGCGATAGAGGCCGAGGAAAATCTGATCTTCCTCGCCATGCAAAAGGATGCGCAAACCGACGAGCCGGAACCCGAGGAGATCTACGAGGTCGGCACCGTGGCCAAGATCTGCCAGCTGCTGAAGCTGCCGGGCGGCACCGTGCGCCTGCTGGTCGAGGGCTTATACCGCGCCCAGCGCATCAGCTGCTTCCAGCACAGCCCCTTCTTCCTTGTGGAAGTTGCGCCGCTGGCCGAGGAATTAGGCGCGGACGCGCTGGAGACCGAGGCGCTGTCACGCACGCTGCGCAGCTCCTTTGACGACTATGCGCGCAATTCCAAGCGCATCTCCCCCGAGATACAGATCAGCGTCTCCGGCATACAGGAGGCGCACCGCCTCAGCGATACCGTGGCCGGTCAGCTGAACATCCGCGCCGAGCAAAAGCAGGAGCTGCTGGAAACGCTGGCCGTGCCGCAGCGCATGGAAAAGATCATCCGTATGCTGGACGAGGAAATGGAAATCTTAGAGCTGGAGCGGCGTATCGCCGGCCGCGTGCGGCAGGCGATGGAAAAAAGCCAGAAGGACTACTATTTGCGCGAGCAGCTCAAAGCCATACAAAGCGAGCTGGGCGAAGGCGATGAACGCGGCGAGGAATTGGCGGAATACCGCCGCCGCGCCGCCGAGGCCAATTTGCCCGAGCACGCAATGGAGCGGGTCGAAGCCGAGCTGAAGCGCTTGGAGAAGATGCCGCCGCAAACCGCCGAGGCGATGGTGGCCGCCAACTATCTCGATTTCATCCTCGAGCTGCCTTGGGATAAATACAAAGAGGAGCTGCTGGATATCCATCATGCGGAAAAGGTGCTGGACGAGGATCATTACGGCCTGCAAAAGCCCAAGGAACGCATCCTCGAATATCTGGCCTCCTGCCAATTGAAGAATAATCTCAAGGGGCCGATACTGTGTCTGGTGGGGCCGCCCGGCGTCGGCAAGACCTCGCTGGCGCGCTCGATCGCCCGCGCTACCGGCCGCGACTTTGTGCGCATGAGCCTGGGCGGCGTGCGCGACGAGGCTGAGATACGCGGTCATCGCCGCACTTATGTCGGCGCTCTGCCGGGACGCATCCTTGCCAATATCAAGCAGGCCGGCAGCAATAATCCGCTGTTTTTGCTCGACGAAGTCGATAAGCTGGGCAGCGACTGGCGCGGCGACCCGACCTCGGCGCTGCTGGAAGCGCTGGACCCCGAACAGAACAACACCTTCTCCGACCATTATCTGGAGATCGCCTATGATCTGTCCAAGGTAATGTTCATCACCACCGCCAACGTGCGCGGCGATATACCGCGCCCGCTGCAAGACCGCATGGAGATCATCGAGCTTTCCAGCTATACCGAGGAGGAAAAGCTGAATATCGCCGCGCGCCACTTGACAGGCAAGCAGCTGACCGAGCATGGCCTGACCAAAGACCAGCTCAAGATCACGCGGCCGGCTCTGAAGAAGATCATCCGTGAATACACGCGCGAGGCCGGCGTGCGCGAGCTGGAGCGGCATATCGCCAAGCTATGCCGCAAATGCGGGCGCGATATCGTGGCCGGCGTCGAGCCGCCCTTCAGCATCTGCGCCAGGAATGTCGAGGATTATCTGGGCGTGCCGCGCTATATCGGCGACAAGCCGCATAAGAAAGCCGCCGTCGGCATCGCCACCGGTCTGGCGTGGACGGAAATGGGCGGCGAGCTGTTACAGATCGAGGTACAGACGCTGCCCGGCAAGGGCAAGCTGACGATCACCGGCCAGCTCGGCGACGTGATGAAGGAAAGCGTACAGGCCGCCTACACCTGCGTGCGCAGCCTCGGCGCGGACTATGATATACCCGCCAATATCGAGGAGACTACCGAGTTCCATATCCACGTGCCGGAGGGCGCGATACCCAAGGACGGCCCCTCGGCCGGCGTGACCATCGCCACCGCCATCCTCTCGCAGATATGCGGACGCAAGGTGCGCGGCGATCTGGCGATGACCGGCGAGATCACGCTGCGCGGGCGCATACTGCCGGTGGGCGGGATCAAGGAGAAGCTGCTGGCCGCCTATCGCTACGGCATCACCGAGATCATCCTGCCGCGCGAGAACGCCAAGGACGTATCGGAGATACCGGCCAACGTGCGCGAACAGCTCAACTGTCATTATGTGGATAATATACGGCAGGCGTTGAGTATCGCCCTGCTCAAATAAACGATGATCAAGGTCAAAAGCTCTGATATCGCCGCTTCGGCGGTCAAAAAGGAACAATACCCCGAGCTGATACTGCCGCAGATCGCGCTGTTCGGGCGCTCAAATGCCGGCAAAAGCTCGCTGATCAACAATCTGATCAACCGCAAGAACCTCGCCCGCACCTCGGCGGCTCCTGGCAAAACACGGCTGCTCAACTTCTATCGTATCGACGGCATAGCGGAGCAAGGACAGCCGCTGCGCTGGTATTTTGTCGATCTGCCCGGCTATGGCTACGCCAAGGTCAGCAAAAGCGAGCGCGAGCAATGGCTGCGCATCATCGAGCAATTCCTGCGCAGCGAGCAACCGGCGCGCGCCTGCTGGCAGTTGGTGGACATTCGCCATGCGCCGTCGCCGCTGGATACGGCGATGTACGGCATACTCTGCGAGGCCGGATACCGGCCGCTGCTGATCGCCAACAAGGCCGACAAATTAAGCAGAAACGCCCGCGCCAGGCAATTAGCGCTGATCGCATCCACGCTGGGCGTGAGCAAGAGCGAGCTGATACCCTTCTCCGCGGTCAGCGGCGAGGGACGCGAGCTGCTGCTCGAGCAGGCGGAGAGCTTTTTGCTGGCGGCGCAGGCCGCCGCGTCAGTATAAGGAGGCGGAAATATGGAATACGGTTGCCAATCAATGGTGGGCAAGATCGACTCGATACTGATCAAGCGCCCCGAACAGGCTTTCATCTCGCAGCAGCATTTGGACGGACAATGGCGAGCCTATAATTATTTAGGCTGCCCCGATTATGAGCGGACGGTGCGCGAACACGCGGCTTTTGAGGAGATACTCAAAAGCCACGTCAAGCATATCTATGCGCTGCCCGCAGACAGCGGCGTGGGTCTGGATTCTATTTACACGCATGACCCGCTGAAGATCACCGTGCGCGGCGCGATCTACTTCCCGATGGGCAAGCAACTGCGCTCCGGCGAGCGTATCGCCAGCGAAAAGTATCTGCTGGAGCTGGGCATACCTACGCTCGGCCATATACTGCCGCCCGGCAAGATGGAAGGCGGCGACGTGCTGTGGATCAATGAAAAGACCGTGGCCATCGGGCAGGGCTACCGCACCAATGCCGAAGGCATACGCCAATTCACGGAGCTGACTAGGGATTTTATCGACGAATACATCATCGTACCGATGCCGCATGGCGACGGCGAGGATTGCTGCCTGCATCTGATGAGCGTGATCAGCTTTGTCGATACCGATAAGGCCGTCGTCTACTCCAAATTCATGCCGGTATTCTTCCGCCAGTATTTGCTCGAACACGGTTATACGCTGATCGAATGCGACGACGACGAATATGAACGCCTCGGCTCCAATGTGCTGTGTCTGGCGCCGGGCGTATGCGTGATGATGGCCGGCAACCCGAAGATGGAAGCCAGGCTGCGCGCCGCCGGCATAGAGCTTTTCACCTATGAGGGCGAGGAAGTCTCCTATCGCGGCACCGGCGGCCCCACCTGCCTGACCTGCCCGCTGCTGCGTCAACAGGTGTAACGATGAGCAAACTGCCATTGGACAATATCGGGGCGCAGATCGACGCGATACTGCGCGCCTATATCAAGGTCGCCAGCTATACCCACAGCGCCGGGGAGCGCGAGGTCGAGCGTTTCTTCTGCGGACAATGCGCGGCGCAGCCCTATTTTGCCGCCCATCCCGAGCTGTACGGCACGTATCCGATCAGCGGCGACCCGCTCGGGCGCAGCGTCTGCTATGCCATGTACAAGGGGCGCAGCCCGCGCACCGTGGTACTGCTGCATCATTATGACATAGTGAATATCGAGGACTTCAAGCTGCTTGCCCCCTATGCCTTTGAGCCGGAGCTGCTGCACGAGCAGTTGCGGCAGATCGCCGCTACCCTGCCCGCCGAAGCGCACGACGACCTACTGGACGGCGGCTGGCTGTTCGGCCGCGGCTGCTGCGATATGAAGGGCGGCGGCGCGATACAATTGGCGCTGCTGGCGCGCTATGCTGCCGCGGATACGCTGGACGGCAATATCATCGTGCTGGCCGTGCCGGATGAGGAGAACCTCTCCGCCGGGATGCGCGCCGCTATCGGCCTGCTCGACCGCCTGCGCGAGCAGTATCAGCTCGAATACCGGCTGATGATCAACTCTGAGCCGCATCAGCGCAAGCACGCGGAGCAGGGTCTGCTGTCGCTCGGCTCGGTGGGCAAGCTGATGCCCTTCGTCTATGTGCGCGGCAGTCTTGCCCATGCGGGCAAGGTATTCGAGGGCTTAAACCCACTCAATCTGCTGGCCGAGGCAGCCCGGCGCACCGAGCTGAATATGCAGCTGGCCGATATCGTCGGCGATGAAGCCGCACCGCCGCCGACCTGGTTGTATCTGCGCGATAATAAGAGCGACTACGACGTGTCGATGCCGCTTAGCGCCTATGGCTGCATCAGCGTGCAGACGCTGCGGCAAACGCCGGGGCAGCTGCTGTCCAGGCTGCGCCCGCTGCTGGAGCAGAGCTTTGCCGCCGTGCTGGCGCAGATGAACGACGAATACCGCCGCTACGCCGAGGCACGCCGTCAACCGGCGCAGCCGCTGCCCTGGCGGGTAAAGGTCAGCGATTACCGGCAGCTGTATGCCGAAGCCGAGGCCGCTCATGGCGACGCCTTCCGCGCGGGCTATCGCGAGCGCCTGCTGCAATTGGCCGGGCAGCTGCAACAGAACGACCTCGACCTGATCGCCGCCAATCTGCGGCTGCTCGAATACGTTTACGGCTATATCGACGACCTTAACCCGCGCATCGTCTACGGCCTGCTGCCGCCCTATTATCCCAGCGCCGGCAACGTGCTGCTCGACGATCTGCCCGCGCGAGCCGCGCGCCTGCCCGAGCATTTGCTCGGCTTTTGCCGCGCTCGCTTTGGCCAGAGCTATCAATGCGAGAACTTCTATACCGGCATCTCCGATCTCAGCTACAGCTCGCTGCAAAACAGCGCCGCGCTGCGCCGCGAACTCAGCGAGACGATGCCGCTGTTCGGGCTGCTCTATGATATACCGCTGGAGCAGATCGAGCGCAATTCCATGCCCTGCGTCAACATCGGCCCCTGGGGCAAGGATTTCCATAAGCTGACGGAGCGCGTGTATAAGCAAGACCTGTATCAACGCACGCCGGAATTGCTGGCCGAGGCCATAGAGTTTATATTAGAGCGCTGACCGCCCGCTGCCGCGCGCATAAACAGCAACAAAAAAGGACGCTACGGCGTCCTTTTTAATCGCATGACTATCTCCTCGCACAGCTGATCGCGGTTATGCTCGCTGACCTCGATCACGCGGACGCGCGGATGCTCGCGTATCGCGTCGAGCAGCGGCGCGGACTTGGGCTTGATCACTCCCAGCACCGGCGTTTGCCCGTCTAACTTCTCCAGCACCGCCCGGCAAAAGGACGGCGACTGGCTCTCCATCACCCCGAGCTCATCCATCACCAGCAGCCTTCCGCGCGCCGCCTCGACCAGCGGCGCGCCGTATAACTCAAAAGCTGCGGGAAAAGAGGTATATTTGCCCGCGCCCCAACGGATACCGATCAGATTATTACGATTATACTCCGGCTGCGCCGCCGACGCATCGAGCAAATATACCTCGCCGGATGAAAAATCGCTGGGCAGGGAAACAGTATAAAAACCTCCCAGATCAAGATGAGTATAATTCATCGCCTTCAGCGCCTTGCGGAGCAGCGTGCTCTTGCCGACTCGCATCGTACCGGTGAGAAAAATATGCATACCGACGACCACCTACTTACCGATACGCCGCAAAACGATTTCATCCGCGTCGCCGAACAACCGCTGCAGCAGCCGCCCCGCCGCGCCGTCCGCCACCTTGATATACTGGGCGCTGTGATAGCAATAGGCCGCCTCGGGCCGATAGGCGGCGGCTTTCTGCTCGATCAGATCGGTGAGCGCCACGGCGTCCTGCATCACGGAAATAGCCGGCAATCCGCAAACGCGGTATTGCTTATCGGCGATGCGCCCGCTGACGGCAAAGCACTGCTGGCTCAGCCGCTCCTCTACCTCCTGCTCGCTATGCGCGCAGATGATGGTCGGCACAGGTATATCGCTGACCCCCTCCAGCGCCGCATAATCAAAGTCATAATGCGCCAATATTTCGTCCACCGGCAGCTTGGACGGATAGAGTATATCCGTCTCATAATAACCGCGCGCCGTCACCAGCTGCGAGCCGGCCTTGCGGTGGCGCACCGTATTGCTGCCCTCGGTATCAATGGCAAATTGCTCGTAATGTATTTCCTTGATCGAGCCGACGCTGTAACCGCGCCGCCTCAGCTCGGCAATGATCGCCTCGATGGTGGTGGTCTTGCCCGATTGGCTCACGCCGATGATCGAAAAGATCTTCATACCCTGTCCCCTCGTCCCGCTTTACAGCTGCTCCGCGGTGAGGAATTGTATCTCGATCAGATACTTGGTATAGCGCATCGCATAGCTGTCATCCAGCAGCACCAGACGCATACCGTACGGCTCGCCGTCCTTGGTCAATATCGGCTCGCCGTTATCCTCCCACATCACAAACGCATTGTTCTCCATCAGCACCTCGTCGACGCCGATCGCCGCCAGATAATCATCCGCGCCGATGGCGGTAACGGCGGCATATTGCTCTAACAGACTGGCGTCCAGCAGCGCGATCACGTCGCGCAGGCGCGCGCCGCGATATTGGTGCACGCTGTAGCCCTCGCCGGCGCTGTGTATCTCCACCTGCCGCAAATAGCTGTCCAAGGCCACGAGCTGCTGATAATCGACCACGCCGAGGCTCGCGCCCTCTGCGGTAAATGCCAGCTGGCCGGTCTCCTCCCGCATTTGCGGCTGCCGCGCGCTGCAAGCCGCGAACAGCAAAGCCACAAGCAGCAGCGCCGATAAAAGCAGTTTTTTCATGCTCCCGCCCCTTATTGCGCGAGGAACATATATACGATATACGCCGCCGTAGCGCGGTTAGCTTTTGCCGCGCCATACAGCGTATAGGGCGCGGCGCTGTCATTAGCCGCCTGCGCGTAGATCTGCTCCGGCAGCAATTTTAGCGTCAGCGCGTACTCGACATAGCCGCGCGCCCAGGAGCTCACGCCGGAACTATCGCCAAGATAACGCGGATCGGCAGCCGCCTTGAGCGCTTCGGCCTCGCCGTCAGCCAGGGCGCGCACCACGATGGCGATCAGCTCCTGCTGCGAGACGGGATTATCCGGACGGAAGGAGCCGTCCTCATAGCCGGTGAACAGACCCAGCCGTACCGCCTCCTCCACATAGGAGGCGTACCAAGCGCCGGCCGTATAGTCGCTGAAGCTGACTTCGGCGGCCGCCGGCGGCTGTTCGCCGCCGCTTAGAGCCATGACCATGATCTTGGCAAACTGGGCGCGGGTCAGATCATCCTCCGGCTTGAACACAAAGCCGTTCTTGGTATCGCCGAAGCCGTTGATGATATTCATCGCCGCCAGCGCCTCGATCGGCCCGGCCGCCCAATGAGAGGCCGCGTCGCCAAACGGATACTCGGTCAAGCCGGGGATAACGGTGATGATGCGGCTGGTCTGCTTGCCCGGCGCATAGGCGATGGCGATGACGTTGTCACCGGCGGCGCAGCGTATCGGCTCGTTCAGCTCCGGCTGAAAACGCTCGGCGGAGATATTGAAAATATCGCTGTCCATGGTCGGCTGGCTGCCGTCGGTGGTATAGTATATCTTGACGTCATGATTGGCATGGGCAAACTCCACATAATAGCTATCGCCGAGCCTGGTGATCGTATAGCTGGGCGGCGCCCATTGGCTGACCGGCGCGCAGCTGACGGTGATCAGCCGCGTCTCGGAAACGAAATAGGGATTGGTCTGCTCGGTATCCGCCAGCTGACCGAAGAGAAAGCTCAAATCGTCGTCGTCGAGCGCGTCGGCGCTTGTGCCCAATTTAAGCGCCAGCACCGGCACGACCGGCGTTTTATTGCCCGTCTCGTCAAAGTAATAGCGCTCGGCCAAAAGATCGCTGAGCAGCAGCGTTTTATTATAGCTGACCGCGCCGTCAGCGTCGAGCGCGGCGATATTGACCGTCGTCGCCTCATCCTTCAGCCCGGCGCGCTCCAGCAGCGTCCACAGGCTGACTCCCTGCGAATAGTAGAGCTTTTCCGTGGGGTAGGTGTTGACCGAGGAGAAGGTCTGCGTCAGCTTGGGCATGGCCGCAAGCTGTGCGGCGGTCAAGGTGAGCGGCCTGTCCACGCCGTCGCCCGCGATGGTAAGGCTGTAATCGGCGGCGGCGGCGCTGAGGCTGAACGTCAATACCAGCATCAGGGCGAGACATACGGTCAAGAGCTTTTTCATAATCATCCTCCGTTCGTGATTGACAGTTTTTGTCATTGACAGTTCAGGCGCAATGCCTACTCGGGCAGCAAAATTATTACGTCATAATCATGGATATCGGTGGCGGCGGGCACGGCCTCCGCCTGTTCGCCCAATTCAAGCTCGCGGAACAGGCCAAAGGCGGCGTTTACGCCGAGTATCACCGCGTCGGTGGTCTGCGTGGAGCCGGTGATAATGATGATCTCCCGCTCATTCTCCGGCCCCAAATGCGCCGAATAAAGCGGCGAATACACGCTCTTGCCGCTAAAGCGGCCGGTGAACCAGTCGTTTTGGAAATCGCGCACATAATGCTCGGTCTCGCTATGCGCGAGTATGCGTATGCCGACGCTGCTTTGCGCGGCCGTGTCGATGGCTACCGCCATCTCGATCACGCCGCCATAGCCGTAAGGCGCGGCGCAGATAAAATAATCGCCGTTTGCCGCGCGATAGACCTTGGTCAAACCCGCGAATTTCTCGCCGCGCTCGCCGTTCAAGGCTTCGGCGCTGATATCGGTCAGCTCGCCGCTATCCGGCAGCAGCTCGGCGGCGGCCTGCCGCTCGGCCTGATCGAGCGCCGTATCGGAAGCGGCGGCGCTGCAGGCGGCGCAGCAAAGGGCGGCGCAGATGAGCATGACTAACAATGATTTTCTGCCCATCGCCGCTATTCCACGCTGAAGCTGAAGCTGACCGTTTCGGAGTCCGCGCGACCCCAGCCGCTGGCGAAGGCCTTGAGCGTCAGATCGGCGTCGATGATCAGCGGCGTTGTCAAATGCGGCTGAAAATAGCTGGTAGAGGGATTATAAACGGCGCTGTAATGCGTAGGCTGGCTGCCGTCGGTGGTATAATATATCTTCACCAGATCCATATTCTCGTAGACAAAACTGAGCGGCGTGCCTGCCGGTACGCTGCCCTCGACGACGTCGATAGCCGGAGCCGCCCAGCGCCCGCCGCCGGAAGTGCTGACCTCGATCTTACACAGCTTCTCCACCATCGCCGAGGTATTGACCTCCGAAGGCGCTATCTGCCCGATCAGAAAACGCAACTGCGATTGCGGGCTGGCCGCGCCCTCGCCGTAGGCCCAGGCGACGATAGCCGGTACCTCCGCGCCGGAAGGATAGGTATAGCGGCTTTCCCTCACCTGCTGCATGGTCAGGGTCACGGCAAAGCCGTCGCTGGCGATCAGCCGTACCGAGGCGGCATTATCCCGCAACCCGGCCTCTTGCAGCAGCCCGTACAGCGCTACGCCCTTGCCGCTGATGCTGCCCTCGGTGGGCCAGTTATTATGTGTGGAATAGACGGCCTCGGCCTGATAGCCGCTCAAGGCTTGCAGGTCGGCCATGCTCCAATAGCTGCTGCCGCCTACTCCATCGCCGCTGATCTCCAGCAGCGTATCGGCAGCCGCCTGCGTCTGTCCGCCCGCCGCGGCCTGTCCGCCGCCGGCAGTTTCGTCGGCAGCGCCGCCGTCCTCGACCAGACGGATGCGCAGCAGGTCGCTGATCGGCGCATAAGCCAACTCATCCGGCCAGCTCACGGAATAGCGGCCGTCGTCCTCGACCACTAACAGCCCCTGATACAGCTCCTCGCCGCTGACCGTATAGCGCTCGCCGTCCATGCCGTACAGCTCAAAGCTCAAGCCCTCGACCTGCTCCATGCCGACCTCAAAGCAGATCTCCGACAGCGGCAGCGCCAAGCCCTGCGCCGCCGCGTTTTCCATATATACGCCCAGCTCCTCGGGGAAAATGGCGGCGTCGGCATTGGTGGAGAACCAGGCGATATGCTGCACGTTCATGCCCAACTGCACATGCGGTGAGATATTAGTCGGCGCGTCGTCGCCCTCGACCTTGATATAATAGTCGGAAAGCAGCATCGAGATGGCCTCGTTTTTCTTGAAGCCATCCGATGATTTCATCGTGAAAAAGGCGGTGGACAGCACGTTGTCAAAGCGGGTAAAGATCTGATTCAGCTCATAGGAGCGGTCCGCGCTGCCGTAATACTCATAATAATAAGGCTCTATGCCCTCGACCAGATTATCGAACAGCCAGACATTGGCGATGCGCTTCTCCGGTATTTCGTCATAGAGGATGATCGAATCGACCATCTTCACCCAATAGGGGCCGAACTGCCCCTGCACCGCCAGACGCGCCGGAGCCACACCCTCGCCCAGATCAGCCGCGCCGTCGATCAACACCGCCAGCATCATATCCGGCGTGGCGGCGATGATCTCCTCGTCCACCAGACAATAGTAGCCGTCCGTACCCATCACGCCGATGCCGGCATAGCTGCCAAGATCGCCGCCCAGGGAAGCGAGCACATCCGCCAGATAAGGGCCGGACATCTGGAATTCCTCGATCATGCCGGTGGTGCGCTTGTAGCTGGCGTCTAAATCATGCTGCTCCAGGGCGCGCAGCTCGGCCACGCTGATCAGCTTGTCGCCGTCCGGCAGACCCCTGATCTCGATGGTCTGCGCCTCATACTCGGCGCTGCCGCTATCGGCGGGCGCGGCGGCGCAAGCGGTCAAGGCCAGCGTCAGCAGGGATAATACCAGTATACGCCATAGATGCTTTGTCATTCGCTCATCCTCTTTGGTTTATTGCGCGACCGTGAACCGCCATTCGGCAATATCGCTCGGCTGCTTGCCATAACCGTAAACGCGCACCTTGATCAGCGTATCCTCGTTGATAGTCAGCGGTACGTTCAATTCCGGCTGATAGGTGGAGGGATTATACATCGGGCTCAGCTGGTCGGGGTCGCTGCCGTCGGTGGTATAATGCAGCTTGACCAGACCAAAGCTGTCATGCTGCAGCTTGACCAGGTCGCCGGCGCGCACTTCGCCCGGCACGGGGAAGGTATAGGCGAGCGGCCATTGCTCCGGCGGGGCGGCGCTGACGGTGATGACGCTGATATTCTCGATGAAAGCGGGATTGGTATGCTCAAAGATATTCGCCTGGCCGAAGATAAAAGCCGGCTGATCGGGCAATATCTCCGCCAAGTCGTCGCTGTCCTCCTTGAAGGCCAGCGCTAATATCGGCTCTACCTGCTCCGCGCCGCTCTCATCCCCGGACAGCAGCCCGGGATAGCTGTAACGCGGCTCCTCCAGCTGCTGCCGCGTCAGGGTGATATTATAGCCGTCGGCGGCGGCAAAATTGACCGTACCGTAATCGCCTACCCCCGCGGCAGCCAATACCTGCGCCACCGGTACGCCGGATGCGGCATAGAACTTGGGCAGCGGCCAGTTGTTGACCGTTGAATAAACGGCGCTCGACGCGTACTGCTGATAGAGAGCGTTCAAATCAACGCTCTGCTCGCCGCCCTCGACGCCGTCGCCGCATATCCGCACCGTCAAAGGCTCGCTCAGTTCGGCCTGCGGCTCCGCCGCCGGTTGCCCGGGCGCGGCGCAGGCGGCCACGCTCAACAGCAGCGCCGCCACCAATATCAGCAAAAATTTACGCATACAGCCTCCGTGAACTTGATATCAGAATAAGCCGCAGCAGCAAGGCGCTTATCAACGCTTAATCCACTATTTTTACTCTGCCGTCAACGCCTCGTCAACAGCTTATCCACCGCTTATGCACAAAAGGTGCATTAGCGGCGAATTATGGCGATTTGCGGCGCAACACCAATAGCGGCAGTACGATAACTGCGTTTCTATTCTATCATATATGCAAAACCTTGACAAGAACGGCATAAAAAGACGGCGCGTTAAAATCATTACGCCGCCTGATACTAAAGTCTGCCCGGCCGTTTATCGGCGCTCCGGACGCTATGCTTCCTCGTCCGCCAACCGCCGCGGCACCGGCCGCCGCTGCAAAATATCATACATCACCGGCACGAGGAACAGCGTCAGCAGCGTGGCATAGAGCAGGCCGCCGATCGCCACCAGCGCCAGCGGCTGCAGCAGCTCCGCGCCCATTTGCTGCGCCAGCGCCATCGCCGCCAGGCCGAATATCGTGGTCAGCGCCGTCATCATGATCGGCCGCATACGCATCTGCCCGGCGCGCAGCAGCGCTTCGCGCTTCTCCAAGCCCTCGTCACGGCGCAGTTGATTGACGCAATCGACAAAAACGATGCCGTTATTGACGATCACACCGGCCAGGATCAGGAAGCCGAGCATCGCCACCACCGATACCTCCATGCCGCAGACGATCAGCGCCAGCAGACCGCCGGTGAAGGCCAGCGGTATGGTCAGCAGCACGATGAACGGCAGCAGCAGATTCTGGAATTGCGCTACCATGATCAGATAGATGAAAACGATAGCCAGCAATATCATCAGCAGCAGATCCTTCATCGTATCGACGATCATTTCATTCTCGCCCTGCAAGCGCACGCTAACGCCGGCAGGCGGCTGATATTGGTCGAGCCGCTGCTGCACCTCACGCGCCAGCAGGCCGATATTGTAGCCGTCGGCCACGGCGGCGGTGACGCTATGCCCGCGCACCTGATTGACGCGCGCTATCGTCGTCAGCGCGCTGGCCTGCTCGATCTCGGCAATATCGCTGAGATAGACCTCGCTGGTCTCGGTCTTGCCGCTGCTGTCGGTCTTATCGACCTCAAAGCTGTACTCATAGAGCTTTTGCTCGGTCAGTTCGCTGTTTGGGTCGGGAGCCAAGATCACGCTGTATTCGCGGCCGTCGATATCGACGCTGATCGAAGAAGTCTCGCGGTTCAAGTCGGCGGCAAGAAAGCCGTAGACCTGCGCCACGGTCACGCCCTCGGCCATCGCTTTATTCTTATCGACGATCACGCGCAGCTCCGGCGCGGAGGCGTCCATACCGTCATTGATATCGGCGGTACCCTCGACCTCGGCCAGCAGCGCCGCCACCTCGCCGGCGGCTTGACGCAGGCTGTCGCCGTCGTTGCCGGTCAGCGCGATCTCGATGCCCGAGCCGGACAGCGCCGACATATCCATGGTCGTGGTATTGATCTCCACCACCGCGTCCTCGATATCGGCCACGCGCTCGCGTATCAGCCGCGCCGCGGCAAAAGCGCCGGTATCCTGCTCATAGTCCATCAGCACATACACGGCGATACCGCTCTCGCCGCCGGCTAATTGCGTCAGCTGGTCGTTCTCGAACGCGCCGACGGTGCGCACGCCGTCAATGGTCAGCACCCGCTCCACCACCTGATCGGTCAGCGCCTGCACCTCCTCGGCGCTGGCCTGCTCGTCCTTGGCGTCCACGGTCATCGTCAGCTCCCAATAATCGACCTCGGGCATGAATACCGTGCCCAGCGAATAAACGCTGACGCCGGCGAATACCGCCACCGCCGCCACCGCGAGCAGCAACGGCGCTTTACGGCGCAGGCAGAAATCGAGCGCACGCGCATATGCGTCGAGCATCTTCTGATAGACGGGGCGCTGCTTGGGCTGATGCTCGTCCTTGAGCGTAGTCGAGGCCAGCATCGGCACCAAAGACAGCGCCACCAGCAGGCTGGCCAGCAGCGAATAGGCCACGGTCAGTCCCATGTCGGTGAATAATTGCCGCGAAATGCCGTGGGTGAACAGTATCGGCACAAAGACGCAGATCGTGGTCAGCGTAGAGGCGATGATCGCCCCCGACATTTGCCTGGCTCCGCGCAGAGCCGCGGTATGCGCCGCCAGACCCTCGCGGCGCAGACGGAAGATATTCTCGATGACGATGATCGAATTATCGACCAACATCCCCACGCCGGCCGCCAAACCGGCCAGCGAGATGACGTTGATCGTCACGCCGGAAAAGTACATCAGCGCCAGCGCGAACAGCAGCGATATCGGTATCGACACGGCGATGATCAGCGTCGGCCGCAATGAACGCAGGAATAAAATCAGGATCAGCATCGCCAGCGCCGCGCCCAGCAGCAGATTGCTCAGCACCGAATCGACGGCCACGCGAATATAATAGCCCTGATCGGACAGCGCCGCCAAATGCAGCTCGGGCTGCTCGCTCATCAGCTGTTCCATAACGGCGTTGATGCTCTCCGACACCTCGGAGGTACCGTAGGCGCTTTGCTTGGCCAGCGTGAGGATGATGCCGGGATTGCCGTTGATGCGCGCATAGTATTCGCCGGCGTTATCGGCCATCGCCACCTCGGCGATATCCGAGAGATAGATCGGGCCTACGCCATCCATATCGACGTTCATCAGCATCAGCCCGCGCAGCTCCTCCAGGCTGGAGAACTGCTCGCCCACCTTGACCGTATAATCGCCGTCGCCGCCCGCAATGTAGCCGGCCGGCATCGAGAAATGCCCGGCGGCCAAAATACCCGCTACCAGAGACGGAGTGAGCACGCCGTCTAAGCCCGCGTCCTTGAACGCCTGCTCGCGCGCCTCATCGAACTGCTCGTAAGCGTCGTCCAACTGCTGCTCGGCGATCGCCAGCTGCGCCTGCGCCGAGGCCAGCTCGGTGGTCAGCTCCAGCCGCCCTTTTTCCAGCTCGCGGCTGCCGTCGTCGATCTCCGCCTGCGCGTCGTGCAGCTCCTGCTCGGCCTCCGGTAATTCGGCGATCGCCTCGTCGATCTCATCCAGACCCTCGTCGACCTTTTCTATGGCCTCGTTGATCTCCGACGCGCTCATATCGCCGGCCATCATCGCCGCCGCCTCGAGCTGATTCTTTTGATTTTGCAGCGCCGCGTATTGCGCTTCCAGCGTATTCCTGGCGTCAGAAAAACCGGTAAAGCCCTCGATAAAGCCGTCCAGCAGGCCGTCGAGCATAGCATAGCCCTGCGCGACAGAGGCGGGCGCGCCGCTATTTATCATCGCCGGCGCGCCGCCGATCGCTGCCGCGGTCTGCGCCGCGTCAAAGGGCACGGAGCTGTCCATGGCCGCGATCATCGCCATCAGGGGCAGCGCGCGCTCCAAGGCTGCGGCCGCCGCCGCGCCGGCGCTTTGCAGCGCAATCAGGCTGTCCGTATCAGCGGGATCGCTCTCATATACGGCGTAACGCTCCTGTAAGGCCGTCTGCGCCGCATTCAGCGCAGCGATAGCGCGGCGGACGGAGCCGTATTCGGCGCTGATCTCGTCCTCGACCGCGTTCATCGCGCGCAAGGCAACGCTCATCTGGCTCAAGCCGTCGTCGATCTGGTCGATGCCGTCATATAATTCCAGCATCCCCGCCAATGACTCGCGGGTGCTTTCCAATTCGCTTTTGGCCGCGTCCAGCTCGTCAGGCGCGGTCTCCAGGGCGTTCAAGCCTAACTGTATCTGCAAACGCCCATCAGCCAGCTCGGCGGCGGCGTCGGCGATCTCGTCATAGGCCTTTTGGCTTTCCTCGTCGATCTCCGCCTGCGCGTCGTCCAGCTCCCGCCGCGCCTCGTCCAGCTCCGCTCTGCTCTCCAGCAGCTCCGCGTCCAGCGCCAGGAGGATGCGGTCATTGAGCCCGGCGATGGCCGCGTCATCCCAGACCACCTCGATGCGCTGCTCCAGTAGACCCATCGCCGTCACCGAGGATACGCCTTCGATACGCTCCAGGGCCGGTACCAGCTCGCGCTCCACATAATCGGAGAATTCGGCCTCGCCCATGCCGTCATGATCGGCGGTCATCACCATCACCGGCATCATCGACGGATTGAGCCGCAGCATGAACGGCGCGCCCACCTCCTCGTCAAAGGCGGCGGACACGGCGTTGATATAATTATTCAGCTCCAGCATCGCTGAATCCATATTGACGTTCTGCCCGAATTGCAATATCATAATCGAGCTGTTTTCCGCCGACAGCGAATATATGTCCTCTATGCCCGATACTGAAGCCACCGCCGCCTCCAGCGGCTTGGTGACCTCGCTTTCGACCTTCTCCGGCGTCGCGCCGATATAGGCGGTCATCACCACCACGTAGGGCAGCTCGATATCCGGCAGCAGATCGACGGAGGTATTCAAATAAGCCACCGTACCCAGTATCAGCACGATGATCACCGCTACGATCACGGTCATCGGTTTATTGATCGAGAATTTGCTCAGCATGTCGCCGCCTCATTATGTAGAATACGCTATTGTTAGATTGTATCATTATTATGCCGCAAACGCAATAAGCCGCCGCCCGGCCGCGCCGCCAAGGAAATATCTGGTTACCGGCGCGCGCAAGAGGGCTGAAGCCAAGCGACAGCGAATTATTATTTTTGCAACCTCTACCCCGCTTTACCCCACAAAGCTGTTAGAACCCCCCGCAAGCGCGTTGAGAAAGCCTACCTGGCTTTTCCCTGCGGGAAAACCTCAGGTATGCACTCCTTTCGGTCGCAAGCGAGACAAGGCGCGGATTTTAGACAGTCCCAGGGGTCCCCGCACGGCACAAAGCGAAGCGGCTGCCGGGTGGGGTTTGGGCAAGGAGCATACTACAAAACGTATGTGACGCCGCTGGCTGAAATCCGTAACGCCGTATTCGCGCCGTTTATCAACGGGCTGGCGCAAATGGAGGAGACGCAATGAATACAACCCACATACTATCTGAACAGCGCCGCTTTTTCGCCACCGGCGCTACCCTGCCCGTGACCACGCGCCGGCTGGCGCTGCAAAAGCTGTTAGAGCAAATACGCCGCCGCGAGCCGCAGATCGTGGCGGCATTGCAGGCCGATCTGAACAAGGCTGAGCTGGAAAGCTATATGTGCGAGATCGGCATCGTGCGCGAGGAATTGCGCTATATGCTGCGGATGCTGCCCAAATGGGCGCGGCCATACAGCCGCCGCGCGCCGCTTTCGCAATTCCCGGGGCGCAGCTATCGCTATGCCGAGCCGTATGGGCAAACGCTGATCATCGCGCCGTGGAATTATCCCTTCCAGCTGACGCTGATGCCGCTGATCGGCGCGCTGGCCGCCGGTAATACGGCGATAGTCAAACCATCCGCCTATGCGCCCGCTACCTCGGCGCTGCTGGCGGAGCTGCTGGGCGAGCTGTTCAAGCCGGAATGGGTGGCGGTGGTCGAGGGCGGGCGCGCCGCCAACGCCGAGCTGCTGGCGCACCGCTTCGACTATATCTTCTTCACCGGTTCGCCGGCGGTGGGTAAAACGGTGATGGAAGCGGCGGCCAAGCATTTAACGCCGCTGACGCTGGAGCTGGGCGGTAAAAGTCCGGTGATCGTCGATGACAGCGCCAAGATCGAACTGGCGGCGCGGCGCATCGCCTTCGGCAAATATCTGAACGCCGGTCAGACCTGCGTCGCTCCCGACTATCTGCTGGTACATAACAGCCGCAAGCAACAGCTGCTGGAGGCTCTGCGGCAAGCGACGCGCGACTTCTTCGGCGAGCAGCCGCTCAATAATCCCGAGCTGCCGCGCATCATCAATGACAAGCATTTCCGCCGGCTGCTCGGCCTGCTGCAAGACGGGCGTATCGTCTTTGGCGGCGGCTACGACGAGGCGCGCCTGCTGATCGAGCCGACGGTGATCGACGATATCAGCTATTATTCGCCGCTGATGCAAGAGGAGATATTTGGCCCGCTGTTGCCGGTTATCGGCTATGACGACCTGCAGCAGGTGATCGGCGATCTGCGCGAGCTGCCCAAGCCGCTGGCGTTGTATCTGTTCACCGAACAAGAAAGCGTAAAACGCCAGGTATTGAGCGGTTTGCGTTTTGGCGGCGGCTGCGTCAACGACACGATCATCCACCTCGCCGACAAGCGCCTGAGCTTCGGCGGAGTGGGCGATTCCGGCATGGGAGCTTATCACGGCAAGTCCAGCTTCGACAGCTTCAGCCACTATAAAAGCGTCGTTGACAAATCGACGCGCTTCGACCTGCCGATGCGCTATCATCCGTATAATGAGAAAAACTTGCGCCTGATCAAGCGCTTTTTGAAATAGGCAAGCAAAAGGAGCCTGATTCCGACCGTCCAAACGGACTGCGCAGGTCAGGCTCCCGTACTTATAGCCGAAGCACTGCTCGCCGGCTCAGGAAAAATCGAGCAAGATCTTCATATCCTGCTTCTCCTTGGCGGTGAGCAGGGCAAAAGCCTCGGCTGCCCGGGCGGCGGGGAGAACGCGGCTGATCAACCAAGAAAAATCATACTTCTCCGCAGAGAGGATATCCACCGCCTCTTGCAAGTCAGCGAAGCTGTAGCAATTATTGCCCTTGAGCGCCAGTTCCTTATGCACCAGCTCATTCAAATCGCATTCCGGAATATGTTCGTACACGGCAGAAACATGGATCCGCGCCGCCGGCTTGGCTGACTCCAGCATACTATGGAATACCTTCGGTTGACCCACCGCATCGATCAACACATCATATTGTCCGGCCAAAAGAGCTATATCCTTGCCCGTCCGATCGGCTCCGGCCTTTTCCGCCAGTCCCAAGCGGTAATCGTCGATATCTGTCACGCCGATCTGCGCGAAATGATACTCATGTTTGAGCAAGAAAGCGATCAAAAGGCCTATCGGTCCCGCGCCTACGACCAAAGCGTTATCCACTTTTTCCGCCGCAATACGCCGCGCCGCATGAACGGCAACAGCCAGCGGTTCCGCAAGGGCGGCCTGCTTGGCATCGATCTTGCGGGAGAACTTGATAAGCTTCTCCGCCTCCAAAGCCACATATTCCCCAAAGCATCCGGGGCGCACCTCGCCGATAAAGCCCAAGCTCGCGCAGCTTTGACTGAGGCCGGCAAGGCAGGCGGCGCATTGGCCGCAAACCACCCGCGGATCGCCCGCCACTAAATCACCGGCTGCCAGACCGCTGCCCGCAGGCGCGCTGACGATCTCGCCCACAAATTCATGCCCCATGGTTTCGGGGACTTTTTCCACGAACATCCCTACGCGATAAATATGCAGATCAGAGCCGCAGATCCCGCCGTAAATAACCTTGATCAGGGCTTGGCCTTCTTCCGGGCGTACTTGTTCGATTTGTTCGGCTCGCACGTCGCCGATACCATAATACCTTACAGCAAGCATAAGCACCCTCCTTTAGCTGGCCAGCCAGCCGCCATCAACGATAATGGTGTCGCCGGTGATATAATCGCTGGCGGATGAAGCCAAAAAAAGCATCGGACCCGCCAAATCAGCCACCGTGCCCCAGCGTCCCAGCGGAATCCGCCCTTCGATCCAAGCGCGATGCTCCGGATTATTGAAAAAAGGCTCGGTCATCGGCGTAATAAAATAGCCGGGAGCTACGCAGTTTACTTGGATATTATAGGGAGCCAGTTCGATAGACAGGGTTTTGGAGAATTGAATCACTCCGCCCTTGGTCGAGCAGTAAACGCTGGATTTAGCCAAACCGATATAGCTGCCTAAAGAGCCGATATTGATGATCTTGCCGCCGCCGGTTTTGATCATTTCCTTGGCCACGGCTTGAGCGACAAAAAAGACTCCTTTCATATTGACGGCATGTATCTTATCATACAGCTCCTCTGTGTAATCGGTGAAGTTCTGGATATCCTCCACGCCGGCATTATTGACCAAAATATCGATGCGGCCGTATTTGGCTATTGCCTGAGCGCACATTTGCGCAATAGTTTCCGTTTTGGTTACGTCCACGAACAGAGCCGTCGCTTCGCCGCCCATGGCGATAATCTCGTCGGCCGTTTTTTGGGCGGCCTCAAGCTTTACGTCCGCGCAAATAACCTTGCAGCCGGATTCGGCGAAAACATGGGCGTAGCCCTCGCCCAGACCGGTGCCGGAGCCGGTGACCAAAGCCACCTTGCCGGATACGTCAAATATATTTTTACCTTTTAATACTGTTTCAGACATAGCAACCTCCTTGAAATATGTGTTTCCCCACATTATCCGGGTATTACCGATCATTGCTACTTTTTTTGCAGTTCAAATTCGATCAGCCCGGCTACGCCTGCGGTAGCGCCTTTTCTGGTTTTGTTTACTTCTAATGCCTCATAAAGCGCGGTTCCGACAGCTCTATATATAGCCTCCCAAATATGATGGCCGTTTTGGCCTTTATACAAATCGACGTGAAGCGTACAGTTTGCGCCCTGAGCAAAACCATCCAAGAACGTATGCAGATCCTCTGATAGAGTGTTTTCCGTCATTTGCGGCATTGCCAAGCCATGAAGATCAAAATTAAAGTACGCGCGGCTTTCAAAACTGATATCCGCTGAAGCCTGAGCTTCGTCGATAATAGCGCGGGCGGAGCCATAGCCGCGACTTCCTTCCGCCACGCTGTCTTTCTGGTATGCCGCTATCGCCTTGCCAAAGGTGATCCCGATATCCTCGCATAGCAAATGATTCAAGGCGAATTCATCCAGTTGAGCGGTAATCTCAATATTGATCCCCGAGCGCCATGCGATATGTTCGATCATATGGTCGAGAAAGGTGACGCCGGTTTTGATCCGCTTGCGGTAATCCGGCTTTAACCCGCCAAAATCAAGCTTGACCGTAATAACTGTTTCGCTGGAGCTCCTTTTGACCGTATAGTTTTGCAGCATTATTTTCTCTCCTTTGCCGCAAGCCCATGGGTATCAAAGCCTTCTACGGTAGCGATATTATAGGCATAATCCCGCACCCGTTCAAAGCCTTCTTTCGTAGCGTAACCAACGGACGAGCGTTTAATAAAATCAAGTACCGATACGCTGGAATAGGTCTTGGCAAACTGGCCGGTGGGGAGAACCGCATTGGGGCCGAGGAGGAAATTGCATAAGGTGATCGGCGTATACTCGCCCAAGAGTATCTCGCCTGCATTCTTGATCATCGGCAAAACGGCAAAGGGCTCCACGGTCATGATCTCCATATGCTCGGGCGCATAAAGATTGACAAAGTCAATGGATTCCTCTAGTGAATCGGTAAGAATGACTCCGCCGTAGGTCGAATAATTGGCGGTGACAAAAGAGCTTCTTTTGGGTGAAAGCTTTTTCAGCTGGCGCTCGACCAGCGGCAAGACTTTTTCTACCAAAGCTTCGCTATGCGTGACCAGCAACGCGGCGGAATCCGGACCATGCTCGGCCTCGATCATCCAGTCTAAAGCCACTTTTTCGGGATCGGCAAATTCATCGGCGAGGATGATCGATTCCGAAGGACCGGCCGGCAGCCCGGCGTCAATATAATTACTCAGCACCCGTTTCGCGGCGGTAGCGTAAGCGTTGCCGGGGCCGATGACCTTATGGCATTTGGGTATGGTCTCGGTACCAAAGGCAACCGAAGCAATAGCCTGAATACCGCCGACTTTATATACTTCGTCAATGCCGACGATTTTGCAGGCGGCCAGCAGAGAATCATCAATGCCGCCCTCTTCATTAGGCGGAGTCACCACGACGATGCGCGGAACCTTAGCTACCTTGGCAGGGATACCCAGCATCAGCAGTACCGAGGGGAAGCTGCCCTTGCCCCGGGGGACATAGAGACAAACGTCAACTATCGGCGTGACCTTTTCGCCGGCCATCAAGCCTTCGTCCACATTGGTGAACCATATTTCCTGAGGCATTTGGGCTGCGTGAAAATGCCTCAGATTCTTCGCCGCATATTCAAGGGACTCCCGGATATGGGGCTCCAACCGCTGATAACCGGCTTCAATCTCCTCCGGCTTAACGCGCATATTATCCGCCGTGAGGGTGATTTTATCAAATTTCTCCGTATATTCTAATACAGCGCTGTCGCCTTCTTTTTTTATCCTGTCAGCAACTTCAGCCGCCAATTTCATATGTTCGCTGATATCAAATTCAGCTCTTTTGAGGATAAAATCCTGCTTTTCCGGTGACAGTTCTTTCCATTTTAAGATATTCATAGTGCTTTTGTCTCCTTTATTGGCTTTTCCATCTTGTCAGAAAATATCGCATATCGAATGAAATACTGGATCAAACCAAGGAAGCAATAGCCACGCCCTCTTCGGCGTAGAACGGATTATTGCTGGCTATTTTCCATGGATTGGTTGAATAGGCCATTCTGATCGCCTCGCCCACCGCCATAAAAGACGATTCCCAAGTATGATGCTGGTCGCGGCCCTGAAGAAAATCTATGTGCAAGGTGGTGGGGAAACCTTGAGTAAGGCCTTCATAAAAGGCGACAAAATCAGCGGTTTGGATATCTTCTACCAGCTCAGTCCGGGCGCCGGGGCAATCCGGCCCGTAGGAGATAAAGCAATTCCGCCGGCCTTCATAATTGACCATCGCCCGTACCAGAGCTTCATCCAGACCAAACGTTGCCGAGCCGTGAATATTGATGCCTTCTTTTTCCAGCTTGGTGGCGAAGAGCTTCGATAAAGCCGCGCCAATGGTGATGCCCAGATCCTCGGCGATGGTATGGCTGGAGCGGTATTTTACGCAATCGACCTTGCAGCCGAGAGACATATTCATTCCCCAGGCAAACGTCCACATAAAATGGTCAAGTATCTGGATAGAAGTGTCAGGCTTAAGGTCTTTATTCATTTTGGTGGAGATCTCAACTACAATATCGACCTCCTGTTGCTTCTTTTGGATCTTTACATAGTCATCGGTTGCCTCGTGCAGCGTAAATAACTTACCCATTAGCTGTTCCTCCTATTAGTTTTTTCGAGATTGGGCTTCGATTATAGCTGAAGACGCTCATTTTGAGCCTGAAAATACCGGTTCGGTATGAAATATTCGTGTTTTGGGGTATAGAAATGGCGCGGCGGCTTAGACAGACGCCGCGCCATTATCCTTTTGACTTGTTACCTTGCCTTGCCGCAATAGATGCTGTGCAGCGAGGTAAAACCATTTGGGGAAAGAAAAAGTATTACCAGGACTCCACCATGTTCTCCCACAGACGCGGATCGTCTACCGCGACTTCAGTGGGAACCATCGGGCCTTGGACGCGTAGATAGAGGCCATTGGCGTTGGGGCTCTGGGTCTTAATATCCATGACTTCGGCAGGAGACCAGATCGCGCCTTCTTCTTCGATGATATCGCCGATCTCAGGCAGCGGTACGCCGTTGAAAATGTCGCCAAGATACTTGACCGCAAGATAAGCGCAATCATAGCCGGGGAACTCGACGCAGGAAAGAACTTTTTCCTGTTTGATCAGGTCTAAGAATTCGGGACCGATGTGAATGCCGCATACGCCATAATCAACAGGGTCAAGACCCGCAGTCTCGATAGCTCTGATCGCGCCGGTACCCATGATATCCGGGGTATGTACATAAACGCCCAGAACCTCGTCGCCGTAACGGGTCAGCAGCTCAGCGGTTCTTTCATAGGAGTCTTCGTTATTCCACTTGCCTTCGCCTTCAACAACGGTTATCTGCGGATACTGATTCATAACGTTGTAGAAACCGGTAGTGATAAGCCCGGTGATCATATCCGCCAGATCGCCGGTGATGCAGATAACAACGCCTTCCGGAACTTCGCCGCCATTGCGTTCCTTGATGCCTTCGATAAAGACTTCGGTGGCTCTTTCCGTCTCAAGGGTGTTGTCAAAGTTTACAAACATTTCGATATCGCCGCCTTCGGGACAGCTATCAAGAGCCATAACAGGGATATTGGCTGCATTGAGTTTTTCAATGCCCGGTACAACCGCTTTCAGGTCGATAGCGCCGGACATGATGAATCCGTCAACGCCCTTCATCAGGAAGTTGTCGATATGCTCCAGGATCAGCAGAGAATCGCCGCGACCGTCCTGAACGTCGAGGGTATAGCCCAACTCATCGCATTTAGCTTGAGCGCCGGCGATCAAGGCCATAATGAAAGGCGTTTCGATATCGCGTACCACCATGCCGATAACGATCTCATCATCAGCGGCCTGCTCTGCACCGGCAGGATCTTCAGCTTCGGATTCAGCCGCAGTACAACCGGCAAAAACCATAGCCAGCATCAATAAAGCAATTAGTAATAAGGACCGTTTTTTCATCATATTCTCTCCTTTTTAGTGTTTTTTCACTCGAACAAATACCGAGACTTCCCTCCTCTCCCCTTCTAAAGTATTCGATCATGGTTCATAGTGACGGTATAA